>JBDUDR010000136.1:0-7813 GCA_040002845.1 Nocardioidaceae bacterium
GGTTGCGCCGGACACCAACGTGTTCTTGCACCATCCGCAGTTCTTCACCGACGTCGACTGGCCGGGCCTCGTCGAGGCACGCCCGCACGAGGACGTGGAGTTGGTCGTGCCGATCCTCGTGCTCGGCGAGTTAGACCATGCCAAACGCGGCAGGGCCGAGGTCCGGTCCCGAGCGCGGCAAACGCTGCGCCGGTTCGATGAGATGTTCCACGACCCGGCCGCACCCGCGCGGCTCGAAGCCCCCGGGGGCAACCATGACATCCGTGTCCACCTTCTTGCAGACGACCCACAACATGTGCGCCTACCTGACGCCGACGCCGAACTCATCGACCGCCTGAGCGCGCTCAAGCAGCTCGTTGGCCGCGAGGTTGTACTCGTCAGCCTCGACACCAGCATGGCGCTCCGGGCTCGCACCGCTGGGCTGAACGTTTGCAAACTGGAGGACACGTAGCCGCAAACGGCTGCCGGGAGGACCGATGTCGCCAATGGGGAGGAATCCCGCTTTCAGGTGCAGGACGCTGCGCTCGAGGCGAAAGTCGGAGCGGTCGTCCTTGGCGACCCTTGCTTATTCGGTCGCGACCGAATAAGCAGAGACGATGATTGGGCTGGGGCGGAGCCCCGTTAGCTCTAGCCCTCAGTTTGGATGTCACGACTGGCAGCCTTGCTTCCGTGACGGATGACCTACTCCGGTACTACAGGTGGCAGCGTCGGGTCCACGACGGCTTACTGGGGCTCTGGAGCGAGCTGTGGTCGACCCAGACCCGGAGTCTGTGGAGTACCAACGATTGGCCGCAGTCGCAGACCGTCGCCGTCGGGAAGCCGAGAAAGCCAAACGACCTCACTTCTCAGCGGCCCAGGTACAGAGCTTGATGTCAGCGCCGAGCGGTGGCCGAACCGCCACCGGGCAAACCGGTCGGAGTTCCCGGCTGAACAACCGTGACGAATAGCTCACCCTTACTCAGCCGCAAGCCCCCCGCCTGCAGAGGCGGGCGATGTCGTACTTGTCATCTCGCGCGATCTCAGTGCTCGGTCAGCGGAAGGGGTTCAGTCGGTAGTGGTGCGACTCCATTTGGATGCGCATATCGAGGTCCGGAGGGGCCACGGCGTACATGTGATGGATCAGAGCATGGCCCGCCGCGGGCTGGCCCTGGAGCTTGAGCTGCGCAGCGGCCGCGAATGTCTCGGGGTATCCGAGGTCGGGGCCGAACGCCTTCGCGAAATCGAGCAGCGCCTTGATCACACCTGGACGTCCGGACGGTCCGTCCTCCTGCGCATAGAGCGTGAATCGGTCGAAGCGAGATTGGACGCGCCAGCCGGGAACATCGCGTTTCCAGTGCTGCGGCGGGAAATCGCAGACCACCGTGCCACATTGGCTGTCGAGGACGAGCACGTAGACGGGACCCTGCGTAGGCAGTTCGCGCGGATAGCGCGCCAACTTCCTCACCGCGATGACGAGCGGGCTGGCCCCCATATACCTCGGCTCCGACAAGAATTGCGCACGCCACAGGCCCGCCGGGTTCGGATTGTCATACAGCACGATCGCGTCGGCCGGGATGTCATGGGTCAGCACGTCGGCGGCCTGTCCGTAGTCGGCGGCTTCGTTGTTGAGCACCGCGTTGGCGGTCGCGGGTAGCTGACTCAGCAATGCAGCACCTAACAGCACGCCGATCCCGACCCGGAGACGCCGGGACATGGCCCCGGGATCTTTGAGCGCGCGGGCCAGTGCCACCACGACTAGGACGTAGGCAGGCAGGAAGAAGTAGGCGAAATGGGGTCGGTACTGCAGGACGTTGAAGGACGTGGCGAGCTCATAGGCGAACACGAACGCGACCGGAGGCATCAGCGCGGGCCAGAAGAACCACCAACGGGCCAGTTGCCGACGAGCCCTGGACAGCACGACCGCGGTGACGATCACCAACACAGTAACCGGCCACCATGGAAGCCACGAGGCCAGCAGCGGCAGCACGAAGGTCGCTAGGTGGTGCATCCCACTACCGAAGCGGTTGGCGATCCCCAAAGGACTCGGATCGAACATGCCAGCCGATGACAGCGACCGGAACTCGGGGTAGCCGACCAGGACCACCGCGCCGATGCTGATCGCGACTAGCGGCCATGTCTGGGACCACGAGAACCGGCCACGGTGGGCGAACCACGCCAGCACCGCCGCCGTCGTCACCAAGAACATCGTCGGCTCCGGTAGCCGGGTGAGCAGCATCGCGACCGCGGCGGCCGCCGCGAGCACCAGCCACCGTCGTTGCTGCCGGTCGTCAAGCCAGCGCTGGGTGGCGTAGCCGAACACCATCATCAAGAACAACGGCAACGCGTACGGCCGGGTGTAGGCGCTGTAGCGGACCATCAACGGCGCGGTGGCCAGCACCCAGACACCGAACGCGCCGGCACCGCCCATGCCCAGCCGGCGCAGCAGCAAACTCATCAGCACCAGCGTGCCGATCCCGGCCACCACCGGCACCAGTCGCTGCCGCAACTGTCCCTCACCGAGCAGATGCTGCACCAGCGCGCCCAGCAGCGGATCCAGCGGCGGCTGCCGGGTGCCATGGATAATCTTCTCGATGCTGTCGGAGCCGTACGGCGCCATCTGCTGGAGCTCGTTCTGGTTGTACGGCTGGTTGATGGCCGCCGCCACCATCAGCACAGACCCCACCCCGACAGCCCCCGCGTACCAGCCTGAATGCCCGACGGCGGTTCTGAGTCGAACAGACGTCGCCTCTCGCGGCGTCGTACTGGTGGTCATCGAACTCCCCCGGAGCGGCATGTTTCGCGCGGCGTCGTCGACACCGCCGCAAGTGTACGGCTTAGGCAAAGGCGTCCGGCGTTGCCGGACTCTCGGCGGATCCGGGCTCGGGTGCCTGACCGGCGCGGGGACGGCAAGCCACCAGCAGCAGTGCGAACGCCGTCAGCTGCGCGAGGAGGAAGGCGACGACAACACGTGGCTCAGGCGCCATCGTCGACAGGACCGTCCACCCGCCCGATACCGCGAGAGCCGCGGCCCAGGAGGTGGTCGCCGCCCGGGAGCGGCCGAGGGCCAGCAACATGAGCAGCAGTACGAGGTTGCCGAGGGCGATCGCGGTGCCGACCCCCAAGGCCGCGAGGTCACCCGCGTTCACATTGACGTCCGGGCCGAAGGCCACATGCAGCACCGGCTGCATGAGGGTCAAACCGACCAGTGCTGCCGCGGCGGCTCCGACGACGACGCCGAGCACGGTTATTCTGCGAACCCGGGCCAATCTTCGGAGCTGGCCGTCGACGACGAGCAGCGTGAGCGCAGGCGTGAGTCGCGGGCTCATCCCGAGGGCCAGCAGGTAGGGAGCCCGCCACACGGCGAGCGCCACGAACAGCGACGTGACCTCTGCCTGGGCGCCGCCGATCGCAGCAAGCACCACGGGAGCGGCGGTGAGCACGACCTGCGCGATGAGGGAACCGCCCGCGATGCCGGAGACCAGGGCCAGTGGGCTGCGCAGGTCCGACGAGGCAGCCGACGTGGAGTCAAAGCGCAGGCTCCGGGCCCAGACCAGGCCGATGAACGGTCCGACGACCAGCGCCACGCCGAAGGCCTTCGCTCCACCACCGGCCAAAGCGACCCCCGCCGCCCCCACCACTCGGATCGCGTTCTCACCAATCAATGAGGCTGCGGTCGCGACATAGCGGCCGCGCCCGGCGAGCGCTCCCCGTACGAGGCCCACGAAGAACGACCCGGCGGTCACAGCGGCGATCAGCGCCGGGAAAGCCACGCCGTCCTGGTGGAACAGCGGGTGGCGGAACGCGAGGGCGCCCACGCCCGCCAGGGCTGATAGCCCGGCGGACACAGCCGAGATCCTCGGGATGGAGCGGGCGACGGTGCCCTCGTGGCCGTCCCTGGCCAGGGTCCGGATGGTCCAGTGCTGAACCGCGAAGGTCAGCACCGCCGCCGCGACGGCCCAAAACGACCACAGCACGGAGACCGGGGCTGCGCGTTCGGCACCGAGGGACCTGGTCGCCAACGCAAAGAAAGCGTAGGCGAGCAAACCACTGATCGCGCTGCCCACCGCGAGCACGCCAGAGTCGCGCGAGGCCACGCCTCGCCCGGGCTTTCTGGGGACGGAGGAGCGTGGTCTATCCTCGGGGGCTGACATCTTGCTCGACTTTCCTGCAGCGGACGGACATGGACGCTAACATCCCGGCACGGTCGGCTGCCGCGCCCGTGAACGACAGCGATGCCAAGCCGCTCCTCGACCGAACCGCGTTCACATACTCCGTGGTCGTTCCAGTGTTCAACAGCGTCGCGCTCGTCGGCCAGACCGTCGACCGCATTGTCGAGGTGTTCGAGCGGGAGGGCTTGTCCTACGAACTCATCCTGGTCAACGACGGCAGCCGCGACGGTAGCTGGGAGGTGATCGCCGGCAAGGCTCGAGCCAATCCCCACATCATCGCGCTCGATCTGCTGCACAACTACGGCCAGCACAACGCCAACCTCGCCGGTTTTCGCGAGGCGACCGGTGACTATGTCATCACCATGGATGACGACCTCCAGAACCCGCCGGACCAGGTGCTGACGCTCATCGACGAGGCGATGCGCGGACGCGATGCCGTCTTCGGGAAGTTCGAGCGGAAGGAGGCCGCTTCCTATCGGCGGCTCGGCAGCACGGCCATCGCCATGATCAACAGGCGCATCTTCGGACAGCCGTCAGACCTCGTGGTGTCCAACTTCCGGATCCTGCGCCGCGATGTCGTCGACCGCATCACCGCCTCCCGCACCGCAACCCCCTACATCACCGGGCAGGCGCTGCTGTATTCGAGCAACCGGTCCCATGTCCCCGTCCGGCACGAACCGCGCGCTGTCGGCAAGAGCAACTACAGCACGATTCGGATCATGCGCCTGGTGCTCACGATCCTCTTCAGCTACTCGTCGTACCCGTTGCGGCTGGCAGCGCTCGGTGGCTTCGCGATCTCGGCAGCCAGTTTCGTCTTCGGCGCCGTCTACCTGATCCACGGGATCGTCGCCGACACGCGGGTCCAGGGCTGGACGACGCTCGTCGTGTTGTTGTCGATGTTCAACGGCGTAACGATTGCGCTGCTCTCGATGCTCGGGGAGTACATCGTGCGCACCCTGAACACGGTCGCGGCTCAGGACACCTACCATGTCGTCGAGCGTGTCTCGGAGTGATCCGACACCTTCTCGTCATCGGGGCACAGCGCTGCGCCACCACCTATCTGCACTCGCTGCTCGATGCCCATCCAGACATCACCATGGCCCGCCCAGCGCGGCCGGAGCCGAAGTTCTTCCTTGCCCCCGAGTCCGAAGCACGCGGGCTGGAATGGTACCGAGGCGCCTACTTCTCCCACGCGACCTCGCAGTCTCTGCTCGGTGAAAAGAGCACCAGCTATCTCGAGGACGCTCAAGCGGCTCGTCGGGCCGCTTCGGTTCTCGGCTGGGCTGAGATCGTTGTCTTGCTGCGCGACCCCGTCGCCCGGGCCGTGTCCAACTGGCGTTTCAGTACCGCCAATGGTTTGGAGGACCGCCCGCTGGCGCAGGCGTTGACCGAGAACCTCGACCGGGCGCGTGACTGGGACGCGCACCTCACCTCGGTGTCTCCGTACGCATACGTGGAGCGCGGTCGCTACGTGGACTATCTCGAGTCCTGGTGGGCAAGGTTTCCCGAGACCGTGCATGTGCGGTTCATGGAAGACCTGATAAGCGGGAGGGCGGCTGTCGCCGAGCTCTATCACGCATTGGACGTCGACCCCGGTTTCCGGCCGGCCGGGCTCGGACAGCCGGTCCACGCCGCCCAGGGGCCGGCGCCGGAGCTGGAGCCGGCGCTGGTCGCCCGGCTCCGCGACTACTTCAGCGGCAGTGACGAGCGCCTGCGCTCGCGTCTCGGGCAGGAGCTGCCCTGGGCCACCCGCTGACCTCCGCTCCGGCTCGACTTAGGGGCTCGCAAGCTGCCCGACACGTCCTAGTGGTGCCTGCGAAGGGACCAGCCTGTGTCGGATGGCCGGGAACAAGTGTCGGATCGGCGAAACTGTCGGATCGCGGTGGCATGACACTCAGAAGCTTTGTGACTGCTCCGGACGACTGCGCAGCGGCGACCACCAGTCGCGATGCTCCCGGTACCACGCGATCGTCTCGGCGAGACCGACGTCGAAGGGCACCTGAGGCGCGTACCCGAGCTCCGAGCTGACCTTGGAGATGTCGACGGAATAGCGCCGGTCGTGCCCGAGTCGGTCGGTTACCGGCTCCACCATGTCCCAGCCCGCTCCGCAGGCTTGGAGCAGCCGCTCAGTGAGCTCACGGTTCGTGATCTCGGTTCCACCGCCGATGTTGTAGACCTCGCCGGTCCGGCCGCGGGTCCGTACCAGCTCGACGGCGCGGCAATGGTCGTCGACGTGCAGCCAGTCCCGGACGTTGAGCCCGTCACCATAGAGCGGGACCCGCAGACCATCCAGCAGGTTCGTGACGAAGAGCGGGATGACCTTTTCCGGCAGCTGATACGGCCCGTAGTTGTTCGAGCAGCGGGTGATGATGACGGGCAGTTCGTGCGTGCGGTGGTAGGCGCGGGCGATGAGGTCGCTGCTGGCCTTGCTCGCGGAGTACGGAGAGTTGGGCTCCAGCGGGCGGTCCTCCGACCACGACCCCGATGCGATCGACCCGTAGACCTCGTCTGTCGAGACGTGGACGAACTTGGCGACGTCGCAGCGCAGCGCCGCCTCGAGCAGTGTCTGGGTACCGACAACGTTGGTGAGCACGAACTCGGCGGCACCAAGGATGGAACGGTCGACGTGGCTCTCCGCCGCGAAGTGCACCACCTCGTCGACGTCGGCCATCAGGTCGCTCACCAGGGCGACGTCCAGGATGTCTCCCTGGACGAAACGTAACCGCGCAGAGTCGGCTACCGGCTCGAGGTTCGTCAGGCTGCCGGCGTAGGTGAGCTTGTCGAGCACGACGATCTCCGCCTCCCGCAAGCCCGGGTAGCGGTCGGTGAGGGCACAGCGCACGTAGTGCGAGCCGATGAAGCCCGCACCGCCGGTAACCAGGACCTTCATGCGTGTCGGCTCCCTTCGGTGGCCGTGCGCGGACAGCAGCCCGTTAGCGTAGGCCAATGCACGGAATCATCCTCGCCGGTGGGTCGGGCTCCCGTCTGCGCCCGGTCACGCTGGGCACGAGCAAGCAGATGGTGCCCATCTATGACAAACCGATGATCTACTACCCGCTCTCGGTCCTCATCCTGGCGGGCATCCGGGACGTCCTGGTCATCAGCACCCCCAACGACGTGGGCTCGTTCGAGCGCCTGCTTGGCGACGGCGGGCAGTTCGGCATCTCCATCAGCTACGCGGTGCAGCCGCGACCCGACGGTCTCGCGCAGGCGTTCGTGATCGGTGCAGCGTTTCTGGGCGCGGAGCCCGCGGCGCTCATCCTGGGTGACAACCTGCTGTACGGCCCGGGCCTCGGGTTTCGGCTCCGTGATTTCACCGAGGTCGAGGGCGCGTCGATCTTTGCCTACCGGGTCTCAGACCCGACGGCGTACGGCGTCGTCGAGTTCGACGCGGCTGGCCGGGCGATCTCGCTCGAGGAGAAGCCGGTGCGACCCAGGAGCAACTTCGCGGTGCCAGGGCTGTACTTCTACGACAACGACGTGGTGACCATCGCTCGCGAGCTGCGGCCGTCGGCGCGCGGTGAGCTGGAGATCACCGACGTGAACAGGGCCTATCTCGCGCAGGGCCGGTTACACGTCGAGAAGCTTCCCCGGGGGACCGCGTGGCTCGACACCGGCACGCCGGATTCCCTGATGGCGGCCGGTGAGTTCGTACGAGCCGTCGA
>JBDUDR010000137.1:0-7764 GCA_040002845.1 Nocardioidaceae bacterium
TGCGTCCGGGGCCGGGCCACTGCGTGTGCTTGTGGTAGACGAGCAGCAGCATGTGAGCCGTGAGCAGCCCGATCAGCAGCCCGGGGATCAGCAGGACGTGGGCGACATACAGGCGGGGCACCAGTATGTCGCCCGGGAACTCGCCGCCGAAGACGAAGTAGGAGATGTACGTGCCGACGACCGGGACGGATCGCATGAGTCCTTCGGCAATCCTCAGTCCGGTGCCGGAGAGCAGGTCATCGGGAAGGGAGTATCCCGCGAATCCCTCGATCAGACCGAACTGCAACAAGCCCAAGCCGACCAGCCAGTTGATCTCACGCGGCTTGCGGAAGGCGCCGGTGAAGAAGATGCGCAGCATGTGCACCGTGATGGCGGCCATGAAGATGTTGGCCGCCCAATGATGGATCTGCCGCATCAGCAGTCCACCACGCACATCGAAGGAGATGTTGAGCGTGGACTCGTACGCCTCCGACATGTGGAGACCGCGCAGGGGCAGGTAGGTACCCTGGTAGGTCGTCTCGGTCTGAGATGGCACGAACCACAGGGTGAGGAAGACGCCGGTGAGCAGCAGGATGACGAACGACCACAAGGCGATCTCACCCAGCATGAACGACCAGTGATCCGGGAACACCTTGCGCACCTGTTTCTTGACGAGCCCGGCCAGACCGACCCGCTCGTCAAGCCACTTGACCGGCCCGGCTGCCGGGTTGCGCGCGCTCATGCCTCAGATCACCCTCGTTCCCAAAAACTCGGGCCAACCGGTTCGTAGAAACCGTGCGTGGCAATGATATAGCCCTCGCCATCGAGACCGATCGGAAGTTGTGGCAGCGATCTGGCCGCCGGTCCGAAGATCACTTTCGCGTTGTTGGCGAGATCGAACGTCGACTGGTGACATGGGCAGAGCAGGTTGTGGGTCTGCTGCTCCCACAAGCTGATCGGGCAGCCCAGGTGCGTGCAGATCTTGGAGAAGCACAAGATGCCGTCCACCCCCCAGTCCTTGCGCTGGGGGTACGGATGGATGTCCTCCGGCAGCATGCGGACCAAGATCACCGCTGCCTTTGCCTTGGCGTCCTGCAGCTCGACCCCTTCGAACCGGCTCGGGATCACCTTCCCCTTTGCGCTGACCTGCGGGAAGAACACCGCCGGCTCGGCGTTGACGAGCTGGCCGATCTGCACGTCTGACGGCCTGATCGGCGTACCGGTGACGTCGTTGACGACCCGGATGCCCCGGGCCCACACGGTCCGCTCGGGGCTGTTACCCGGCAACGGACCCAGGTCCCGTAGCAACACGATGGTGGGGAGACCAAGAGCGCCGAGTGCACCGATCAGGCTGTTGCGGATCATCCGTCGCCGGCCGAAGCCCGACTCTTCGGTGCCGGCGGCAATATCCGCTAGGACCGTCTCGCGGTCGCTCTGCGAAGAAGCAGAGGTGTGCCGGTACTCGATGATCTCGTGGTCACCCATCAGCTTCTTGGCCCACTGGATCGCGCCGATGCCGATGAGCAGCAGGCCCAGGCCGAGCGTCACACCCAAGGCGACGTTGGACGCGTCGTAGCCGATGAACGTCTCGCCCCGGTCGATGGTGAAGTAGGCAACGCAGAAGGCGACCATGAGCAGAGCCGCGAGCCCGAACATGGCAGAGATGGCCCGCTCGGTGGCCTTCTCGACCGCGGGGTCGATGTCGGCCAGCCGGTATTCGTGCTCGGGCAACCCTGGGTTGGCGAACGGCTCATCACCCTCGGTTGTCTGCTCGATCTCGTGGTCATCGCTCATCAAGACCTCGCCCCGTTCGCGCCAATCCAGATTGCCGCGGCCACCAGAGCGGTCATCCCGACGACCCACCCCCACAGACCTTCACCGGTTGCGCCGAGGGCGCCCAAGCCGGCGCCCCCGTAGGAAGGCTGCTGGTTGAGATGGTCGAGATAGGCGATGATGTCGCGCTTGTCCTCTGGGGTCATCACACCGTCGGAGAAGACTGGCATCTGCTGCGGCCCGGTGACCATCGCCTCGTATATGTACTTCGGCTCGACTCCGAGGATGGGCGGAGCAAACCGGCCTCGGGGGAGAGCCCCGCCCGAGCCGCTGAAGTTGTGGCAGGCGGTGCAGTTGGTACGGAACAGCTCGCCGCCGTTGACGACCTGCCCTTGAGTCGCGTTGGTCACGTCGTAGTAATTCGCACTCGGCACGGACGGGCCCGGCCCCAGGGAGGCGATGTAGGCGGCCAGCGCCTCTATCTCCGCCTCGTCGTACTGCGGTGGCTTGGCCAGCGCCTGGGTGCCGGGCTGCGCCAGCGGCATCCGGCCGGTGCCGACCTGGAAGTCGACGGCGGCAGCGCCGACCCCGACCAGCGACGGGCCGTAGTTGGTGTCTGCGGACGTCATGGTGCCTTCACCGTTGAGCCCATGGCACGTCGCGCAGCCGACCAGGAAGATCTGATGACCTTTGCTGACCAGGTCCGAGTTCGACGCGCTGGCATCCGAGGACGGCGCCAACGACGCATAGACGCCTGCGGCGATGAACAGACCTAGCAACACCACGACCAGACCCGCGAGCGGGTGGCGGCGCCGGGCGGACAGGAATCGCACCGAAGGTCCTCGTTCCGTTGCTACTGGATCAGGTAGATGGTCGTGAACAGGGCGATCCACACGATGTCGACGAAGTGCCAGTAGTAGGACACCACTATCGCGGTGACGGCGTGCTCGTGGGTGAACCTGCGGGCCATGAAGGTGCGACCAAGCACGAACAAGAAGGCGATCAGCCCCCCTGTCACATGCAGACCGTGGAACCCCGTCGCGAGATAGAAGATCGAGCCGTACGGGGACGCTGGGATCGTCACGTTCTCACGAAACAGTTCGGCGTACTCGAACACCTGACCGCCGATGAAGAACGACCCCATCGCGTAGGTCAGGACGAACCACTCGCGTAGCCCCCACTGCAAGACGTTGAGCATGGAGCCGGATCGGCGGACCTCACCCCGCTCGGCGGCGAAGACACCCATCTGGCAGGTCACGGACGAGAGAACAAGGACCGTCGTGTTGACGGAGGCGAACGGGACGTTGAGCTTCAGTGTCTCGGTCGCCCACAGCTCGGGGCTCACCGCGCGGATCGTGAAGTAGATGGCGAACAGCGCAGCAAAGAACATCAACTCGCTGGCGAGCCAGACGATGGTGCCGACGCTGACCATCGAGGGGCGGTCGTGCTGCCCAACCAGACGGGAGGCTGGAACCGTCGTCGAAGCTGCCACGTCGGCCATTATGTCGGTCCCGCCTCCGTCGAATCCGCCGACCCCCGGGGCCATCGCTGAAGGCGCCGTTCGGTCACCCCAGGGAGTTCGAGAAACACCCTAGACCAGCAGGGCCCGCCGCTGCGGTATGCCGGTGGCGGGTAGCATCTGGCGCGTGACCGGCCAGCCGAACTCGTCGACGGGTGACCCGATCGATGTCTTGGTGTACAGCGACGACTCCAACACGAGGGCGAGCGTCCTTGGCGCGCTGGGTCCCCGCCCGCATCCGGACCTGCCGCCGTTCAGGTACGTCGAGTGCGCCACCGAGCCGGTCGTGATCCAGCACCTTGACTCCGGCACGATCGATCTCGCGATTCTCGACGGCGAGGCGGTGCCCGCCGGCGGGATGGGAATCGCCCGCCAGGTGAAGGACGAGATCTACCGCTGTCCGCCGATCCTGGTGCTGACCGGGCGGGTGGAGGATGCCTGGCTGGCTACCTGGTCGCGTGCGGATGCCGTGGTGCCTCACCCCATCGATCCCATCGCGTTGGCCGAAGCGGTGGTCAGGCTGGTACGCCCGATCTCCAGCCCCGCTCGCTGACCGAGCCGCAGGACCCGTGCTCGCCCGACTCGAAGGTGGTGCCTGACGTGGCGGACCACAGTTGGCCCGACGTCTTGTCCGGCCTCGTCGCGGGCCGGGACCTGACCAGGGACCAGACGGCCTGGGCGATGCGCGAGATCCTGGGCGGTGAGGCTTCGCCGGCGCAGATCGCCGGATTCGCGCTGACCTTGCGTGCCAAGGGCGAGACCGTGGCCGAGGTCGAGGGTCTGGTCAGCACGATGTATGAGCACGCGCTGACCATCGACGTGCCGGGCCGGGTGATCGACCTGGTCGGTACGGGCGGTGACCGTGCGCACACTGTCAACATCACCACGATGGCGGCGATCGTTGTCGCGGGTGTCGGGATCCCCGTCGTCAAGCACGGTAACCGGGCAGCGTCCTCGCAGTGCGGGACGGCGGACGTACTCGAAGCGCTCGGTGTTCGACTCGACCTCGCCCCGGAGCGTGTTGCAGAAGTGTGCCAGGAGGCCGGGATCACGTTCTGCTTCGCGCCTGTCTTCCATCCCGCCCTACGTCACGCTGCCGCGCCCCGACGCGAGCTGGGGGTTGCGACGACCTTCAACTTCCTCGGACCGTTGGCCAACCCGGCTCGCCCACCCGTCCAAGCGGTCGGGTGTGCAGACTTGCGGATGGCTCCGATCCTGGCCGGCGTGTTGGCGAGCCGCGGGACCGATGCTCTGGTGTTCAGGGGGGACGACGGGCTTGACGAGCTGACCCCCACCACCACATCTCAGGTGTGGGTCGTATCCGCAGGGAAAACCGATCAGCGGGTGCTCGACCCATCCGACTTCGGCATCGCCCGGTGCACGCTGGATGATCTGCGTGGGGGAGACCCGGCCTTCAACGCCGCAGTCGTCGGTCGGGTGCTGTCTGGGGAAACTGGCCCGATCCGAGACGCGGTCCTGTTGAACGCGGGAGCAGCCTTGGCTGTGTACCAGCCGTCCGCGGACTCACTGGACCAACGGGTCGCTGCCGGCATCGAGCGCGCGACTCGGTCGGTGGACTCTGGCGCCGCCTCCGTGGCACTCAAGCGATGGGTCGAAGTCTCCTCCACCGCCTAACGCCGATCCGACACTTATTCCGCGCGATCCGACACTTATATCGCGGGAGGGTTATTCGCTGCCGATTGAGAAGGCGGCCTCGAGGTCATGAGTCGAGTACGCCCGAAAGGCGATGTGAGTCTCGGTCGAACGTACGCCCGGCACCTTGTTGATCGTGTCCGGGATCACCTCGGCGATGTCGTCGTGGTGGCGCACGCGTACCAGCGCGATCAGGTCGATGTCGCCAGTCACGGAGTAGACCTCGCTGACCCCATCGATCGCGGCGATCTTCTCGGCCACCTCTGGAATCGAGGCGACGTCGGCCTTGATGAACACGATGGCGGTGATCACGGTGCCTCCACTACCAGGTCGGTCGACAGCAGGCTGGGTCCGAGCCTAGGGGATCGCCTAACGGGTGGGCTGATGGACCGGTCGAAGTTCGCGCCGGTCGTCGAACGGGACCAAGTCCGCTCGCGAGGCGGCCACGGTGTCATGCACGGCGAGGTGACCCTGCGCACCATGGATCGGGCAGGTCCACTGTCCGTCGAGATGGGCCAGACGCACGCCGTCGGACTCAAGCCAGCGCAAGATCCGCTCGGTCTCCTCGGCGCTGGCCGCGGGGACCGGCCCGGGAGCCGGACTCACCGTCTCGGCGGACTCGCGCAGCTGAGCTATCCAGGCAGTGGCGGAGACTCCGCCGGGGATGACCCCGGCAGCAGCCAGCCGGCCGTGCCTGATGACGTGGACCTCCCACTGACCGGCCTCCGACCGTCGCGCCGCGGTGAGTTCTGCACACGAGGTCAAAGCGGTCAGCCGCTGGGTGCGCGCGGCACTCCGGACGAAGGAGGTAAGCCGCTCGCGGTGCACCTGAGCGTCTTCGAACCGCTCGTCGGATGAAAGCGCCTGCATCCGCCTGGTCAGCGCGGCGGTCACCTCGGTAGGGGTCTCGATCAGCGCCATGCGTAGGCGCTCGACGTGTGCCGTGTAAGTCTCCGGGGTGACCGAGCCGTCGCACGGCGACAGGCACCTGCCTATCTCCGCAAGCACGCAGGCCGACCGTGACGGCGTGCGAGGCAGCCGTCCCTTGCACTGCCGGATGCGAAACGTCTCGTGCAGGGCGGCCACCGCCTTGTCGGCGGACCGCACCGCCCCGAAGGGCCCGAGATAGGTGGCGTCGTCATCGAGAATCTGGCGGACCACAGACAGGCGCGGCCAAGGCTCGACGGTGAGCTTGACCCAAGTGGCTCGTTCGGGGAACTTCGAGCGCCGGTTGTACGGCGGCTTGTGCCGAGCGATCAGGCGGAGCTCGCGGACGGACGCCTCGAGTGCGGTGGCACATGTGATGCCGATCACGGACTCCGCGATGCCAACCATCTCGCCCATCCGGGACCGTGTCTCGCTGGCCGTGAAGTAGGTGCGGACCCGGCTGCGGATGTCCTTGGACGTTCCCACATAGAGCACGCGTTCGCGCGCATCGCGGAACAGGTAGACGCCTGGCGCATGCGGCAGCTGCTCGGCGAGATGGCGTTTGCGCCGCTGTGCGTGGCTGACCCGTGAGCTGTAGGTCTGAAGCTCCTCGACCGTGTGAACCCCCAGCCCGCCGAGTCGCTCGATCAGACCGTGGAGGACATCGACGGTGGCGCGAGCATCTTCCAGTGCCCGGTGGTTGGGCGTCGTCGACGATCTGAACACTCGTGCGAGGGTGCTCAGCTTGCAGTTGGGCGCGTCATCGCGCGTGAGTACGCGCCTGGCCAGCAGCGCGGTGTCGATGACCTGAAAGCTCGGCCACTGATGTCCGAGCCGTTGGGTGTAGTGCCTGAGGAAGCCGACATCGAACGGGGCGTTGTGCGCTACGAGCACGCAGCCGCGCGCGAACTCGAGGAATGACGGCAGCGCCTCCTCGATCTGCGGCGCGCCGGCGACCATCGCGTCGGTGATGCCGGTCAGCACCGAGATGAACAAGGGGATCGACTCCCGGGGCTGGACGAGCGTCTGGAACTCACCGAGTCGCTCACCCGAGCGGACTTTGACGGCTCCGATCTCGGTGATCGACGAACCTCCGGCCGGCGACCCGCCGGTGGTCTCGAGATCGACGACGACGAAAGCCACGTCACGCAGTGGAGTTCCGAGCTCGTCGAAGCTCTGTTGGATGCCACGCAACGGCGAGCTTGACAGTCGCACGTCGCATCCGGTGCTCATGGATTCGACCGTATGTGCGAGCGCCGACCTTTTCGTTGCGCCGCGCCCGGTTTCGGGCCTCACATAGGATCTGAACGGAGGGTTCAGGACGAGAGGAGGGCTCGGATGCCGATGCCGGTGCCCACCGACTCCACTCGCTGGCGTTGCACGGGATGTGGCAACCTGACCCGGTTTGACGTGGTACGTCGCGCGGTTGTGCGGGAGTTCTGGCGCCAGGACCTCGGCGGTACGCCCGCGATCGAGGAGTCAGAGGCACTGGCAAGCGAGATCGAGTCCGTCACCTGCCGCTGGTGTGGCCGTGCCGACGTCATCGAGCTGGTGGCCAGGTGCGCGCCAGAGACCGCCGATGTGACGGGAGCCGAGCAGGCGGAGCCAGGCAGATCATGAGCGACGCCGAGGACGCCCCGGAGCCCAACCCGGATCGCGACCTGGACCCCGGCCCACCCGCAGGCGCATCGCCCGCGCCGTTGCCGGCCGCGGTCCGCGCCAAGGTGGTCTCGCTGAGCGCTGAGGCGCTCAGCAGGGTTGCCACCGACCAGATCCCCGCCGCGCTGCGCCGGGTGGCTTCCTTCACGCCGGCTCGGCGGGCGCGGCTCGCCGCCACCGCGATCGCCAGTGCGATTGAGGCAGACGACGTGTTCCGCCAGCGGATCGCGACGCAGGTCCGGCTGGTCGCCCCC
>JBDUDR010000138.1:0-7759 GCA_040002845.1 Nocardioidaceae bacterium
GGTGCAGGCGATCCTGCCGATCCGCGGCAAGATCCTCAACGTCGAGAAGGCCCGCATCGACCGCGTGCTGCAAAACCAAGAGGTGCAGGCGATCATCTCCGCGCTCGGCACCGGCGTGCACGAAGACTTCGACATCGACAGGCTGCGCTACCACAAGATCGTGCTGATGGCCGATGCCGACGTCGACGGCCAGCACATCTCGACCCTGCTGCTGACCTTGCTGTTTCGGTTCATGCGGCCGCTGATCGATGCCGGGCATGTCTACCTCGCGCAGCCGCCGCTGTTCAAGATCAAGTGGAGCAACGCTCCCCATGAGCTTGCTTACTCCGACCGCGAACGAGACGGCTTGCTGGAAGCGGGCAAGGAGGCCGGTCACCGGCTCCCCAAGGAGGCGCCGATCCAACGCTACAAGGGTCTCGGCGAGATGAACGACAACGAGCTGTGGGAGACCACCATGGACCCCGCCAGCCGAGTGCTGCGTCAGGTCACCCTCGACGACGCGGCCCAGGCCGACGAGATGTTCACCATCTTGATGGGCGAGGACGTCGAGCAGCGTCGGTCGTTCATCCAGCGGAACGCCAAGGACGTGCGGTTCCTCGACATCTGACGACCCGACGACTCCTGCAAGACGTCGACATCGACGCGGGCCCCTGAGGAGAAGCAGCAGTGACTGACGAGGCGATCACCACCCCAGAGCATGACCGGATCGAGCCGGTCGAGCTCCAGGTGGAGATGCAGCGGTCGTACATCGACTACGCCATGAGTGTGATCGTGGCACGGGCCCTCCCCGACGTACGCGACGGACTCAAGCCGGTGCATCGGCGGGTGCTCTACGCCATGTACGACGGCGGATACCGGCCCGACCGAGGGTTCTCCAAGTGCTCGCGGATCGTCGGTGACGTGATGGGTCAATATCACCCGCACGGCGACACGGCGATCTACGACACCCTGGTGCGGCTGGCCCAGCAGTGGGTCATGCAGGCCCCGCTGGTGCAGGGCCAGGGCAACTTCGGCTCGCCTGGCAACGACCCCGCTGCGGCGATGCGTTACACCGAGTGCCGGCTGGCGCCACTCGCTATGGAGGTCACCCGCGAGATCGACGAGGACACCGTCGACTTCAAACCCAACTACGACGGCCGCGGCTCCGAGCCAGTCGTGCTGCCGGCCAGGTTCCCCAACCTGCTGGTCAACGGCTCCGCCGGGATCGCGGTCGGCATGGCCACCAACATCCCGCCGCACAACCTGCGTGAGGTGGCCGACGGTGTGCAGTGGGCGCTGGCCCACCCGGACGCGACCCGCGAGCAGCTGCTGGAGGCGTTGCTCGAGCGGATCCCCGGTCCCGACTTCCCGACCGGTGCACTGATCGTCGGCCGGCAGGGCATCGAGCAGGCCTATCGCACCGGACGCGGCTCCATCACGATGCGGGCCGTGGTCGAGGTCGAGGAGGACAACAAGGGTCGTACCTGTCTGGTCATCACCGAGCTGCCGTACCAAGTGAACCCCGACAACCTGGCGTTGAAGATCGCCGAGCTGGCCGACGCGGGTCGGGTGCAGGGCATCGCCGACGTACGCGACGACTCTTCCTCCCGCACGGGTCGGCGACTTGTCGTGGTGCTCAAGCGCGACGCCATCGCCCGTGTCGTGCTCAACAACTTGTTCAAGCACACCCAGCTGCAGGACAACTTCTCCGCGAACATGCTGGCCCTGGTTGACGACGTGCCGCGCACGCTGAGCCTGGACCTGTTCGTGTCTAACTGGGTCAAGCACCAGATCGAGGTCATCCAGCGCCGCACGCGATATCGCCTGCGCAAGAAGCAGGATGAGGCGCACGTCTACCGCGGTCTGGTCAAGGCGCTGGACGCGCTCGATGAGGTGATCACGCTGATCCGCGCCTCGCAGACCGCCGACGAGGCTCGCACCGGGCTGATGGAGCTGCTGGAGATCGACGACGTCCAGGCTCGCGCGATCCTCGACATGCAGCTGCGCAAGCTGGCCGCTCTGGAACGGCAGAACATCGTGGACACGCTGGCGCGGCTGGAGATCGAGATCGCCGATCTCGAGGACATCTTGGCCAACGAGCCACGGCAGCGCACGATCGTGAGTGATGAGCTGAAGGCGATCGTCGACAAGTTCGGCACCGAACGCAAGAGCCGCATCGTCCCGGCCGATGGGGACATGTCCGTCGAGGACCTGATCCCCGACGACGACGTGGTCGTCACGATCACCAGGGGTGGGTACGCCAAACGTACGAGAGCCGATGCGTACCGCCTGCAACGCCGCGGCGGCAAGGGCGTTCGGGGTGCCACCCTGCGGGTCGACGACGTGGTCGAGCACTTCTTCCCCACCACCAACCACCACTGGATCTTGTTCTTCACAACGGCTGGCCGGGTCTACCGCGCCAAGGCCTACCACCTCCCGGAGTCGGCGCGCGACGCGAAGGGTGGCCACGTGGCCGGGTTGCTGTCGTTCCAACCCGACGAGCAGATCGCTCAGGTGCTCGCGATCCGGGACTACGAGCAGTCGCCCTACCTGGTCCTCGCGACCAAGCGCGGGTACGTCAAGAAGACCCGGCTGACCGACTACGACTCGGCGCGGCAGGCCGGCGTCATTGCGGTGAACTTCCGTGACGAGGACGACGAGATGATCGGTGCCGAGCTGGTTAGCTCCGACGACGACCTGCTGCTGGTCTCCCGCAAGGGACAGTCGGTGCGATTTCGGGCCGATGACACTCAGCTGCGCCCGATGGGTCGCGCGACCTCGGGGGTGACCGGGATGAAGTTCCGGGCCGGCGACGAGCTACTGTCCATGTCCGTCATCCGCGCCAATGGGGGCGCCGCGGGCTCGCAGGACGGGGTCGAACCGGAGCAGCAGTACGTCTTCACGGTCACCGATGGTGGGTGGGCCAAACGCACCCGCGTCGAGGAGTACCGTCGTCAGGGCCGGGGTGGCCTCGGCATCAAGGCGATGAAGCTGCAGGACGCCAGAGGATCGCTGGTGGGCGGGCTCGTCGTGACCGAAGACGACGAGGTGATGTCCATCAAGGCGAGTGGCCAGGTCACCAGAAGCGGCGCCTCGGACGTACCCGTCAAGGGGCGTGACACCATGGGGGTCAAGTTCGTCGACGCGAAGAACGGTGACCAGGTTGTCGCGATCGCCCGAAGCGGGGAGCGCGAGGACCTGGTCGACGGGTTTGTCGAGGCCGACGAGGCATTAGACGAGGGTGCCGAGACAGCACAGGTCGAGGCGCTCGAGGCCGCGGAGACCGAAGGTAAGGAGTCCTGATGGCTGATTCACAACCCGACGACCAGCGCCCGGTTGCGCCACGTCGGTCGTTGTCCAAGGGTCAGGAGACAGCGGGGACAGCCGCCTCGACCGAGCAGGGGCGCGGCGTACGCAGACCGAGGGCCCAGTCGGCGTCAGCGGCCACCGCGACCAGACCTGAGTCCGGCGCTGGCACGGGGTCAACCAAACCTGCAAGCGCGCCCAGGGCCACGCCAGGCACATCATCCACATCGGACAACGGGGTTGCTCCCACGCCTGCCCCGCCGACTACTCCAGTGTCACAGCCGGCCCCAACCGCGTCGACTCCTGGCGCAGCCGGGCCCTCGGCCCCGCCGGCTGCCGCCGGGCCCGCTGCGCCGTCCGCACCTGCGGGCTCTCTGCCTCCTGCCGGCGCGACGCGGGCTGAGTCAGCCGCGCCCACCAGTCCGGCCAGACCCCGGTGGTCGGCCCCCGGCTCGGAAGCAGGGGCTCCACCGTTGACGTCGCCCCCACGACCGGCCGGCTCGCAGATCCGTACGGCCGCTGAGATCGCCGGCCGCACCGCGGTCGCTCCTCCGGGCGCAGCACCCCCGACTGCTGCCCGGCCCGCGCGGAAGGCGACCGAGACGGCACCATCTCCGGTCACACGTGGCAAGGTGCGCCGAGCTCGGTTGCGGCTCTTGCGGGTCGACCCGTGGTCGGTGATGAAGACAGCCTTCCTGCTGTCGATCGCATTCGGGATCGTCTGCATAGTCGCCGTGTTCATCGTCTACTCCGTGCTTGGAGCAGCCGGAGTCTGGGAGTCGATCAACAAGGCGGTCAACGACGTACTCAACAGCAGCGCGCCCGACTCCTTCGACGTGAACGACTATGTCGGCGCCGGCCGGGTCATGGGCTTCACCATCTTGGTGGCATGCGTCGACGTCGTACTCATCACCGCGATCGCCACGCTGGCCGCGTTCATGTACAACCTGTCGGCTAGCCTGCTGGGAGGCATCGAGATCACCCTCGCAGAGGACTGATCTCGTTTGGGGGGCGCGCGCCGGGTGAGATAGCCTGCCCGGGCGTACGGCAGTCCTACCGGGCCTATAGCTCAGACGGTTAGAGCGCTTCCCTGATAAGGAAGAGGTCAGAGGTTCAAGTCCTCTTAGGCCCACCCGTACGACACATTGCGCGTCCCGCACCGCCGCTGGAAGCTCGCCTAGGCTGCGCTCGACTGCCCTTTGTAGATCAAGATCCCGACCGCCGGTATCCAGAGAACCAGCGCCAGGAAGGCGACGAACCCGACCCCGGAAACGGCCGGGCCGAGAACCAGCGCGACCAGCGCTACTACGCCGAGAACCAGCGACACCCAGCCGATCCAGCGCGGCAACCCGCCATGTCGCAGGACCGCAAGGGCGGTCGACAGCAGCAGGAGCGCAGCACCTACCGCGAGGAGCACGAACATGTCGTCGCGGCTAAGGACGTTGAACGTCTGCGTAGTGGAAGCTGGGACGTCGCCTGCGGAGTGCGCGGCGGCTAGTCCAAAACTCGCGTAGATCGAAAGCCCGACCGCGATGAGTCCAGTGCCGGCATGGGCGAGCGACCCGAGCCGGTCCGCGCCGCCGGCGGCCTGGCGCAGCGCTGCGCGAATGCTGGCGCCGAACCAGACGATCGCGACAGCGGCCAGCCCGAAGAGGCTGGCAGCGATCTCCTGCGTCCCGGCATTGTGGCTCCAGTATGCGACTATCTCTTGGGCCGGATCATCGACGTTGGGCGTGTCACCGGAGACGATGGCTTCTGCGACGAACAAGACGATCGCAACGATCCCGGTGAGAGGCGCAAAGCGCTCCATACGGGTCATAAGTCTCCCTCGGTCGACCGCGTCGGTCCGTAGGATCTCATGCGCTGACCCGGTCCCGCCCACACTTTGACCGTTCTGCCTTTCTCTTGGGTTGTCGCGGGTCAGGCTCGTGCGGCAATCGTGGCCCAGTCGATGGCAGACCACCAGTCCGACGGCAATTGATGAGGGCCGTAGGCTGCTCATCGCGTTACCACCACTGACATCTTCGTGAGAGGCTAGAACACCATGATCAAGAAATTGCTGATCGGCCTTGCCCTTGCAGCAGCCGTGAAGTTCGTCATCGCCAAGTTCCAGGCCGGCCAGTCCGAGCAGAACCTCTGGGCTGAGGCGACCGATTCAGTCCCGCCCTCCCGCTGAGGACTTCGTACCAAGCGTTCTGCCCACCGCCGTCATACGCCGGCGCGGCGGCTGCGCGCGGCGGCCTTGCGGGGACGTAGCTCAACTGGCAGAGCACTGCCTTTGCAAGGCAGGGGTTGAGGGTTCGAGTCCCTTCGTCTCCACCTTCGTCTGCGGTAAGCACCGTACCGCCGGACCCTCCGCGTAGTGCAAAGCCCGGCCTGCTTGGGGAAGGGCGGGGGAAGGTCCGGGGAAGGACGGCTCCATAGCGTCTCGGAGCGTTATGGACCACCGAATGCGAAGGAGCCTTCCCATGACCCAGGCACCGACCCGTCCCGCTCGCAACGGAGTGGACGTCCCGACGCTGTTCGCCACCCTGGACGCCGTCAAAGCCAGCCCGGAGATCGCGGACTTCCGGTTCCGTGCCCGCAACACCTGGGTGAGCGGCACCCACAACCGCACTACCATTCAGGGCTTCTACGGCGCCGGCCAGGAGGACGCCAGCCGGACCGAGCCGTTCACGTACGACGCCGACCACCCGCCCATCCTGGTAGGTAACAACAACGGACCGACGCCGGTCGAGTTCCTCCTGCACGCCATCGCCGCCTGCCTCACCTCGGGGCTTGCGAACATCGCCTCGGCGCGTGGCGTGAACCTGCACCGGGTCGAGTCCACTGTGGAGGGTGACATCGACCTGCTGGGCATCCTCGGGCTGTCCGACGAGGTCCGCAACGGTTACCAGCAAATCCGGGTGAGCTTCGTCGTCGACGGCGACGCTACCCCGGAGCAGCTCAAGGCGCTCGTCGAGCAGTCCCGCCGCCGTTCCGCGGTCTACGACGTCCTGACCAACGGCACCGACGTCGTCATCGACGTCACGACCCCCTGACCGGAGATGTCTCACACCCCGGTCGTTGTCATCGGCGCCGGCCAGGCCGGTCTCGCCGTGAGCCCGCTGCTGACGCCGTACTGGCTCAGCCGCCTGCCCGGCTACCGGTACACCGGCCCGGCGCCGGCGGGATTCATGAGCGCCGCCGACGTCGCCAGCTACCTGCGCTCCTACGCGAAGGGCGCGCCCGTCGTCGAGAGCGCCGAGGTCGCATCGGTCCGCGGCTGCGGTGCCGGCTACCGCGTCGTCACGGGCGCAGGCTCGTGGTCGACCCGCGCGGTCGTCGTCGCGACCGGCTGGTGCGATCTCCCCTGCGCACCTGCCGTCGATCTCGACACTCGCGTCGAGCAGCTCACCCCGACGACCTACCGCAACCCCGCGACACTCCCGGACGGCGGCGTGCTCGTCGTCGGCGCCTCAGCCAGCGGCGTGCAACTTGCCGATGAGCTGGTCGGCGCCGGGCGGAAGGTGGTCCTCGCGGTCGGCCGCCACAACCGGGTGCCGCGGCGGTACCGGGGCCGGGACATCATGTGGTGGCTCGACGCCATGGGCGTGCTCGACCAGCGCCTCGACGAGCGCCGCTCGCCGGCCGAGCCGTCTCTGCAGCTCGTGGGCCGCTCGGACGGCCGCGAGGTCGACCTGCGAACCTTGCAGGACCGCGGGGTCGGTCTGGCCGGCCGGCTCACCGGCGTCGACGGCCGCCGACTCCGGTTCGCCGACGACCTAGCCGACACTACGCGCCGCGCCGACGCCCGTCTGGTCGATCTTCGGCAGAGGGTCGACGCCTTCGCCCGCGCCGCCGGGCTGGCCAACGAGATCGAGGCTGCGTCGCCGGTCCGCGGCGCGCGAACCAAAGAGGCGGTGTCCGAGCTCGATCTGCGGCATGCCGGGATCGGCACTGTCATCTGGGTAACCGGGTATCGGCGCGCCTAATCATGTTCGCTGTTCCCGCCGCCCGGGCCTGCGCCGACGCCGGCGACCTCGACGACGCCCGACGCTACATGAAGGCCGCCGAGCGTTCCGAGGCGCTGTGGGAGGGAACGTCGTGGCAGGCGTCCCTGGTGGAGGTCCGCGCCCACATCGCCCGGGCCGAACACCGCGACCCAGAGGCGCGGCGCATGTTCGACGACGCCGCGGCCCTGTTCGACGCCGCGGGTCAACCGCTGGACGCTAAACGCTGTCGCTCGCTAACGCTTCCCGAGGCGGCCCTAGCGTGCCGTGGCTCCGGCCGCTCTGAGTCTTGGATGTGTGACGTCGGGGGTATGTGAGATGAAGGAGGGTCCAGGTGCCCGGACAATGGTCGTCGCAGCGACGCCGGGCGTTGACGCACTTCCCGGCAAATAGGACGACAGGCCGAAGCTACTGATCGTCGAGCGGCGGCACAGCGTCCAGGCCGGTCGTTGTCGTGTCTGTCGGCTGCGGTGGCTGTGTCG
>JBDUDR010000139.1:0-7559 GCA_040002845.1 Nocardioidaceae bacterium
GATCCGACACTTGTTCCGCGCGATCCGACACTTGTATCGCTGTGGGGAACTCGGGGTGTTGGCCGTTCGTCGCCTAACATGGCGGGTGCGGAGGGATGACCAACCACCGCCGCCCGGCTGTGACCGGTGCCCGCTCACTGCAACCAGGAGTTCCTGCCCGTGCCCGTTCTGCTCGACAAGATCCTCCGCATCGGCGAAGGCAAGATCCTCCGTCAGTTGCATGCCATCTCCAAGCAGGTCAACGCGATCGAGGATGAGTTCGTCTCGATGACCGATGACCAGCTCCGGGCACAGACCGTCGATTTCAAGCAACGGCTCGCCGACGGAGAGTCGGTGGATGACCTGATGCCCGAGGCGTTCGCGACGGTCCGCGAGGCGGCGCAGCGCACATTGGGACAGCGGCATTTCGACGTCCAGATCATGGGCGGGGCGGCTCTCCACCTGGGGAACATCGCCGAGATGAAGACCGGCGAGGGCAAGACCTTGGTCGCCACCCTGCCGGTCTACCTCAACGCGCTCGGCGGGAACGGCGTCCACGTGGTCACGGTCAATGACTACCTGGCGAGATATCACGCCGAATGGATGGGGCGCGTCTACCACTTCCTCGGCTTGAGCGTGGGGATGATCCTGCCGCAGATGACCCCTGACCAGCGGCGCGAGTCCTACAACGCGGACATCACCTACGGCACCAACAACGAGTTCGGTTTCGACTACCTCCGCGACAATATGGCCGGCTCACTGGCCGAGTGCGTGCAAAGGGGTCACAGCTACGCCATTGTCGACGAAGTCGACTCGATCCTGATCGACGAGGCTCGCACGCCCCTGATCATCTCGGGCCCGACGCAGGACGAGGTCAAGTGGTACGGCGAGTTCTCCACGCTGGTGAGACGGCTGCGCAACGACGTCGACTACGAGTTCGACGAGAAGAAGAAGACCGTTTCGGTCCTGGAGCCTGGAATCGAGCGAGTCGAGGATCATCTCGGAATCGACAACCTCTACGAAGCGGTCAACACACCGCTGATCAGCTTCTTGAACAACGCGCTGAAGGCCAAGGAGCTGTTCCGCCGAGACCGAGACTATGTGGTCATCGACGGTGAAGTCCTCATCGTGGACGAGCACACGGGCCGCATCCTGCACGGGCGCCGCTACAACGAAGGTCTGCACCAGGCGATCGAGGCAAACGAGGGTGTCCAGGTCCGCGAGGAGTACCAGACGCTGGCCACCATCACACTCCAGAACTACTTCCGGCTGTACGACAAGCTGGCAGGCATGACAGGTACGGCCATGACGGAGGCGAGCGAGTTCGACAAGATCTACAGCCTCGGTGTGGTCCCGATCCCGACGAACATGCCGATGATCAGGGACGACCAGGCCGATCTTGTCTATCGCACGGCGGAGGCCAAGTACACCGCGGTGGTCGAAGACATCGAGGAACGACACCACATCGGCCAACCGGTGTTGGTAGGTACGGTCAGTGTCGAGAAGAGCGAACATCTTGCCCAGCTGCTCAAGCGGAGCGGGATTCCTCACTCCGTGTTGAACGCCAAGCAGCACGAGAGCGAGGCCACCATCGTCGCTCAGGCCGGCCGCAAGGGCGCGGTCACCGTGGCCACCAACATGGCCGGGCGCGGAACCGACATCATGCTGGGCGGCAGCGTGGAGTTCCTCGCCGACGTCGAACTCCGGAACCGCGGTCTGGACCCCACCGAGACACCTGAGGAATACGAAGCAGCCTGGTCGGCCGAGCTGGAGAAGATGCAGGCGCAGGTTCAGGCAGAGCACGACGAGGTCAAAGACGCAGGCGGGCTGTACGTCGTGGGCACCGAGCGGCACGAGTCGCGGCGAATCGACAACCAGCTGCGAGGACGATCGGGCCGTCAGGGTGACCCGGGCGAGTCGCGCTTCTACCTGTCGCTCGAGGACGACCTGATGCGCCTGTTCAAGTCCGACTGGGTCGACCGGGTGCTGACCGTACTCAAGGTTCCCGACGACGTGCCCATCGAGAATAAGCGTGTCACGGGCGCCATCGCGTCCGCCCAGGGTCAGGTCGAGTCGCAGAACTTCGAGACCCGCAAGAACATCTTGAAGTACGACGACGTCATGAGCAGGCAGCGCGAGGTCATCTACGAAGAACGCCGCCGCGTTCTGGAGGGTGCCGACCTGCATGAGCAGGTGAGGAGCATGGTCGACGACGTGACGGAGGCCTACGTCGTGGCCGCCACCGAAGGCTTCCCCGAGGAGTGGGATCTAGACCAGCTGTGGGTAGCGCTGAAGACCCTCTACCCGATCTCGTTGACGATCGACGGCCTCGAGGATGAGGTGGGGGATCGGGGCGGCTGGAGCCGCGAGCTGCTGGCCGAGGAGATCAAAGCCGACGCGCAGTCCGCCTACGATCAGCGCGAGGCCGAGCTCGGTTCAGAGGTCATGCGCGAGCTCGAGCGGCGCGTCATGCTCAGCGTGCTGGACCGCAAGTGGCGTGAGCACCTGTACGAGATGGACTATCTGCGGGAAGGCATCGGCCTACGGGCCTATAGCCAACGCGATCCGCTGGTCGAGTACCAGCGGGAGGGGTTCGAGCTGTTCACCACCATGATGGACGGCATCAAGGAGGAGTCTGTGGGCTTCTTGTTCAACCTCGAGGTACAGATCCAGCCTTCCCAGGTCGAGGAACCAGAATCCGCTGCGACCGGTGTGCAGGAAGCGCCGCTGTCAGCGGCGGTAGGTGCCGGACCACTCAGCGGTCGAGAGGAAGAGCCCACCGGACCCGGCAGCGTTACCCCCGGCGAACCGAGCATCGTGGCGAGAGGGCTGGCGACCCGGTCGGCGCCAGCGCGGCTGAGCTACAGCTCGCCGTCGGTCGATGGCGACGCCGAGACCGACAGACGTTCTCAGTCAACTGTGGCTGCAGCGGAGGACATGTACGCGGGCACGCCACGAAACGCCCTGTGTCCGTGCGGCTCCGGCCGCAAGTACAAGCGCTGCCACGGAGATCCAAGCAAGCGAAACGCCTGACCAGCGGACCGGCTGGTTCGTCAGCCGATCTGCAGCGCGGTGCACAGCCAGCGGCGCTCGATGATCTCGAGTCGTGCGGCTAGCGCCCGTGATCTGCAGCCGTGCTGAAGATGGACGGCGACCTCGGCGATGTTGAGCGCGGGCTGGCAGACACGCACCGAACGCACCTGGGGCCTGGCTACCTGACCGCGGGTTGCGGCGTTGCTGGTCAAGCCCAGGATCCGCACGCGGCGGTTCAAATCTCGGTAGACGGCGCAACTGGTCCAGCGGACCAGTTGCGCCGCCGGCCGATCGCCGCCGATCACCTCGACGATGGCCTGACAGAACCTGGCGGCCCAGTCACGAGGATCGGGTAGCCCTCGGGCGTCCGGGCCGAAACGCGGGGCGCTGCCACCGGCCAATACCGTGAGAGTTGGCGGCCCCGGCGGCGCGGAAGCCGTGGACACGTCACCGGCAAGGTCGAGAGCCAGCGTTCCCTGCACGTAAGGGCTGGTGATGCCCACGTCAATCTCCGGGACACGCACCGAGACAGCTCTGGGCGCCCTGCGCACCCGAAGGGGAGATGGGTTGGGTGTGGTCATCCGACCCCCCGTGAGACGTCTTTGGGAGCCTGCAACACAGTGCCGGGGATGATCAGCCCGGGGTCGTCGCCGATCACGGAACGGTTGGCGGCGTACCATCGCGGCCACTCCGCGGCGACCTCGGCCTCGCCCGCCCCGAAGCCCAGCTGGCGGGCCGCGATCTGCCACAGCGTGTCGCCTTGGCGGACGACCACCTGTCGTGGGGTCGCCTGTGGATCGACTGCCTCTCCGGTAGGCCGCTCAGGCATGGGGAGGCCATCGAGCCGGATTGCGCTGTGCCTGTTCGAGCCGGTCACGTTGGAGGCGTTGGCGTAGCCGTGAGGCGACGAAGTGTCTGAGCCCGCGCTTGCCTGCGGCGCGACCAACCCGACTGCCGGAACCGCGACCACCGCCGCGCCGCATGCCAGGCGTAGCGAATGCCGCCAGGCGACGGGCGCGACGACCCGCGCGCAACCGCGCGACAGCTGTCCGAGGCGCCCTCCGAGTTGCTCGCCGAGCGACACCACGACGACCAGGACGACCCATGAGTAACCGGCGACGCCCAAAATGGCGCACCCGCCGGCAAGCTGGCTGGACAGGGCTGACGGATGCTCGGCCGCCTCGGTGACCGCCGGCTTCGCGGCATAGGCGAGCGCGCAGCCGACAGCGATGAGCGCGGCGGCGAACCGACAAGGCAGCAAACCCGAGTGCACATTCCAACCCTGTTTGGTCCTCATGACTCCTCGTTACTTTCGTTTGCTTCTATTTACATGTTTTAGCGGCTACTAAGTTGTGAAGTCAACCGATTGTCCACAGAGGCATCCGGCGGGGTGACACGGGGCGGCAGCCGCCGGGTACCGTCCGTGCATGCGCTGGGAGCAGTTGTTCGAAGACCTGGAGAGTCAGCTCGAGCAGCTGTCCCTGGCAGAGAGGGATGCTGAGATTGCAGATCGCACTCGTGCCGAGCTGGGGAGGGTTTTCATGCTCGACCGCCTGCGGGCCAGCGTTGGGCGGACCGTCATCTGTTCGCTGAGCGACGGGGGAGTGGTTCGGGGCTGCCTCAATCGAGTCGGCGCCGACTTCGTACTGCTCAGCCAGGCGCGCGGCGAAACCGTCGTGCCGCTGACCGCAATGGTCCTGCTCGAGGGTCTCGGAGAGGGAGCCGTCAGCGCGGCCGTGGCCGGGAGAGTCGTGTCGCGACTCGGACTGACGGCGGTGTTGCGCTCGCTGGCCCGAGACCGCAGCGCGGTCCGGCTTTGCGTCGGCGGTGACCGGGTGCTGGTCGGCACGGTGCAGCGAGTGGGAGCAGACTTCCTGCAGCTGGCCGTGCACGAGGCGGAGGAGTCGCCGCGCCCGGGCGCGGTCCGGGCGACCCCGGTGATTCCGCTGGCGAGGTTGACATCGGTGGAGCGGGTGTCTGAGCCAATCGTCTGAGCGGCTGCCGGGCAGCCTCGCGTCTCACGATCCGTCGGAGCTCTCAGCCTCGCCGTAGGGGTGGGAGGTGATGAACTCGGTGGTCTCGTGGTAGAGCCGTCGGATGTACGCCTCCAGCTCCGTCGTCTCGACTCTCCATTGACCACGGCCGCCGATCTTGATCGCCTTGATCTCCCCGCGGCGAACCAGGGCGTAGACCTGGGCTGCGGAGATGTTGAGCACGTCGGCGACATCGGCCAAGTGCAGGAACCGCTGCTGACTTTGCGGCCCGAGCGGGGACGCTCCAGGGGTCGCATCTGACATGGCGGTCAGTGTGTCACGACGGTGCCGGTGGGCTCTGGCATTGTCCACAGGTTCCCTGGTCCGCCAGGCGGGGGGCTGCCAGATCGTGATCGAGTGTGCACAATGTGTCGGGTGTCCGAGCCCGCAGCTGCTTTGCCCGAGTCTCCGACCGCGCGACGGGGCATCCGGTCGCGCTGGCGCGACCCTCGCCTGCTGCTCGGAGTCCTGCTCGTGCTGGCCAGCGTGTTGGTGGGCGCGCGAGTGCTGGCCGGGTCTGATGACGCGACGCCGGTCTGGGCGGCAACCAGAGACCTCCCGGCCGGATTGCAGGTCTCGGCTGACGATGTCGAGGTGGTCGATGTGTCATTTGGCTCCGAGGTCGGCACGGCTTATGTCAGCGCCACCACTCCGCTGCCCTCCGGAATGATCTTGGCAAAGCCGGTGGCTGCCCACGAACTGCTGACCCACAGCGCCGTCGACACCGGGGCCGTCGGCCCGGTCGCCCAGTTGCCACTCGGCGTCGAGTCCTCGCTGCTGCCAGGTGACCTGGCAGCTGGGGACGTCGTCGACGTCTGGGTCGTTCCCTCCCCTGCAGTCAACTCCTCCGGTGCGACCAGCAGGGCTTACGGCGCCCCGCACGCCATCAGCGTTCTGCCAGGGGTCATCGTGGTAGCGACGGACTCGCTGGCGGCCTTGGGCGGCGGATCGACGCGGAACGTGGTGGTCGGTCTTGGCGGGGAACAACTGGGGAGACTGGCGACCGTGCTGCCGAGGCTCGTCTCTGGAACGATCGTCTTAGTTCGCCACGGGGTTTGAACGCCATGCTCACCGTCCTCGTTGCCGTCGGCGCCGCGTCGTGGGAGTCAGACTTCGTGGCCTCGTTGCAGCACCAGCGCGGGATGCGAGTCGTCCGGCGCTGCGTCGACATCGCGGACCTGCTGGCGGCGGCGAGCTCTGGGCGCGCCCAGGCGGCTCTGGTCTCGACGGCACTAGTCGGTCTCGATGCCGACGCGGTCTCGCGGCTGGCGGACCGGGGAGTCGACGCGATCGGTGTCGTGACCGGTGGCAGCTCCAGCCAGGCTGCTCGACTCAAGGGCCTCAACATCAGCGTGCTGGTGGACGCCGAGGCGCCCGAGGCCATTGCCACTGCCCTGACCGAGGCCGAGGCAGGTCGGGCCCAGCACCGAGCCGACCTGCCCGGTCACCCGGACGAAGACGACATGGCTGCCGGTGCCCCGACCCAGCGGGGCAGCACCATTGCCGTCTGGGGTCCCAGCGGCGGTCCCGGCCGCAGTACCGTCGCCCTCGGACTGGCCACCGAGCTTTCCGAGGGCGGTGCTTCCACGATGTTGATCGATGCGGATGTCTACGGCGGATCGGTGGCAGCGATGTTGGCAATGCTGGACGAGTCGTCCGGCGTCCTGGCCGCGGCGCGAAGCGCTAACACCGGCAGTCTCGATGCCGACACGTTGGCCCAACAGGCCCGTGAGGTGGCTCCAATGCTCCGTGTGTTGACCGGTCTGCCCAGAGCTGACCGTTGGCCACAACTGCGCCCCAGCGCCCTGTCGGTGCTGCTGGCTCGGTCCCGGACACTGGCCGCGTTCACGGTGGTGGACCTGGGGTTCTCACTCGAACAGGACGAGGAGCTCAGTTTCGACACTGCCGCCCCCCGGCGCAACGGTGCGACCCTGCTGGTGATCGAGGAGGCGGATCGAGTGCTCGCTGTCGGCTCGGCAGATCCGATCGGTCTGGGCCGGTTGACCAGGGGCGTGGTGGACCTTCGCGAGGCCGTTCCCGGCGTGGACGTTGAGATCGTGGTCAACCGGATGCGGCCGTCGCTCGGCTGGTCGCAGGAGGAGGTACGTGAGACCGTCGCACGGTTCACGGGCGTGGACACGATTCGCTTCCTGCCAGAGGATCGGTCGGCCTGTGACCGTGCGCTGGTGGAGGGGCGGACCCTGGCCGAGGTGGCGCCTGACTCGGCGCTGCGATTTGAGCTCGGTCGGCTCGCAGGGGACCTGTTGGGTGTCTCCGTGGCAGATCGCCGACGGGGACGATTGAGGCGAATGCTCACGGGTTCGGCGTTGTGAGGACCAGGCCGCGTGGCCTCCTCATCGACTGGGGAGGAGTGCTCACACAACCGCCGGGCAACACCGTGGAGGCCTGGGCCAATGACGAAGGCATCGACTACGGGCACTATCAACAGCTGATCGCCTCGTGGCTCGACCCAACCCCGGCGACGCGGCAGCCGAGCCCCGTCCACGCACTAGA
>JBDUDR010000140.1:0-7525 GCA_040002845.1 Nocardioidaceae bacterium
CTCTTCGAGCATTCTCATCGTCGCTCTTTCTGTTGCCCTATACGTGACGTTCAGACGCAAGGGCTGGCTGTAGAGACCACTCAGCCACCTCCGCCACCCGGCGGTGGCCCGTGCGGTGGCCCGTTACCTCCTCCGCCACCACCGCCGCCGCCACCACCGCCGCCGCCGCCTCCGCCGCCTCCGCCGCCTTGCGGAGGAACGTACGGAGTGCCGTCGGACAGGTAGATGGTCACCGTCGAGCCTTCGCCGACACTGTTGTACGCGCCGGGGTCCGTGTAGGCGACGGTGCCATACGGCTGGTCGGAGTCGACCAGGTAGCCCTCGACCGGATAGAACCCGGCATCTCGCAGAACCTGCTTGGCTGCGTCGAGACTCAAGCCGACCACCGACGGCACCGTGGTCGGGGTGCCATTGATCACCTGCTGGCCAGCGGGGACGAACGTCGCGTTGGGGAGCATGCCTTCGATCGCGTGCATGGCATCGCCCCAGATCGGACCCGCCGTGGTGGACCCGTGCGTGGAGGATGTGTAGATGCCGCCGAGCGACTGCCCGTCAAGGGTGATCCAGTTTCCGTTCGCGTCGGCACCGGCGACCATGGCTGCACCGGCCAGGTTGGGTGTGTAGCCGCAGAACCAGACCGCATAGTGCGAGTCGGTGGTGCCGGTCTTGGCTGCCGACTGCTGACTCAGTCCCAGGCCTGCGGCACCCCCAAAACCAGTGGGCTCCTGGACGCCTCGCAGGACCTCGTTGACGCCGTCCGCGACGTACTTGGGAACCACCCGCTCGCACTTCGGCTTGGCCACCTTGATGGCCCTGCCGGTCCGGTCCTGGATCGCGGTCACCGGCTGCGACGTGCAGTGGACGCCACGATTCGCGAAGGTGGCGTACGCCTCGGCCATCTCGAGCGGGCTCACCGATGTAACGCCAAGGGTGAACGAGCCGACCTCGTCACGCACGGTGGCCGGGATGCCCATCTTGCGGGCCAGCCGCCACGGCATACAGATGCCGGTACGCTGCTCCAGCTGCACGTAGAACGTGTTCACCGACAGCTGGGTGCCGGTGTAGAGGTTCATCGCCCCTGAGTCCGTCGAGTTGTGCACGTCGAACTGGTCCGCCCATGTCCCGTAGCACGTCTTGTACGGGACGAACGACATGTCCTTCTCTGAGGGCGAGTCGATCGTCGTCAAAAGCGGGATCCCCTGCTTGATGGCAGCCGCCAGCACGAACACCTTGAACGTCGATCCGGCCTGGAAGCCGTTGGAGTCGCCGTACTTCTTGCCCACCACATAATCGAGATAGGTCTCGCCCTGCTTCTTCTTGTCGCCCATAGGCCGTGACTGTGAGAGCGCGCGGACGGCGCCGCTGCCCGGCACGACGAACGCCAGCCCGCCGATCGCGTGGTCGGTGGGGTAGATGTGGGACTCCACAGAGCGGTCGGCGGCTCGCTGCATCTTCAGGTTGATCGTGGTGTGGATGGTGAGCCCGCCGGTCTCCAGGGTGTGCTCCCGCGCCGCAGGGGTCGCGCCGAGCGCGCGATCTTGCAAGAGCCAGCGGCGGGTGTAGTCGCAGAAGAACGGTGCCTTGGAGTTGACGCATCCGTTGAGCAACGGCTGCACATCGAGCCCGAGCGGAGTCGCCTTGGCGGCCGCGGCGTCCGAGGTGGAGATGATGTTGAGATCGGCCATCTGGTCCAGCACGGTGTCGCGGCGGTCTTTGCCCTCGATCGGATGGTTGGTCGGGTCATAACCGGTCGGGTTCTTGACCAGGCCGGCGAGCGTGGCCGCCTCCGTCAAGGTCAGCTTCCTGGCAGTCGTGTCGAAGTAGTGGTGAGCAGCGGACTGGATGCCGTACGCCCCGTCGCCGAAGTATGCGATGTTGAGGTAGCGGGTGAGGATCTGGTCCTTGGTCAGCTTGTTCTCGACGCCGATCGCGAGTCGGAGCTCGTAGAGCTTGCGCGAGTAGGTGTCCGCGGTCGCGGCCGCGATCTTCTTCTCGTTGCCGGCAGCCGCCTCGACCAGGCTCATCTTGACGTACTGCTGGGTGATGGTGGACCCGCCTTGGACCACGCCCGTCGCGGACTGGTTGGCGATGAACGCCCTGATCGTGCCCTTGATGTCGAGCGCGCCGTGGTCGTAGAACCGTTCGTCCTCGATTGCCACGATCGCCTTCTGCATGATCGGGGCGACTTCGTTGAGCGAGCGGACGTTGGTGCGGTCCTCGGTGAAGAAGCTCGCGATGTGCTTGCCGTTGGCGGCCAGCACGACGCTCTTTTCCGGCGTAGCCTGGCGGAGCAGCTTCAGGGGCAGCGCTTCCATGGCGTCGGCGGTCTTCTTTGCCGTCAGCCCGATCAGACCGGCCATCGGGATCGCCAGCCCGGCGACCAGGGCGCCGGTCAGGACGCTCAGACCCAGCAATACGACGATCTGGTGAACCACGCCACTTTGGTCGCGGGGCCGCCTCCAACGCACGAACATGGCCCCAAGGGTACGGCCTTTCGCCCGACGCTTCCGCAACGTCCGCCGAAGGGTGGCATATCCAGGCTGTCGGGCTTCGGTTAGGGCGCGGCTCGCAGCGTGCATCACAGTGTTTGGGGTAATTCACCGGGGGTCAGGGAGGCTGTTGCGTGTTGAGGGTTCCGCATCAGCGGCTGGCTGGATGTTCGGGTGGGCGTACGCGATGTCTTGCTTCTTCGTCGCATCGACAGGCTGAGAATTGCTGCCGCCGGACGCTGAGAACATCAAAAGACAGCCTGTCGATGCAGCGCGGATGCGTGGAGCCGCAGCGGCATCGGTTGGGGTGCACCACACGCTGATTTGGGTGCACCACACGATGATGAGAGCGCTCCCGGACCGCCGATCCCCGCCGGGCATCGCAAAAAGCGACGTTCCGGTAGACGACCCGGTCACCGGACAGCATCACCGTCACACTTTGCACGCAGGGCACGGGCGAGTTACCAACCTGCGGTGCGGACGCAGCTGGGCGCTCTGCGGCGACCGAATAGTCCGTTTGGTCTTCTTGTGCACGTAGAGTAGTGTGTCGGAATAGTCCGTTTGGGCCATGAGAAAGTGAGCCGCCTGGGTTCTGCCGAACGTGACCTGTTGTGCGTACGGTCGTTGAACCTAGGGAAGTATCCCCGAATTGGCACACTGGAGCGACCCTCTCGGGAGGGGAACAGTATGTGGAATGAAGACTGGGCAGACAAGGCAGTCTGTCGAGCCGGCGGGCCGGACGCATTGTTCGTGCGCGGCGCCGCACAAAACCGAGCCAAACAACTCTGCGCCAGCTGCCCGGTGCGCATCGAGTGCCTCGCCGAAGCGCTCGACAACCGCATCGAATGGGGCGTCTGGGGCGGCATGACGGAGCGAGAGCGGCGTGCCTTGCTCAAGCGCCGCCCCACCATCACCTCTTGGCGGGGCCTCCTGCAAACCGCACGCGATGATCACGCACGGGTGCACGCGGCAACGTCGTTCGCCAGCTGACGCTGTCTAGGCGCCGACCACCAGCGCGCCTACCTCGCGCAACCCCGCCAGATCGTGCACATCTCGCGGCAAGGTGGGTACATACGCTGTCGAAACCCGGGGGTGGGCGGCGGCGAACCTGCGGCGCAGCCGCCGCTCCCGGGCGACCGATCGCGCCCGGTCTGCATGCAGCCGCAGCATGCCGGCCGTCACAGGATGGTCCTCGGCGATCCGCTCGGCCGCCGTCGTGGCCTGCTCGAAGGTGAGACCCGGGATCGGATTGATGGTCACGCGGTTGAGCAGGAGTCCGGCCAACGGCATGCCATCGCGGCTCAGCCGTTCGACGAAGTACGCTGCCTCGCGCAACGAGTCGGACTCCGGAGTCGCCACCACGACGAACGCGGTCTCCTTGGCCTTCAGCAGGGCGTACGTCGCCTCCGCACGCTGGCGGAATCCACCGAACAACGTGTCGAACGCTGCCACGAACGTCTGAACATCGCGGAGCACCTGCGTACCAAGCACCTTGTTGATCGCGTTCGTCACCACCCTGACCCCAACGCTCAGCATCCGGGTCGGTCCCTTGGCCGGCGCCAGCAGCAACCTGATCAGCCGTCCGTCGAGCAGGCTCGACAACCGCTCGGGGGCGTCCAAAAAGTCAAGCGCCGACCGCGAGGGGGGCGTGTCTACCACGATGAGATCCCAGCGATCGCCTGCCTTCGCGTCGCGATGGAGCTGGCCGAGCTTCTCCATCGCCATGTACTCCTGGGTCCCGGCGAACGAGCTCGACAGTGCTTGGTAGAAGGGGTTGGCGAGGATCTGGGCCGCCTTCTCCGGGCTCGCGTGTGCCTCGACGACCTCGTCGAAGGTCCGCTTCATGTCGAGCATCATGGCGTCGAGCCGACCGCCACTGGACTCGTCGACATCTCGTACTGCCCGGGGCACGTTGTCGAGCTCGGTCAAGCCCATCGATTGGGCAAGCCTGCGCGCCGGGTCGATCGTGAGCACCACCGCCCGGCGTCCCTGCTCGGCCGCTCGCAGCGCCAACGCGGCGCTCGCCGTGGTCTTGCCCACCCCGCCGGAGCCGCAGCACACGATGATGCGTACGCCGCGATCGGCCAGCAGCGCGTCCACATCAAGTCGCGGGATGTCGTTGAGTCTGGCCGCCAGCGGGCCCACCCTGGGGCCGGGTCGTCTGCGCTTCGGAGCGGTCATGCCATCCCCTGGTCGCGCAGGTCGGCCGCGAGCTCGTAGAGTCCGCCGAGGTCGATGCCGTCGGCGAGCTGGGGCAGCTCGAAGATGGGCTGTCCGAGCCGGTCGACGACTCTGCGTTGCTCAGCTTCGAGGGCCAGCCGCTCTGCGTGGTCGCGTGCCTCGGCGAGCAGACCGTTGATGACCTGTGGCTTGTCGTCGAGCCCCGCGGCAACCAGGCCGGCGCGTACCGCGTCGTCAGGCACCTCGTCGTCTGCGATCGCCGTGCGGGCACGCTCGTCGAGGCTGGGCCGTCGTACCACGTTGATGACCACGCCACCCACGGGTAGGCCGGCTTCCCGCAGCTCCGCGATGGCATCGCCGGTCTCCTGGACGGGCATCTCCTCGAGCACGGTGACCAGGTGGATGCGGGTCCTTTCGGATCGCATAAGCGACATGATCGCGTCGCCTTGGTTGCGGATCGGGCCGACCTTGGCGAGTCCGGCGACCTCCTTGTTGACGTTGAGGAAACGTGCGATGCGGCCGGTGGGTGGGGCGTCGAGCACGACTGCGTCGTACACGAATCGCTTGGCAGGCCGGCGTCTGCGCGTTGCTTCGTAGACCTTCCCGGTGAGGAGTACGTCACGAAGTCCGGGCGCGATCGTGGTGGCGAAGTCGATGACCCCGAACCGGTCGAGAGCGCGACCTGCTCGGCGCATCTTGTAGTACATGTCCAGGTACTCGAGAAGCGCTTCCTCCGGGTCGATGGCCAGCGCATAGAGGTCACCGCCGTCCGGAGCCACCGCGATTCTGCGCTCCTCGTAAGGCAGGGGCGCTACGTCGAAGAGCTGGGCGATGCCCTGCCTACCTTCGGCTTCGCAGAGCAGGATCTTCCGGCCCCCGGCGGCCAGCGCAAGGGCCAGCGCGGCGGCGACCGTGGTCTTGCCGGTGCCACCCTTGCCCGTGACGATATGCAGGCGCACGCCTGACCAGTCCGGTCGCTGCTGGTGGACGGGTTGCGTCGGGTCGCCCGATCGGCCTTTGGTCACGGGTACCGAGCGTAGACGGCAGTCCTGCGCGGTCAAGGCCGCGGGCACCGTTGGGACCGGACGGACGGCCGTCTCGCCGCGTGCATCTACCTTGGCGGTAAACCTGACGAGGCCGTCCCGCCCACTATCTTGCTAGAAGAGAACACGAGGAGGGCCCGTGTCGCACCATCCACTACTTCTCGAACCGCGGCGGCGTTGGCCGATTGACAACTCAACGTTTCGTTTCGAAAACCCGCAGCGTCCGAGCATTCTCACCCGGGCGACTGTCCTTTAGTCAGTACGCAGTCAGAAGCCGTATCAGAGGAAGAATTTCCCGGTTCGGGCGTCGAGCATCGTGACCGACCGTATCCATCCGGGCTGGGGCTCTTGAGGCGAGGTCGTGACGCCTGGCCTGACCGGACCGCCAAGTGACAGCGCATTGACATCGGGGACGCACCTCTCCGCGGCGATGATCCACACCGAGTGCCAATCCACAGAACTGCCTGCCCGGCCTTCGTGCACCATCCCCACGTCCCACAACCCGAGGCTGTAGCCGTCGGCAGCCCCGGCGCGTCGCAGCGCCTCGGTCTCACTGATCGGCGGAGGCTGCGGGCCGGTGTAGGGCCGGAACTCCTGTGCTCGGCCGATGCGGCGAACCGTCTGCATGGTGATGGGTGCCGGACGGGGAGGCGCCGTCGCCGTGTCGGATGGCGTCACGGACGGCGCTGCAGGTCCACTGGGGAACGAGTGGTCCGGAGCCTTCGGGGTAATTCCGATCGTCCCGACCGCGGCGGCGCCCACAACCAGGGCGCCTCCTGCGACAGCGGTCGCGACGACCCCCCAACCGTCCGCCGTCGACGTCGGCGGGCGACTGCCGCTCGCACGTCGCTAAGCGGCGCTGGGCCTACGTCTACTCGCGCGCCTGCATCCTCCAGAAGGACGAAGAGGTTCGGATCACTCATGACTGCCTCGCAGCTCTGCCAAGTTCGGGTCTTCGGACAAGATCTTGAACGCTCGAGAAAGGCGGCTCTTGACCGTGCCCGGGGCAACGCCCAGGACAGCCCCCATCTGGCTCTCGCTGAGGTTGGAGTAGTAGCGCAAGACCACCGCCGTCCTCTGGTCCTGCGTCAGCCGACCCAGAGCACGGACTACGGCGTCGGTCCGGTCGGTCCGGTCGACGTTCTCCGTTTCGTCGTCCGATTGCCGCTCCGGGACGATGGCCACCGCACGTTCGCCGTTCCACCGTCGACGTCTCGACGAGGTAAAGGTGTTGATGAGGACGCGGTGGACATACGCGTCTATGTCATGGGCTTGCCGAACTCTCGACCAATGGCACCAGGCACCGGACAAGCGCCGACTGAACAATGTCCTCGGCCATAGTTCTCTCGTCAGCACCTTTCGGCTTAGAGACGCGCCAGCTCAGGTCCGAGGTTCCACCAAGCCACGTCATCCCCGAAAGATAAGCAGACCTCGCGGACAGGATCGTCGTCCAGATCCCTCCAAGAGGCGGGTCGGATAACCGCCGGCCCCTCGGCTTGTTGCAACCACCGCGGAGAGGTAACGCAAGTGGGCCAATGTTCGGTACAGAGGATTCAGACTCGAAGTATGTCGCTGAGCTCACCATCGTCTAGATCGCGGACATGGTGGTGCTCCGAAGAGTGGCAGATACCAGGCGGGTCGAAGTGGACGAACTGCACGCTTGCGCGCTCTGCGGCCTGGCCGTCGATACGGAGGCTGTCGCCCAGGACCTGACGCACCCCGTGCTCAGGACAGCGCACCCGCGGCGGGCTGGCGTACAGGAAGGTCAAGAACGCACACGAATCCAGATGTCGCCACCCCCGCTCGGCCGAG
>JBDUDR010000141.1:0-7505 GCA_040002845.1 Nocardioidaceae bacterium
CCTCACACCCGCCACCGCAACCCCCACGTCGTCTGCGGTGACGGTGGAGCAGCACGCGGCCGACCCGTCAGGCGCACGCCCGGGGGCCGCGCCTCGAGCCACAGCGGCGAAGTTTGGGGCCAATGTGATGAAGTGGACCAACGTGGCCCGCCGGCATCATGGACTGCACCGCTTCAAGAAGGGCAGATGCGTCGACGGGTTCGCCGACCCGTGGGCTCGGCACATGGCCAAGACGCAGCAGCTCGTACACCAGGATCTCGGGCCCATCCTGAAGCGCTGCAAGGCGTCACAGGTGGCGGAGAACATCGCGTACGGCTATCCCACGGCGCACGCGACTGTACGCGCGTGGATGCACTCGAAAGGGCACCGCGCCAACATGCTCAGGACTTCGCCGCTCACTAAAGGATCGCGACCGAACGACTTACCCGCGTCCGGGCGACGGCCGACCGGCCACCGGAGTCGCGACCACGACCATGTTGTACTGGTATCCGCCGCGCGCGGAATCGTACGTGCCACCACAGGTGAGCAGCACGAGCCGCGGAGACCCGCGGCCTGAGTAGGCGTACGACCCAGCCGTCAGGGACGTCTTGGGAACCAGCTTGGCCGAGGTCACCCGGAAGGTCTCCCGGAGGTCCGCTGACCGTACCTTCACGATGTCACCTGCGTGCATGCTCAGGAACTCCGCGGCCCGGCCGACCCCCTGGGTGCTGTCAACGTGCGCCGCGATCACGACGGCGCCGTATGGGTCGCCGAGCCGCGAGCCACCGTCCCACCAGCCGGCCCGGTTGATGTTCCCGGGGAGCACCAGCTCCCCGCCGGGGTCGGTTGCTGCCCGGCGCACGGCCATGATGGTGCCGCTCGGCAGCCGAATCTGTCTCGGCCGCTGGGAGACGACCTGGGAGGCGGCCGGCCCTGCCACGTCGGCCGGCGCCGCCACCTGACCGCCTGCCCCGTCCCCCGTTCCCCCTGCCACGTACGCCGCCTGAGGAGCGGATGCATGGAGCTTCGGCTCGGGCGTATCCGATCTCAGTGTCCACGCCAGCGGGACGGCCACCAGCACGGCGGCGGCCGTCCCCCCGGCGGCGAGCCCGGTCCATCCGAGGCGAGCTGCTAGCCCGGGCCTGGTGGACCGTTCACCCCCCAGCTTGCAGTGGCGAACAGCCGGGTCAGCCGGCAAGGCCCCTCCGGCGACCGGCCAGGAACTTCAACAGACCCGCCAGCGCCACGATCCCCGCGGCTGCTCCCGCGATTCCGGCGAACGATCCTGTCGAGTCCTTGGCGGTCGGAACCGACGGAACGGCAACCAGCCCGGCCGAACCCGCGTTCACCTGGCTGGGCGCCTTGGATCCGGTCTGGCGCAGCGGTAGGACCTGGACTATGGCGTCCATGCTGCCATTGGTGGGTTGACCGATCGCGAAGACTCGGGTCAGCACACCGCCCTTGACCGGCAGATCGACAGGACCGAGCAGTGGGTTGGTGTCTTGTCCGGTCGGAACGATGTCGACCGAGTAGGTGCCTGAGGGCACCTGTGCGCTGATGAACTCGCCGTTGGCGATGTTGGAGAACAACACCTTCTGGTCGACCCGGATGTCGGCTGGCGGCACGACAGCGGTGTGAGCGACGGTCAGCCGGCCTTTGCCGGCGGAGACTGGGGCAATGTCGTTCTTGAACACCGTCGTCACTGGCTTCGGGCCTATTTCGGCCGGCCAGTGCAGGACAATGTCTGAGCTGCGGGCATGGACCTGGAATGACGAGGTCACGGTCCATTGGCTTGACTTAAATGTAACCGTGTGACTACCGTCAGTAAGCGACATGGGTCCGAGGATTGCTTTCGCCTCAGCTCCAGTGTCTACCGTTTTCCCGTCGATGCTCACATCCACCGAGGCACCGGGCACCCCTTGGATCACAAACACCTTTCCCGTCGCGGCTCGGTGAGCCGCCGCAGCGCCCTGTGCAGGCAGTACGGCTGCTGCGCCGGCCAGGAGCAGCGCGAGCCCCCCCTTGGTCCATGACCTTGCTTTCATCGCAAAACTCGTCCCTTCACGCGTCGTTCTCGCTGTCCCGAGGCTTATCAATTACTCTGTGAATCCGACCGATAACGCTTAGCAACTGAATGCCTTACCTGTAACTTTGATTCATCCGGAATTGCCATAAATCAATCGCTTGGGAAGCATAGAAGAAGAACCGAGAAACGTCACCTATAGTGAGAAAAGACGTACCACAATGTTGTGTACTGCCGCTCACGCGTTGGGGAGGTGTGATGGCCAAGAAGCGCTCGACGCCCACGCCAGGATCGGGTCGGGACACCAAGAAACAAGCGGGCCCCGCCCTTCCCAGCGCCGCCCAAGTGCGCGAGCGGGATCGGCGTCGAGCCGCCCGACGTGCTCGGAGCGCCCAGCTCGCCGCGGAGTTGTCGTCCATGGACGACAATGCTCCGCGGCCGGAGGCACAGCCGCCACCGACTCCCGAACCGCCAGTAGCGAACACCGACACCACAACGGTGCCGGTGGAGCGGCCGGAGCCGAGCCCGGCGAAGCGCGAGGTTGACCGTCTCGAGTCGGAGATCAGGTCATGGCTGCTATCCAGCCTTGAGCCAGTCTCGGGCGCGGAGCCGGACGCGCCGTCGGGCTCTAGCCGAGAAACCCCTGTCTCCACAGCCGAGCCCACGTCGGACCGCGAGCCTGACGACGCCGCCGGAACCAGTGTCGAGCCGGCTCCAGCGGAACTCGAGGTTCGGCAGGTTCTGGACGATGACACAGGAGACGCCCACCAGCAGATCGAAGGAGCTCCGGAGGCGGACCCCGCCGGCCAGCAGGCGCCGGTCGAGCAACGAACACGGGCGAACGGTGTTCGGCCGGCTGCGGCGACCGAAGCATCGCCTTCCCGTGCTCCAGTCCCCGTCCGGGGACACGGGACAGTCATCCCGTCCGCCCCGTACCAGCCTCCTGCCTGGGTCGCCGAAGCGCTCGTGGAGGACGCCGGCGTAGAGGTTGTTGGACGGGTCCTGCGCGAGCGGTCTGGCTCGCCGCAAACCGATACCGAGCGTGAACCACGCCGACGTGGCCTAGTGGTTGGGGTCTTCGTTCTGTTGGTCACTGCTGTCGCACTGGCTGCCATCGTCTGGCAGGTCATCGCGATCGGGCGCGCAGATGACTCGCCATCGACGTCCGCGGGCTCGGGCGCTACTCAGACGCCGCTTGGCCAACAGAGCGCGGTGATGATCACATCCCGCGGCCAGCTGGATGGTGTCATGCATCTCGTGCTCCAGCATCCAGCCAGCTCGATACGGTTAAGAGTTCTGATGCCTGCGGCAGGCACCTCGACGGCTGACTTCGACCCGATCGTCAGACAGTTGACGCTCACCGTGGACGGGCGGCAGATCAAGACGGTCGGCCGAGATTTGCAGTCCGGCGACAAGCTCACACTCCCGCTGCCGCCCGGCACCCGTACGGCCGACTTGTCCTACCACGCAGTCGGCGTGATGATGCGCAACGAGCCATCCATCGCCGGGCGAGCCCTGGTGCTGGTGACCCCCTTGATTGTCAATCCGACCTACGACCTGTACGGCACGATCAGCGTTCACTCGCCGGCCGTGACGAACGTCGGTTGCTCCGTCGCAGGGGGTCCCCTCACCACCTGCGGTACCAAGATCCCCGATGGCTGGCGGGTTACTGCGCCGCCTGGTCAGGGCGGCGTCAACGTCCTGGCCCAGATCACCCTGCCGGCATCCTGACAGACCCCGCTTCACTCAGCCCGCGGGCAGCCCGAACGCGGTAGCCATCGAGGTTGCCTTCGTGGCACAGCCGAGAAGCCGCATTCCCAGCACCTCTTCAAACGTCCGCAGCAACGAGCAATGGGTGAACCTGATCGAAGACACCAGGTGTGAGGTCTTCGGAGATATCACGATCGCCGGGATGTGGTTGTCTGTCGACGTTCCCTCGTCCCAGGCGATCACCACAACCAGGCGGCCGTCCCGGTAGTCCGTGCCGCCAAGGATCTTCGGCATCAAGGTCGCGAGCCATCGGTCCCCGGCAGCCACCGTGTCTGTCGAGCAGGAGGGTGCGCCATGCATGTCGTCGCAGGCGTTGGGTGTGACCAGGGCGAATGCCGGGAGTGTCCCCTTGGCGAGGTCCTCGACCAGGGGGCCGGACGAAGATGAACCGAGTGGAATATCCCAGCGTGGGCACCTCCGCCGCTCGCTGACGAAGTACGGCGCGGGCGCGTGACGCACCAGATAGAGGCCATCGGGGGTGTTGCTCGAATCGCATGCCACCGGCATGGACTCGGCGTACACGCGCCATTCGCGGCCCGAGTCGGCGACCTGCTGGAACAGGTTGTCGCCGTCGACGGGGAGCGCTTGTGGCAGGACATCCACGCACGCAGATGAGTCGTCGCCACTCAGCATGATCAGGTACGCAGCCAGCGAGTCGCAGGCCGAGGGGTACCCCGCGTCGTAAGCGGTCGCCAGACCGTACGTCTGTGCGAGTTGGTTGAGGTATGGCGCCCCAGGCGCGCCGACGATCTGGTCGTACGACGTGTTCTCCTCGACGATGAGCAGCACCTTGGTTCGTGCCGTCTGGTCGGGCATCCGGAACGTTGAGGTCGCGGTGGGATGCGGGCGTACGCGCGCGTCCTCGACACCGCCGTTAGAGCGGCACCCGCTCGACAGAAGGATCGCCGCAACGACAATCGCCAACGTCGACGTCCGGGTCACCACATCAATGATGCTGTCAGCATTGACGACCAAGCGTCAGACCCGCTCAGCTCTGGGGCCGCTCAGGTGGTCGAGGGACTCTGAAGATCGGCGCGGGGTCGGGTCCGGAGTCTGAATCGCGCAGCGCGAGGATCTCGTCCCCGGCTCGGAGCACGGTCTGCGACCTTATCGGCACCAGCTCACCCTCGCGGAGGATGAAGCAGATCCAGGTGTCCTCCCCGAGATCGAGCTGTTCGATCCGGCTACCGTCGGCCGGTGCGCCCGGGACGAGCACATACCGGCGTAACCCGCGAGGTTGGTCACGCAGGCGTACGCCCAGAGACCATGGCTCGGGTTCGACGAGCCGCATCGGCACCTTGCAGGCCGCGGCCATGGCCGGCACCAGCCCACCTTGAACAATCACCGAGAACGCAACCACGACCACGATGACGTCGTAGGCCCGGCCGGCGTCGGTCAGCCCGGAGTCGAGCAGGAAGGTGCCCAGCAGGATCGGGACCGCCCCTTTGAGTCCGGACCAGAGCACGAACACCCGCTCACCCAGCCGCAGTCGTACCGGGATCAGCAGCACACCGAGCAACACCGGCCGGACCACGAAGGCCAACAGGCAGGCGAGCAGCAGGCCGATCCACCAGGCATCGCTGTCGGTCAGTGCTCGCAGGTCGATGGTGAGGCCGAGGACCGCGAAGGCGACGATCTCGGCCAGACTGGCCAACGAGGCGTGGAACCGTACGATCTCACCCTTGTACGCAGTGCGGGCATCGCCGATCAGGATGCCGGCGATGAACACAGCGAGGAATCCCGAGCCATGGGCCGCAGCGGCTCCGCCGTAGATCGTGAGGGCGCCGGCCAGCGTACGCAACGGGTAGAGCCCTTCGCTCGGCAACGGCAGCCGGCGCATGGCAGCCAGCAGTACAGCTCCCCCGACGACGCCGATCGCTGCGCCAATCACCATCTGCAGCCCGAAGGTTCCGGCAACCTGGCCGATCGCGTGCGCTCCCCCGGCGTCGCCGGCCGCGAGCAAGCCGACCATCAACGCGATGCCGACGGGGTCGTTGGCTCCCGACTCCCCCTCCAGGATCACCCCGGTGCGGCCCGCGATCTCTCGCCGCCCGAGTACGGAGAACACGACCGCGGGGTCGGTCGGTGCCAGCGCAGTGCCGATCAGCAACGCGATCCGCCAGTCGAACCCGAACACCGTGTGAGCCAGCAACGCCACCGCCCCCGCGGTGACGAAGGTACCCACCACACCGACCCAGGCCACCGCACCGGCAGCCTTCCGGAACCGCCTCCAGCCGATGTGCATCCCGCCGTCGAAGAGGATCAACGCCAGCGCTACGGTCACCAACCGCTCCACGGTGACGATCGGCAGGTCACCCAACGACGGCACGAGGTCGGACGCCCCCGCAGCGACCAGCAGGAAGATCGCCGGCGCCGGGATGCGGATCCGCTCGCTGATGCGACTCGAAAGGACCGCCAACAGCCCAGCGATGGACACCAGGAAGACGATCAACCCGAACGGCTCGACGTCCGTCACAGCCCTGTCTCCTCCCGGTTCGGCGCACCACGCTACCGACTCGGACCTGCCACGCAGGCGCTTTCGGCTGCGGGAGCTGGGTCGGACACGATCGACTGTCAAGCGCGGTCGTAGACTCCCCAGGGTGGGTGTCCGCGGGCGGATCGGTGTCGGCGAGCGTGGCCCCGACTTCGTACTGAAGGGCCGGTCAGGTGGGCCTGCGCGGTTCTACGCCCATGCAGGTGGTTGTCCGATCGCGCTCGTGTTCAGCCGCGACGGCGCTGGTACGCGGATGGCCGAGCTCACCGATCTCCTGGCGGGACGTAGTGATGTGGCTGTCGCCTCGGTCGACGAGCCGTCGGCTGCCGAAGCGTACGGGGTGGATGCCGAGCAGCCGACCGTCGTGGTGCTCGACCCTGATCTGCGTGTCCTGGGCGTGGTCACAGACGACCAGCCATCGGCGGAGGTGGTGACCTTGCTGGAGGCTGGGATCCATCGCGGTCCCGACACGGAGGTGAGAGACCAGGCGCCCGTCCTCTTCATTTCGCGCGTCCTCGATGCAGAGCAACAGGATCGGCTGATCGGTCTGGCGGAGCGGGAGGGCGACGTCGAGACCGGTGTTGAGCGTTTCTCGGAGGGCTCGCGCCGTGAGGTGCTCGACGCCGGCTACAAGCGGCGTCGCGACCACACGGTGCGAGACCTTGACCTCTTGGGTGAGCTGTCATCAGTGGTCGGTTGTCGGGTCATGCCCGAGGTGCGGAAGGCTTTTGCCTTCCGGGCGACGCGGTTCGAGGGCTTCAAGATCGCCTGCTACGACGCCACCACCGGCGGTTTCTTCCGCGCCCACCGGGACAATCTCACACCCTCGACGGCGCATCGCGTGTTCGCCCTGACACTCAACCTCAACGACGCCTACGAAGGCGGACAGCTGCGGTTCCCCGAGTACGGCAACCAGCTCTACCGGCCGGACGCCGGAGCCGCCCTGGTGTTCTCGTGCGCCCACCTGCATGAGGTACGTGACGTCACAGCCGGTCGGCGGTTCGTGCTCCTGTCCTTCTTGTACGGGGAACCCGCACCGTCCGGTGGACGGTGAACGCGCGCCCGTGGAGTCCGATCCAGCGGTGCGGCATACTGTGCCGTCGGGCGGTGGGCACCAGGCGGGAGCAGCCTCGAGGGTGCTCTTGACCAAGGTTCCGAGCCCACCGGGCCCCTAGCTCAATTGGCAGAGCGGCGGACTTTTAATCCGCGGGTTGTGGGTTCGAGTCCCACGGGGCCCAC
>JBDUDR010000142.1:0-7484 GCA_040002845.1 Nocardioidaceae bacterium
GGCCGCCTTGCAGCAGAGGAAGACGCTGGTGAGGTTGACCTCTTGAACCCGGCGCCATGCGTCCAGGCTCGTTTCCATGATCGAGTCGTCCTCGGGTGGGGAGATGCCGGCGTTGTTGAACGCCACGTCGACGCTGCCGAACGACTGGTGGGCTGTCGCGAACAACCGATCGACGTCGGCCGACTCCGTCACGTCACACGGCACGTACTGACCCGCGACCGAGTCGGCCACCTGTGGTCCGCGTGCTTCGTCGAGGTCGCCGATCACGACGTTTGCGCCTTCCTCGGCGAATCGGCGCACGGTTGCAAGGCCGATTCCGCTGCAGCCGCCGGTGACGACGGTCGTACGCCCTTCGAGGCGACGCGAAGATGCCACGTCTGCTACACCTCCGTCGCAATGAAGACGTTCTTGACCTCGGTGAAGGCCTCTGGCGCAGACGGGCCGAGCTCGCGCCCGAGGCCGGACTGTTTGAACCCTCCGAAGGGCGTCCAGTAACGCACCGACGAGTGCGAGTTCACGCTCAGGTTGCCCGCCTCAACCGCGCGGGAGACCCGCAGAGCCCGTCCGACATCGCGTGTCCAGATGGAGCCCGACAAGCCGTAGGGGGTGTCGTTGGCTGCCGAGATCGCGTCGGCCTCATCGGCGAACGGCAGCACGGCAACAACAGGACCGAAGACCTCCTCGGTCCAGACCCGGTCTGAGCGACGCTTGGGCAACACAACCGTGGGTGGGTACCAGAAGCCGGGCTCGCCCGGAGTGTCGGCCCGGAACGCCACGTCGACGCCGTCTCCTTCCACAAATCCGCTCACATGTTGCCGGTGTTCACCACTGATCAGCGGCCCCATCTCCGAGTCGGGGCTGCTCGGGTCCTTGACCGTGACTCCCAGCACGGCAGGCTCGAGCAGCCCGAGAAAGTCGTCGTAGACGCTCTGCTCGACGAGGATTCGGCTCCGTGCACAGCAGTCCTGACCGGCGTTGTCGAAGACGCCGTAAGGCGCCGTTGCGGCTGCCGTCTCGAGATCCGCGTCGGCGAAGATGATGTTGGCGTTCTTGCCGCCGAGCTCGAGCGTGACCGGCTTCACCTGAGCGGCGCACCCGGCCATGATCTGTTTCCCCACTTCTGTCGAGCCGGTGAAGCACACCTTGCGTACGTCGTGGTTGTCGACGAACCGGGCACCGACCACCGAGCCGGGGCCGGGGATCACCGTGAAGACACCGGGGGGAATGCCTGCCTCCAGCGCCAGTTCGCCGAGGCGGATCGCGGTCAGCGGCGTGAGCTCTGCGGGCTTGAGGACGACGGTGTTGCCGGCGGCCAGCGCGGGAGCGAATCCCCAACCGGCAATGGGCATCGGGAAGTTCCAGGGCACGATCACACCCACGACGCCCAACGGCTCGTGAAACGTCATGTCGACCCCGCCCGCGACCGGGATCTGCTGTCCGAGCAGGCGCTCGGGAGCTGCCGAGTAGTAGTTCAGGACATCTCGTACGTTGCCGGCTTCCCAGCGGGCGCCGGTCACCGGGTGGCCGGAGTTGCGCACCTCGAGATCGGCCAGCTCGTCGAGAGCGCCGTCGACGGAGGCCGCAAAGCGCCGTAACAGCCTCGCGCGGTCACCCGGAGCCACCTTGCGCCAGGTGTCGAAAGCCGACGCCGCGACCGCGATCGCTGCATCGGTCTCGGCAGCCGAGGTCGCGGTGACGCTCGCCACCTGTTCCTCGGTAGCGGGATTGATGACGTCGTGGAGCGCGCCGGTCAACGACTACAGCCTCTCAAAGCCACGGACGCGCTCCCAGTCCGTCACCGCCGCGTTGAACGCAGCCAGCTCGATGTCGGCCGCATGGACGTAGTGCTCGACCACGTCGGCACCGAACGCGGCCTCGGCGATCGCCGAGCTGGCGAACAGATCGCGGGCCTCCATCAGCGTGCTGGGGACGTGCTGTTTGTCCGACGTATAGGCGTTGCCCTCGAAGGCCGGCTCCAGGGGGAGCTCGTTGGTGATGCCGTGCAAACCGCCGGCGAGCATGCCGGACAGTGCGAGGTACGGGTTCACATCGCCGCCCGGCAGCCGGTTCTCGACTCGCAGTCCCGGACCGTGCCCGACGACCCGGAGCGCGCAGGTGCGGTTGTCGTACCCCCAGGCGACGGCGGTCGGGGCGAATGAGCCCGGTTGGAAGCGTTTGTAGGAGTTGACGTTGGGGGCGTAGAGCAGGGTGAACTCGGCGAGGGTGGCCTGGATGCCCGCCACGAAATGCCGGAACAGCGCGGTCTCACCGCCGTCGTCGAACACGATGGCGCCGTCTGGACCCCGCAGACTCATGTGGATGTGGCACGAGTTGCCCTCACGCTCGTCGAACTTGGCGATGAACGTGAGCGAGTGCCCGTGCTGCGCTGCGATCTCCTTCGCGCCGTGCTTGTACACGCTGTGCTGGTCCGCCGTGGTGATCACGTCGTCGTACCGGAAGGCGATCTCGTGCTGACCGAGGTTGCATTCGCCCTTGGCGGACTCGACGATCAGGCCGGCGCCGTACATGCCGTTGCGGATGTCGCGCAGGAGTGGTTCGACCCGTGAGGTGCCGAGCAGGGAATAGTCGACGTTGTACTGGTTCGCGGGGGTGATCCCGCGATACTGCGCAGACCACGCCTGCTCGTAGGACTCCTCGAAGACCATGAACTCCAACTCGGTCCCGGCGTACGCAACCAGATCTCGCTCGGCTGCCAGGTCTGCCTGCCGTTTGAGGATCTGGCGCGGGGATTGAGCGACCGGTGTGTGTGCCGCGTCCAGCCAGGCCAGGTCGCATTGGACCATGACGGTTCCGGGGAGCCAGGGGATCGGGCGCAGGGTCGAGAGGTCGAGCGCGAACTCCATGTCGCCGTAGCCGCGTTCCCACGAGCTGATCGCGTATCCCGAGACGGTGTTCATGTCGACGTCGACGGCCAGCAGGTAGTTGCATCCCTCGGTGCCGTGCGAGAGCACGTCCGACAGGAAAAACCCGGAATGCATCCGCTTGCCCTGGAGTCGGCCCTGCATATCCGTCGCCGCGACGACGACGGTGTCGATCTCGCCTCGTTCGATCTGCGTGCGCAGGTCTTCGACGGTCAGCGGGGCTGGCTTGCCGGTCACTGTGATCCTCCGTGCGGTGGGACTGTTGTGGAGTCCATGGCGAGCAACCCTCGAAGCAGGGCCGCCGTGCCATCGCAATGTTGCTCCATCACCGCCCGCGCCCGCTCCGCCTTCCCGGCCAGGATCGCTTGCACCAGGTCATGATGGTCGGTGTTGGAATGGGCGATGTTGACCTTGAGCACCGGGATCGCGGTCAGCATCTCATGGAGGTCCCGCTGGACGGCCGTGATCACGTCGATGAGCTGCGGTGAGCCGGTGAGCGCGGCGACCGCGAGGTGCAGGCGGCTGTCCGCCTGCCGGTACGACGCAGGGTCGGATGCGTTGGCGACCGCCGCGAGCGCGGTACGAAGCCAGGCGCGCTCCTCACTCGTCAGGTCCCGGCCTGCTGCGGTCATCGCCGCTCCCGGCTCGACGACCCGGCGCAACACCAGGGTGTCGCGATAGTGGTCGCAGCGGCTCTCGACTCGCCTCCGTGCCCGCTCTCTGGCCACCTTGTCGCGGCTGGCGCCTTGGGCTGCTGGTTCGTGGGTCACGATCGTGCCGCCGCCGCGCCCCGGCCGGGTCTCGAGCAGTCCAGCTTCGCGGAGCGCGGCAATGGCCTCGCGCAGCGTCGCCCGGCTGACCCCCAGGGACCCAGCAAGCTCTCGCTCTGGCGGCAGCCGCTCTCCGTCGGAGAGAACCCCCAGCCGGACGGCGGTCGCGAGCTGCTCGACGGTGGCCTCGAACGCGTTCGTACCCCGAACAGGCCGGAGGACGACACCCGATAATCCCTGCGTCAGGCGGGAGATCGCAGCGCTGCGCCGGGCCGTCATCTGTGGCTATTCGGCAAGGATGCGAGATGGGTCCTTGGTGTCATGCCCGGGCGGCACGTGGCGCATGAAGTTCTGCCTGCCGCCAACGATCCAACTGGCCGTTGAGAACACCAGAACCGCAACGACGGCGATGGGCGCGTAGTTGAACGTGTTGATGTCGATCGGCGAGGCGGGCGGCAGCATGAACAGGATGACGATGAAGGCAACCCACACGATGGCGATCCATCCGATGGGGGCGCTCCACCTGCCCAAGTTCCACGGACCGACCTTGAAGTCGTCGCCGATGAGCCTGCGCAGCAGCACAGGCGTCGCGTAGGCGATGTAGAGACCGATCACCGCGATGCTCGTGACCGCGAGGTATGCGGTGATGCTCCACAGCGAGGGCAAGACCAGCAGGGAGGACAGCACGACACACAGCCAGATGGAGTTGGTGGGAGTACCCGTGTTGGGATTGACCCTCGCCCACAGGGTCGATCCTGGCAGCGCGCCGTCGCGGCTGAATGCGTACGACATGCGCGAGTTCGCGGTCACCGACGCCATGCCGCAGAAGAACTGGGCGACGCAGCAGATGAGCAGCAGGAACTCGCCGGTGTGCCGACCAGCTGAGTCGATGAAGATCTGTGCCGGCGGCAGGCCGGTGGCGCTGTTCAGCGCACCGTTGTAGCTTTGGATCGCGGCCGTGACCGCCACCAGCAGCACCCAGCCGGCCAAGATCGACACCCACACGCTGCGCACAATTCCCTTGGGGGCTTCGGTCGCGGCGGACCGGGTCTCCTCGGCGATGTGGGCGGACGCGTCGTACCCGGTGTAGGTGTACTGCGCCATCAGCAGGCCGATGAGGAACACATAAATGGAAGCGCCGGCGAAATTCCACCCGGTGCGGTTCTCGAAGTGGAAGAACGTGAAGGATAGGGACTGGTGGTGGTCCGGGACGATGAACAGAACCGCAACGATGACGGCCACTCCAACCAGATGCCACCAGGCGCTGATGTTCGACAGCAGCCTGACCAGGTCGACTCCGAACGTGTTCAGCGCCCCATGCAAGCCGATGATCAGCAGGAACATCAAGAACGTCTTGCCGGCTGTCACGTCGACGCCGGCCACCAGGTTGAGGAAGGCCATCCACGTAATTGCCGCGCCGAAGTCGATGGCGGCGGTCACCGCCACCTCGCCGAGGAAGTTGAACCAGCCGACGTACCAGGCCCACACCCGCTTGTTTCGCTTGGCCAGTCGGCCGGCCCAGTAGTACAGCCCGCCCGCGGTCGGGTAGACCGAGCAGACTTCGCCCATCGCGAGCGCGACACACAGCACGAACAGACCCACCAGTGGCCAGCCGATGGAGATGGCAACGGGGCCGCCTGCATTCATCGCGATCAGGTAGGACGTGATGCAGCCGGCCAGGATGGAGATGATCGAGAAGGACACTGCGAAGTTCGAGAAGCCGCTCATGCGGCGGTGCAGCTCCTGCTTGTATCCGAGTTCAGCGAGCAACCTGGAGTCGTCGTCGCTGACGGGTGCGGGTGGGGTGGGGGTGGTCGCCATCGAGGCTCCTTGTGCTGAGCGGATGCGGGTGCCCGGCCGCCTGGTGCTGGTTGCGGCCCCGACCAGGTAGTCACGATGGTGGCCATCCCCGGCCTGGTTGTCAAGGGTCTGACTCCATACCAAACTGGGCGGGAACGCGGTGTCTGGGCCGGTGGGCGACCGTTCAGCGGCGACAATGGGGACGTGGGTCTGTACCGCGACGAGGGCATCGTCTTGCGCACCCAGAAGCTGGGTGAGGCGGATCGCATCGTCACGCTGCTGACCAGGCAGCACGGCCGAGTGCGGGCAGTAGCGAAGGGCGTGCGCCGAACGACCTCCCGGTTCGGCGGCCGGCTGGAGCCGTTCATGCAGGTCGATGCGCAGTTCGCCGAGGGGCGCTCACTCGATGTGGTCACTCAGGTGGAGACTCTGGAGCCATTTGCGCAGCACATCGGCGGCGACTATCTGCGCTACACCGCCGGCACCGCGATGTTGGAGACTGCCGAGCGGCTGGCCGCGGAGGAGAAGGAGCCTGCGCTTCAGCAGTACCTGCTGCTCGTCGGTGGCTTGCGCACCCTCGCCGGCGGAGGTCGCGACCCAGGCATGGTGCTCGACTCGTTCCTGCTGAGATCGCTGGCCATCGCGGGGTACGCGCCGTCGTTCACCGACTGCGCACGTTGCGGGGCGGTGGGTCCGCACCGCAACTTCAGCCCGGCCGCCGGTGGCGTCCTCTGCGGCCGGTGCCGCCTGCCCGGCACTGCCACTCCGGCGGTCGAGACTCTCGCGTTGCTTTCGGCACTGCTCACCGGCGACTGGCAGGTTGCCGAAGCCAGTCGGCTGCGCAACCGCAAAGAGGCCAGCGGGTTGGTGGCCGCGTACCTTTCATGGCACGTCGAGTACGGCCTGCGCTCGCTGTCACACGTCGATCGCTGAACCCCAAGAGCAAGGAGTCGCCCGGTGCGCCGTCGTCGCGAGTCGGTGAGGCAGGGCGGCGTCCGTCCTCCCAACCCTCATCCATCTGGGGTGACCGCGCCCAGGTTGGCCGCCGATGCCGTTCCGGCGCACGTTGCCGTCGTGATGGACGGAAACGGCAGGTGGGCCGCGCAACGTGGGTTGCCCCGGACCAGCGGTCATGAGCGGGGTGAGGCCGCCCTGTTCGACATGGTCGAAGGTGCCATCGAGATCGGCGTGAAGCATTTGTCTGCGTACGCATTCTCGACCGAGAATTGGAAGAGGTCACCGGACGAGGTGCGTTTCTTGATGGGCTTCAACCGCGACGTGATCCGCCGCCGTCGCGACGAGATGCATGAGATGGGCGTACGCGTCCGATGGGCCGGTCGCCGGCCGCGGCTGTGGAAGTCGGTCATCAAGGAGCTCCAGATCGCCGAGGAGATGACAGCCCAGAACACTGTGATGACGCTGACCATGTGCGTGAACTACGGTGGCCGGTCCGAGATCGCAGACGCCGCCCAGGCGCTGGCGTGGGCAGCCGCATGCGGCGAGATCGACCCGGAGCGGGTGGACGAACGTTCTCTGAGCCGTCACCTCTACGTACCAGAGCTACCTGACGTCGATCTGCTGCTCCGTACATCTGGTGAGCAGCGCTTCTCCAACTTCATGCTGTGGCAGGCGGCGTACGCGGAGCTGGTGTTCCTCGACGTGCTATGGCCCGACGTCGACCGTCGGCATCTGTGGCAGGCGATCGAGATCTATGCAGATCGCACCCGCCGTTATGGCGCCGCCGAGGGCTGAAGCGCCGGGGACGTACCCTGGTCGCGTGGGTGCCGTCGCGGGGACGACCGGACTGGAGGAGGTCGTCGAGCTGTTATCCGTCAGGTCTGTCGTCGCGCTGACAGGCGCAGGTCTGTCGACAGACTCCGGGATTCCCGACTACCGCGGACCCAACTCGCCGAAGCGTTCCCCGATGACGTACCAGGAGTTCGTCTCGGGCCCGGTAGCACGGCGGCGCTACTGGGCACGCGCCCACGTCGGCTGGCGCCTCCTCAGCGATGCGGCTCCGAACGCAGGGCAC
>JBDUDR010000143.1:0-7392 GCA_040002845.1 Nocardioidaceae bacterium
CCGGTCCCATCAGAGCGTCGAAGCTCGCGGCCACGTCCGGGTGGGCGTCCAGGTCCTCCCAGAACGGCAGTCCGAACAGTTCGTGGTACGTGGGCGCACCAGTCCGAACAGCGGTCAACAGCGTGCTCCAGGCGTGCGCCATCCGACCTCCGATGCCTTCGAGATCGAGCACGATTCGCGACCCAGGCTCCAGGAGTTGACGAGCGGCGCCGTTGAGCGCGGACCTTCCCGGTTCCGGCTCGTCGAACACCCCCACGCCCACCAGATGTTGCATCACCAGGCGGAGGTAGTCGCGATCGCAGTCCGCGGCGGCGGCGAGCTGCTCCCCGTGTCGGCGCGAGCCTCGCGGGCAAGCCTCAGCTTCGGCGCGAGCGTGAAGAGCGAGGGCGGCGGCTCGGCCTTCGCGCGCGGCTGGCTTGGGGCGACGTCACGAACCCTCGACCGGAACCGGCTGACGGCGCGGACTCCCCCGAGGTCGCCAACGCGGCTGCGGTGAGTGGGCGGGGCGCGGTACGCATGTCGTGGTGACGTGCCTCGACACCGGCGATCTTGTGCATTCGCACGACCTGCCCGACCTGCGGGGGCGTCGACACGGTTACCACGGCTCCGGACTTGCCCGCGCGGGCGGTTCGGCCGGATCGATGCAGGTAGGACTTCGATGCGTCCGGCACGTCGTAGTGCACGACCAGTCCCACACTGTCGACGTGGATGCCTCGGGCAGCCACATCGGTGGCGACTACGACCTTCGCAGTGCCGTTGCGGAACTTGGTCAAGTTGCGCTCGCGAGCGCGTTGGCTCAAGTTGCCGTGCAGATCGACGGCGTCGACCCCGTTGCGCGACAGCGCGCGGGCCAGATTGGTTGCGCCGCCTCGCGTACGGGTGAAGACGATAGAACGGGGATTGGCCTCCAGCAGTGCCGTGGTCGCGTCGATCTTGGAGGACTGTCCGACGACCAGCACGTGATGGTCCATCGTCGTCGGAATGTCTCGGACCGAGTCGACCTCGTGTCGAATGTTGTCGGGGAGGTGTCGGCGTACGAGCGCGTCGACGTCGCCGTCGAGGGTCGCTGACAACAGCATCCGCTGGCTGCCCTTCGGTGTCTTGGACAGGATGCTCGATACGACGGGAAAGAATCCCAGGTCACAAAGATGGTCGGCCTCGTCGAGCACGGTTACCTCGACGTGATCGAGGTTGCAGGACCCGCGGCGCATCAGGTCCTCGAGTCGGCCGGGGGTGGCGACCACGATGTCCGCACCCTGCTGGAGCCGGCGGATCTGCCGGTCGTACGGCGTGCCGCCGTACACCGTGACCATCCGCAGCCGTACCGCGTCCGCAAGCGGCTCCAGGGACTTGCGTACCTGAATCGCCAGCTCACGGGTGGGCAGGATGATCAGCCCGCGGGGATGGCGCGGCTTGGATCGCCGACCGGACAGCCGGACCAGCATCGGGAGGCCGAAGGCGAGCGTCTTGCCGGAGCCGGTACGGGCGCGGCCGAGGACGTCCTTGCCCGCAAGTGCGTCGGGGATGACTGTGGCCTGAACCGGTGTCGGTGTGGTGATCTGCTGCCTTGTCAGCAGTTTGACCAGGGGATGGGGCAGGTGCAACGCCGCGAAGCTCGGTGCCTCGGTCGTGGCAGCGAGGGGAGAATGCGTGGCGTTGTGGGCGGGCAGAGTGGCGTGATCGACGGACACGTCGTGGGAACTCCAAATCGAGTCGGGCACGCCCGTCGCCAAGTCCGCGGCGCGGACCGGTGAGCCTGGAAAGGCGTTGGTGCCCGATCCTCCGGCCGCGCGGACTGCGCGCCGTTGCCGGGCACGATGACGGCCTCGCCGCTGAGGCGAGGCCGTGGCTGTGCGCAACTCTATCAGCGAAACTGACTCATCCCAGCCATGGCGACGAGGTGCTTGAATCAACCGCATGGGGATCGACGACGACCCGATCGAGCTCTTCGACTTGCAGGAGTCCTGGCGCGACTGGCTCGACCAGCACCACGCGGGCTCGGCGGGCGTTTGGCTGCAGATCGCCAAGAAGGGCTCGGGGCACCGTTCGGTGTCGTACGCCGAGGCTCTCGAACTCGCGATCTGCTACGGCTGGATCGACGGTCTGAAGCGTCCCCTCGACGACAAGTTCTTCCTGCAGAGGTTCACGCCGCGGCGTGCCAGAAGTAAGTGGTCGCAAGTCAACGTCACCAAGGCGACCGCGCTGATCAAGTCCGGGCGCATGAAGCCAGCCGGTCTCCGCGAGATCGAGTTGGCCAAGGCAGACGGCCGGTGGGACGCGGCGTACCCCAGTCACTCCACAGCCACAGTCCCCGACGATCTGGCGGCGGCGCTCGATGCCGAGCCGAAGGCGCGTGAGTTCTTCGACACCCTCAACAGCACCAACCGGTACGCCATCATCTACCGCGTGCAGGATGCCAAACGACCCGAGACCCGGGCGTCACGGATCGCCAAGTTCGTCGCGATGTGTGCAGCCGGTGAGCGCCTCCACCCATGAGGCGATCGGGCGCTGCCTAGTCTGGCGGTTGTGAACCCGCTGCCCACCTACATCGCCGCCTGGCACAGCACCGCCACCGATCTGCAGGCACTGTTCTCTGAGCTGGCGAGCGCCGAATGGGCCAGACCGACCCAGTGCCCTGGGTGGTCGGTGTTCGACGTGGCCGCGCACTTGGCTGCGATCGAAGCCGAGCTCGCGGGACAGTCCCCTCCGTCACCTGGGCATTGGGACGGGGGTCCGCCATCGAGTCGGTACACCCAAGCCGGCGTGGACGCCCGGCGGGGGAAGACTCCCGCCGAAGTCGTCGACGAGTTCCGTACGGCCGTGGTACGACGCGCGACGAGCCTGGCGGCTGACCCTCCGGATCCGGCCGCACCCGCGCCGACCTCGGCCGTGGGTCGCGGATGGGACTGGGAGACCCTGCTGCGCAACCGGGTGATCGACCTGTGGGTGCACGAGCAGGACATCCGGGAGGCGACCAACCGCCCGGGCGACCTCGACACCCCCGGAGCGCAGGTCACGCTGGCGAGCTTCTCGATGGCGCTGCCATACGTCGTTGCAAAGAAGGCAGCTGCACCCGTCGGCACCAGTGTGCTCTTCGACGTCTCGGGGCCCTTCGGTTTCACCCGCTCGGTCACCGTGGACGAGAACGGACGAGGTGCGGTCAGCGACCCTGGCACTCGAGGGCCGACCGTGTCACTGACCACAGACACGGCGACGTTCGCTCGACTCTGCGCGGGCCGCATCCCGGCGGCCGAGGCGGCCGTGTCGATTGCCGGAGACTCGGATCTGGGTGCGCGGCTTGTGACGTCGATGAACATGACCCCCTGACGGGTACACCAGCAGTCTGCCGTTCCTGGCCGCTGGTACTACAGCCGTAGTTCGTGATCATTGCTGCTGCAGTTCCCTGCCGGACATCGTCAGCCCATGCGGGCCGCGATGTCGGCGGGCATGCCGGGTCCTGGTCGTGCGCGTACTTCTGCGGGGTCGTGCACCTGGCCGCAGTTGGCGCAGGTGGTCGGCTGGGTGATCGGACCACCGCAGACGGAATGGGAGTAGAGCACGGGTGGGCCGTCGGGGGCCGCCCATCGGTCGCCCCATTCGGTCAGCGCGACGATGACGGAGGCCAGTTCGCGCCCCTTGTCGGTCAGCAGGTATTCGTAGTGCTCCGGATTCCGGGAGTAGTTGCGGCGCTGCATGATCCCGGCGTCGACAAAGCCGTCGAGGCGGTTCTTGAGGATGTTCGTCGCGATGCCCAGCCTGAGGAAGTCGTTGAAGCGGGTCGCACCGGCGAACAGCGCGTTCCTGATGATCAGCAGGCTCCACCGCTCGCCCACCAGTTCGAGCGCCCGCGCGGCCGAGCACACCTGGGAGTTGTAGGTCTTGCCGAGCATGCCCCCAGTGTAGCGAGTTGCGCTTGCATGATGAAAGCGCGTGGGATACGGTCAGGCTTGCATCATGCAACCTACTGAGGGATCCCAGTGTCGACCAGTACGAATTCGCCTGTCGCCAATCCAGGCCGGACACTCGTCGTCGCCGCGCTGACGGCGACGCTCGGGCTCGCCGCCGGATCCTGGGTCGTCGCGGTTCGCCAGATGAACGGGATGGACATGGGCGTTGCGACGCGGCTCGGTTCGTTCGCGTTCTTTGTCGCCCTGTGGGTGTCGATGATGGCGGCGATGATGCTGCCGGGCGCGGCTCCGGCAGTCTTGAGACGCGCTCATGCCAGCGGTCGTGTGCGCGCTGTGCCGCTATTCGTCGGGTCGTACCTTGCCGCGTGGACGCTCGTGGGGGTCGCCGTGTATGCGTTGTACCGGCCGCACGGGTTTTTCGCGGCCGGCGGGGTTGCGATCGCGGCAGGTGTCTACGAGTTCACGCCGCTCAAGCAGCACTTCCGCCGGCGCTGCCGCGAGAGCGTCCGCTCTGGCTTCGAGTTCGGGCTCTGCTGCGTCGGCTCGAGCATGGGACTGATGCTGATGCTGGTGGCGCTGGGCGTCATGAGCATGACCTGGATGTTCGTGATCGCCGTCCTCGTTCTCGCCCAGAAGCTCCTGCCCGCGAAAGCCGCCATCGATGTGCCGCTGGCGCTAGCGGTCGTTGGACTTGGAATCCTGATCGTCATCGCGCCCTCGTCGGTTCCCCGGGCTCACGCCACCGATGTGAGACGTCATCGGTGGCGCGGGCTACGCCAATTTGTTGTAACGACAAGAAGGAGAGAAACCATGACCGATCACAAGATCGGAACACGTGAAGAGTGGCTTGCGGCCCGGCTGGAGCTGCTCGAGGCCGAGAAGGCGCTGACGCGGCGTAGCGACGAACTGGCGCGGTGGCGTCGGGAGCTGCCCTGGGTTCGAATCGACAAGGAGTACCGCTTCGAGACCGACGAGGGCACAGCGTCCCTCGCCGATCTCTTCAAAGGACGCTCGCAGCTCCTCATCTATCACTTCATGTTCGGGCCCGAGTACACGGCAGGGTGTCCGTCCTGCTCGGCGATCGCGGACGGCTTCGACGGCTCCGTCGTCCACCTCGCGAATCACGACGTCACGCTCTGCGCGGTGTCGCGGGCTCCGTTAGCGAAACTGCAGGCGTACAAGGGGCGGATGGGCTGGAGCTTCCCCTGGGCGTCTTCGTTCGACAGCGACTTCAACTACGACTTCCAGGCGGCGGTCACCAAGGAGCAGTGGCACTCGGGAGCCGTCGAGTACAACTTCCGCAGGGCGGACTTTCGGCCGCCAGCCGGTCAGGACAGTTCCGAGCTCGACGACTTCGCATCGAGCGTCGTCGGAACGGACTGGGAGACGTACCGGCAAGAAGGGCCCGGCGTGAGCGCGTTCGCGCTCGAGGATGGCGTCGTCTACCACACCTACTCGGCGTACGAGCGCGGGCTGGACGGCCTCTGGGGTATGTACCAATGGCTCGACCGCGCGCCACTCGGTCGCAACGAGACCGGCTTCTGGTTCCGCCGCCACGACGAGTACGACAGCCAGTGACGCGTGCGGAAGGCTGCGCCACCCACCTCACCGCTGCGTGCGCCGGCCTGCTCTGGGCCGGTCGTCGCGCGGTGATCCCGCATGCCAGCATCACCAATGCCATAACCGCTCCCGCAAACGGCTAGTACTGCAGGTCTCGTCGGTAGCGGCATTCGCGGGCGCGGGCTTGATGTCGTCGTCGTGTTCGGGTAGCAGTGCGATCCGGGCCCAGGCGTAGTAGCGGGAGCCTTTGCTTTCGGCGCCGGCGGGGTTCCCACGCCACGCGAAGCCGATGCCGCCGACTATCGACTTCTCTTCGATGCCGCCCATCGTGCTGAGATGCGCCCGCACTTCTGCTCTCAGCTCTTCGTCGACCGCCATGGACTCCTCCGTCGGATGTCGGCTGTCTTGCCCGGCTGATGGTAAGACTTGCGTCATGGGAGTCACTCCTAGCACGGCCACGCACACTGAACGTTGGCCGGAATGAGCTCATCGAACGGCTGGACACCGGCAGCGATCCCCGATCAGTCAGGTCGCCGGGTTGTCATCACCGGAGCGACCGGCGGACTGGGTTACCACACGGCACTCGAGCTCGCCCGCCATGGAGCCAGCGTGGTCCTCGCGGTGCGTGACACATCCAAGGGAACGGAGATCGCAGCCAGGATTCGCGACGACCTGCCTGATGCCGACGTGTCCGTCCTCCAACTGGATCTCTCCTCGCTTGCCTCGGTACGGACGGCCGCGGAGATGGTCGCGGAGTACGACCGGGTCGACGTCCTCATCAACAACGCAGGAGTGATGGCTCCGCCTCAGCGGCAGACCGAGGACGGCTTCGAGCTACAGATGGGCACCAACCATCTCGGTCACTTCGCGTTGACCGGGCTGGTGCTGCCCGTCCTTTCGAGGGCACCCGCCCCGCGGGTCGTCACGGTGACATCCGCCATGCATCGAACGGTGACCGGCCTGGAGCTGTCCGATCCGCGTACGCACGGTAGGTACCGCAAGTGGACTGCGTACAGCCGGTCGAAGCTGGCCAACCTGCTCTTTGCTCGCGAGCTCGACCGTCGCGCCAGGGCAGCCGGGTCGGCACTGGTGAGCGTGGCGTCGCACCCTGGGTATGCCGCCACACATCTGCAGCAGTCGGGACCGCAGATGGGCGGGCGCCGGCCCGGTTCGATGATCCTGATCGCCGTAACGGCCGTCGTCGGAGTGCCTGCGGCCGTCGGCGCATGGCCGTCGTTGCGGGCGGCGACCGACCCTGAAGTCCCGGGCGGGTCGCTGGTCGGTCCGTCCAGAATGGGCGGCACGCGCGGTAGTCCAGGGGTGGTCGGCTCGAGCCCAGCCGGTCGAGACGCCACTCTTGCGTCCCGCCTCTGGGATTGGTCGGAGGCGGCGACCGGCGTCACATTTGACTTCTAGTGCCTGCCGGCTCGGCCGCGATGGCCTCCCGGGACTGTCTCGGTTCCCTCCCAGGCGTCCAGACCTCGACCGAACGGCGCATCGCCACACAACTTGCCGGTCAAACATCACCGGAGGCGCGTCGTCTTCGCCAATTATTCGTCTGGTGGGTCGATGCCGAGTTCGTGGAGTAGGTGGTCGTCGGGGTAGTCGGGTGCGCGGGCGAGGTGGCCCATCAACTCGTCGAGGTCGGGTGGGTGAGGGTCCAGCTGCCAGGGTGCCGGCCAGGTTCCGGCCGGTTGGTCGGTCGGCCCGACGGTGTAGATGTGCCCGGTGGGACACATGCCTAAAGAGTGAGGTTTCACGGGACTGACAGACGGCCCCGAACGGAGCGCGACACTCCGGACGGGGCCTAGAGGCAGCACCTATCTGAGAGGTCCCACCTCATGAACGACAGCATCGCAGACAACAACATCAGAGCCTTGCCGCTCTACCGGCTCGGCTTCGACGCCGGCAAAGACGTTGGGCT
>JBDUDR010000144.1:0-7366 GCA_040002845.1 Nocardioidaceae bacterium
GTAGACCAAGCTGACCAGTCCGGCCGTCGCCAGGACGGCCCCCATGGCGTCGAACTCACCACGCTGGCGCTCGGACTCGCCGAGAACACGGGGTGCCAGGAACGCGATGAGCAGGCCGATCGGAAGGTTGATCAGTAGCGTCAAGCGCCAGCTGACCTCGGTCAGTGCGCCGCCGAGAATCAGCCCGATCGCGGCACCCGCTCCTGACATTGCCGCATATACGGCGAACGCTCGGTTGCGGGGAGGTCCGGCCGGGAAGGTCGTGGTGATCAACGAAAGCGCCGTCGGCGACGCGGCCGCGGCGCCGACGCCTTGCAGCACTCGCGCGGCGATCAGCTGAGTGTCGCTCTGCGCGATGCCGCCGAGCAGAGAGGCGACGCCGAAGAGGACGACGCCGAACATGAATACCCTGCGGCGTCCGAACAGGTCGCCAAGTCGGCCACCCAGCAGGAGCAGCCCGCCAAAGGCAAGTGTGTATGCGGTGACCACCCATGAGAGGTTGGCGTTGCTGAACCCAAGATCGGGTTGAAGGTAGGGCAGCGCGATGTTGACGATCGTGGCATCGAGCACAACCATCAGCTGCGCGCCGCAGATGAGTGTTAGAGCGAGTCCGAGGTGGCGGTGCCCGTGGTCAACGGGCGCCACTGAGGCTTGAGTCACGGAGGGTCCTTCCGGGCCGTGTGTGATTGGTGGTCCTTGGTTGGTATGGAATTGACCGGCAGGTGTTCAGCCTGCGGTCTGTGCCTGGGTCGCCGGGATCACGACCTGGTCGAGCACCTGCTCGATGAACGCTTTGGTCGGCTGTCGTCCGATCACGAACGCCTCATGCAGCGCGATCGCCGGCAACACCCCTGACAACAGATCTAAGTCGACGTCGCCGACAATTTCTCCGCGCGCCTTGGCGCGCTCGAACACCGCGCGCGCAACGGCTCGGCGGGGAGCCACGAAATGTTCCTCGAAGGCTTGTGCGAACTCAGGATCGCGGTGCAGCGCTGTCAGGACCGCTGCGAACACCGCCATCGGCACCTCGTCGGTGAGGCCGCCCGTCGCACATCCCATCGCGAGCAGGTCGCCGCGAAGCGTCCCAGTGTCCGGTGTCTCAGGCTGATGACATTTCTTTGCCCGCGACACAGCGTCCACGACCAGGAATGCCTTGGTGGACCAGCGGCGATAGAGGGTGGCCTTGCTGGCGTGCGACGCCGCCGCGACCGCGTCCATGGTGAGGCGGTCATACCCCTGGTCGGCCAGCAGGGCCAGCGTCGCGTCCAGGATCTCGCCCTCGCGGGCTCCCTCGATGCGAGGCCTGAATCGCTGCTGGGTGATCAGCTCGGCCGGGATCACGACTGTCTCCGAGTTTTTTTTGCGCGGATGAAACGAAACGGTTTCGTTCTATCATGGCACATGGTTTCAAGCAACGCGGATCGGGGGCAAGTCGGTGCATCAAGGTGGTGGTGGGAGACGGCCAGATCACCTCAGGACGAGGCCTCGACTGGCCGGGCTGGGGAGGGGGAAGCTCGCCGTTACCTGCCCTGACAGTAGATGTCGGCTTGAGCCGTTTCGTTCGGTCCGACTGTTACCCGCGATTGGGCGTGACACGGGTACGTCCCTGAGCCGAACTGTGGACTACGACCTTCGACTCGGTAGATGACCGCTTGTGCAGCCCGACACCAAGGTGAGCAACAGTGCACCTGTCACCAGCGGGCGTACCTTCACATTTGGCAAGCGTGCCCGCCGAGTCTGCATGCCCATGAGACGCATAGCGATCTTTTGCGGTTCCGAGTGCCCAGGGTCTCCTTCCTGGGCGCTGACGGCGAGCAAAGAATGTGTTGCGCCGGACCGGGAGCGCCTCACGGCGCGCGACCGCTCGAAGCGGCTTGTATTGGAACCCGGGGCTGCCGCGGTCCGACGCTTTAGCAACGGTACCCCACATGGGCGCTGCGAAACCTCAGGCGAGTGAGCCTGCCCGCTCGGCGCGCGCGGCCGCCTCGAGCTGATCGGCCAGGGTAAGCAGCCGCACCGCCGACAGCGTCTGGTGCATGGCCGAATCCGTGGGGTCATCGCCGGCCAGCTCACCCCGGCCCACGGACACCACCCGCGCGAAGGCTGCGGCTCGGTCCAGCGACGTCGCGAAGTCACCGACTGCGATGCCCCTGAGCACCTGGTCGACCAACAGCTGGACCTCACGCGGGCCCGGCGGCTCGACCACCCCGGCGATCACCTCTTGAACTTCTGCGTGCTTGCGTCCGGCGTCGAACTGACGCGCCGCCGCCACCGGGTCGGCCTGCACCCAGCTGCGCAGGAGGTAGAGCCGCCAGAGTGCGCCGGGAAGCGACTCGGCAGCGGCGCTCGCCCACATCCTCGCGATCAGGTCCATCCCATGCTCGTCCGCCAGATGCACGATGCGCGCGATCAGGGTCTCGTCCGCCGCATCGCGAGCGCCCCGTACCAGCGCCTCGGCCGTGCGGTGTGCAGCCTCGGCGTGCTCGGCCGGATCCTCGCCGCCGGCGAGGGCGTCGAACGCGGAGCGGCCCGGCATTGCCGGACGGCGGGGCTTGTCAGCCATGCCACCAGTATCACCCGGGGACCAAGAGCCGCGAAGGGTAGTGCAGGTCCCGCGAGATGAGCCGACCAGCCGGTGACCCGGACGAGAGGGAGGGAAGAGCAAGGACGGGTCGCAGACGGCACCATCGGGGACAGGGGGATGCCGAATGCGACCCGTGGTCTGCGGCGTCTGGTCAGGGGCTCTCGACGCCGACGTCGTTGGGCTGGGGCAGGGTGCTGCGACCGTAGTGTGGGCCGTCAAGCTTTCGCCCGCGTTGGTTCCACTCGTGGGCATCGGCGGAGCTGAGTCCGAGCTGTGCCGAGCAGGCCGGCCAGGCCCCCCAACCCGAACCACGCAGCACCTTTTCGGCGATGGCTATCTGCTGCCGGCGGGTGGCCAGATCGGCGCGCGAGGCATACTTCCCGCCGCCGTACGCGAGCCAGGTGGATGCACTGAACTGCACACCGCCGTAGTAGCCGTTGCCGGTGTTGATGTGCCAGTTGCCGCCCGATTCGCACTGTGCGAGGCGATCCCAGGTGCGGTAGGTGGCCGCGACGGCTTCCGGACCGCCGAGGGAGAACCCTGAAAGTGCGACGACGCCACCGATAGCCAGCGCTCCGAAGGAGGCCACCCGGCGACCGCGACGGACTTTGGACGCGCGCCGATGCTTCGGCTGCTCTGCCATAAGGCAATCTCTCTCCGCCGCCTGCGAGGTGAGCTGTCGGGTTCGGGAGGAGAGTTTCGCCCGGCCGGCCAACGGCGGTTACCGTCCACCGGCTTCACCCCTAGGCGCCCGTAGGCGCCGGTGTCACCGTGGGTCCCCCGCTCCTGACCATGTCGGACTGTGTTCGACGTAGAGACTCGTGGGCGGTGGACAGGATTAGGCGTCCCGCACACGGGGCCTCCTCGAATGAGGAGACCCCAGCGAGCGTACGGACGGCCGGCCAAAACGGCAAGCCCAACTCGCCAGATGGTGGAAACAAGAGTCGGATGGCGGGGAACAAGTGTCGGATGGCGGGGAACAAGTGTCGGATGGCGGGGAACAAGTGTCGGATCGTGGGAGCAGGGGGACGTGACCTAGGAGACGAGCAGCCGGGCTGTCCGTATCAACGCCTTGGCGACGGGCTCCTGGCCGGGCTCGTAGTTGTAGTCCTGACCCGCGCTGGTCATCCTTACCAGCGCGAGCCGGTCGCCGCTGCGTACGAGCCCGAACGCCTCGAAGTAGCTTGCGTCCGGATCATCCTCGACCGGCCCATAGGTGAGCAGCCACCACCGTCCCTGTTCGGCTGCCGTGCGGACGGTGTACGGCTCGTCGTTGATGCGCGGGTGCTCGTAACCCCTAGCGATGACGGTCGCTTTGCAGTCGCGAGCCCAGGCATCCCACACAGCCTGTGCGCGTCTCGCGTTCTTGCCGGTCGCGAACGTTGCTACAACTGCGGATGCGGTGGAGCCTGCGGGACCGGTGAAGTCGCGGCGGACGACCGCCGTCGAGCCGATCGATGTCCACGGGTGCGGCTGACACGAGGTAGAGAAGTCGGGACCCTCGTTGGGGTAGGTGGCGGCCACCGTCCAACGGGTTTCCACGTTGAGCCCGGGCAGATGTGGTGCTCCGAGCAGATCGGCGACCAGAGTCGGGTCGGCCGGCTCCGTGGGACCGGTCGATGACGGGCCGGTCGACGGGGGAGCGCCGGATCCGCTATCCGTCGGTGAGGTGCCGGATGTCGGGGACGCATGTGAAGGGGTCAGGCTGGGCTTGGGTGTCGCGCGCCCGTCGGTGTTCGCGTCGTCTCTGCAGGAGGTGACCCCCGCGAGCACGACAAGGGTGGCTCCGCCGAAAAGCACCCGGCGAGCGATCGTGATGGACACCGCATCCCCTCGAGTCGTCTGCGCCGGGCATGGTTGCCGCAGTCTGCGTCGTCCGGCTCGTCGTCGCGGCCAACCCTAAGCCGGTGACGAGGTGATCAGCCGGACCCACGCCGAAGTGGGCATGGCGGGTGTCAGCGCGTCCTTGCCGGTTCCTTGCTGGCCTTCGCCGGGACGCGTTGCGGCCACAGGAAGGCCGTCAATACGGGGATGAGATAACCGAGCCAAATGATGAACTCGTACGCGGTCGGGGCGGGGTTGAAGTTGAAGGTGCCCTTCAACAAGGTGCCGTACCAGCTGTCGATCGGGATCGTCGAGCTGATGTCGAACACCGTGTTGTTCAAGCCACCCAGCACGCCGCCCTCTTGCAAGTCGTGGATTGCGTACGCGAGAACCCCGGCGGCGACGATGACCAAGCCGATGCCGGTGTACTTGAAGAACTTGGCAAGGTTGATCCGGATCGCCTGTCGGTAGAACATCCACCCCAGCGCCGCCGCGGTCAGCAATCCGAGTCCAGCACCGACCAGGGGCGAGGTCGTACGACCGGTCGACTGGACCGCGGCCCACAAGAACACCGAAGTCTCCAACCCCTCGCGGCCCACGCAGATGAACGCGGCACCCACCAGGGCCACGGGTCCCATCGTGAGTGCTGACGCCAGCTTGCCCTCGATCTCGGACTTCAAGAACCGCGCGGTCCGCCGCATCCAGAAGATCATCCATGTCACGAACGCCACAGCGACGATCGAGGTGTAGCCGCCGAAGGCTTCCTGGTCCTCGAACGACAAGCTGGCTGACGTGAACGACAGCAGTGCACCGAAAGCCAGGCTGAGGGTGATCGCCGTGCCGACTCCGGTCCAGATCTGGGGGAGCCGGTCACGGTGCCCGGTCTTGACCAGGTAGGCGATCAGGATCCCGACGACAAGCGACGCTTCGAGCCCTTCGCGCAGGCCGATGAGGTAGTTCGCAAGCATCCAGCTCCCCTGGGTTGTTAGGTGAGCCTAACTTAAGTCCGGCCATCCGGTTCGTGCAAGTCAGGCCAGGGCGTTGGCGAGCGCGTCCGCAGTGAGGTCGACCTGCCACGGTCGGGCGTGCAGGCCCACCAGCAGGTCGCGCACGCGTGCGACGCTGACGTCGACGGGTGGATCCCAGGCCAGCCGACGGATCGAATCGGGAGCCAACAGGTTCTCGGGGGGGAGGCGGTTACTGGACGCGATGGCTGCCAGGGCTTCCCGGGCCGCTCCCAGCCGTGCCGCCGCGGCCGGGTTGCTCTCTGCCCAGGCGCGGGCAGGCGGTGGCCCGTCGCTGTGTACCCGGGCCACCGGCAGGTTCGCCGCCGGCAGCCTGCTCGCGGCGCGCACCGCTCCCCACCAGCGCGATAGGTACCGCTGTGCGTTGTGGGCCCGGAAGCCAGGCAGAGCAGCCAGCTGTTGGCGCGCGGCCGGTTGTGCGATGGCGGCCTCACAGATGGCCGCATCTCGCAGGATGCGGGTCGGTGTCGCGTCCTGCCCGCGGGCGATCTGGTCACGGGTCTCCCACAGGGCTTGCACGATCGCGAGGCCGCGGCGGCTGCGTACGCGATGGATCCCGGCTGTGCGCCGCCAAGGATCCCTCCGTGGGGGCGTCGGCGGAGCCTGGACCAGCCAGGTGAATTCCTGCTGCGCCCATTCGAGCTTGCCGTCGGCTACCAGCTCGTGGGCGAGCCGTTCTCTGAGCTCGATCAGGACTTCGACGTCGAGTGCCGCGTACAGCAGCCAAGGCTGGGGCAGCGGACGCTTGGACCAGTCAACGGCTGAGTGCTCCTTGCGCATCGCGAAGCCGAGCAGTTCTTCGACCAGGGAGGCGAGGCCGACTCTCGGGTAATTGAGCATTCGACCCGCCAGCTCCGTGTCGAACAGGGTGCGAGGACGCATGCCGAGCTCGGTCAGGCACGGTAGGTCCTGAGTGGCAGCATGCAGGATCCATTCGGCACCCTCGATCGCTCGTCCGAGCCCAGTCAGGTCGCGGAACGGGATGGGGTCGACCAGCGCCGTACCGATGTCGTTCCGCCGCAGCTGGACCAGGTAGGCCCGGGACGAGTAGCGGTGGCCCGAGGCTCGTTCGGCGTCGATGGCGACGGGTCCGGTCCCATCAGCAAAACGCTCCACGGTGCCGGCCAGCGCAGCCTTGGAGTCGATGACCGACGGCAGCCCGCCGCGCAACTCCAGGAGCGGTTTAGGCGCTCGGGCCAGATCAGCTGGTTCGCCGCCATCGGCGGCAGTCAACGGCGACGCTGCCCGCGGCGGCTCGGCATGATGACGACGCCCGCGGGTACCGGTGGCAGGCCGGCGGCCATGCAGAGCAGGTCGCCCCAGGCCTCGGCATGTGGGCCCACCTCACCGATGGGCGTCCAGGAGGCGCGGATCTCGAGCTCCGCGCTCGCCGGCTCGTCGGACATGCCGCCGAAGCTCTCCGAGGCCACCTTGGTGACCGTCCCGCTGGGGGCGATGTGATCCGCGCCGTGGGCCTGCAACGCTTCGGTGAGCCAGGTCCACCCGACAGCCGCCAGCAGCGGGTCGGTGATCATCTCGGGATCGATCTGGGCTCGCGCGTACGCGACGCAGCGGAAGGTGCCCGCCCATGCCTCATTTCCGGCCGGGTCGTGCAGGAGGACCAGCCGGCCCTCGCCGACGTCGTCGCCGTCGACCGTGATGTCGGCGCTCATGGCCGCTGCGTAGGGCGCGATCCGCTGCGGTGCGGGGATCTCCTCGCAACTGATCTCCGGTCGCAGCCGGGCCGCACGCAGTTGCTCGAGGGCGGCCTGAAACTCCTCCGGAGGCGCGTCCAACTCCTTGCGGGCGGCCATGTCGGGAGCCTATGTCGTCGGTGTTCCGGGGCGGTACGCGCCACGCCGCCCGCCGGTCAGCGCTCTAGAAGGCTTGGTCCGGCGGAGCCGGGATTTCGGGTCAAGTTTCAGGCTGCGAG
>JBDUDR010000145.1:0-7035 GCA_040002845.1 Nocardioidaceae bacterium
TCACTTTGACCACGCCGGGGTAGGGTCCGTACACTCGATCTTCGGCGTGAATCACAGCGCCCTGGTCGATGCGCCCCGATGCGGGAGCGCGTTTCAGTTCAACCCGACAGCGAGAGTGAGTCTGCGGTGTACGCGATCGTGCGCAGTGGCGCCCGCCAGGAGAAGGTTGCTGTCGGCGACGTCATCGAGATCGACAAGATCGCGAGCGACGCCGGGGACACCGTCCGGTTGCCAGCGCTCCTGGTGGTCGACGGTGACACCGTCACCTCGGATGCGAAGAAGCTGTCGAAGGTGTCAGTAACCGCCGAGGTGATCAAGGAGACCCGGGGTCCCAAGATCCACATCCTGAAGTACAAGAACAAGACCGGATACCGCAAACGCCAGGGGCACCGTCAGACGTACACCCAGGTCAAGGTCACCGGCATCAAGACCACGTGATCTCGAGCGAGGGCTGAACAATGGCACACAAGAAGGGCGCGGCATCCACCAAGAACGGCCGCGACTCCAACTCCCAGCGGCTGGGCGTCAAGCGCTATGGCGGTCAGCTAGTCAACGCCGGTGAGATCATCGTCCGCCAGCGAGGCACCCATTTTCACCCCGGCGAGGGCGTGGGTCGCGGTGGCGACGACACACTGTTCGCGCTCGTGGAGGGTGCGGTCGAGTTCGGGACCCGGCGCGGGCGGCGTGTCGTCAATATCGTCCCGGCCGCCGCAGAGTAGCGGCAACAGACCACTTCAAGAGACCACGTGAGGGCGGGCCGGATCCGGTCCGCCCTTCGTCATCTCGCGACACTCCGGAACGAGAGAGGCTGGAACCGATGGCAGTCCCGACGTTCGTGGACCGTGTCGTGTTGCACCTCAGCGCCGGCCGAGGCGGGAACGGGGTCGCCTCGATCCACCGGGAGAAGTTCAAGCCCTTCGGTGGACCCGACGGGGGTAACGGTGGTCGCGGCGGTGACATCGTGCTGCGGGTCGACTCCAATGTCACGACGCTGGTCGACTACCACCACGAGCCCCACCGGAGGGCGGGCGACGGGGGACAAGGCGCTGGCGGCAACAAGAACGGAGCCAGCGGAGACGACCTCGTGCTGCCCGTTCCAGACGGTACGGTCGTCGCCACCATGGCTGGGGAGGTGCTGGCCGACCTGGTCGGTGCGGGGACCGAGGTGGTCGTGGCGGCCGGCGGCAGGGGCGGCTTGGGCAACGCCTCCCTCGCAACCAGCAAACGCAAGGCTCCCGGCTTTGCCCTACTGGGCGAACCCGGTGCCGAGCTCACCATCACCCTCGAGCTCAAGGTCGTCGCCGATGTCGGGCTGGTGGGGTTCCCCAGTGCCGGCAAGTCCAGTTTGATAGCCGCGCTGTCCAGGGCGCGGCCCAAGATCGCCGACTATCCCTTCACGACCCTGGCGCCCAACCTCGGTGTGGTCACGGCCGGCGACGTCACGTTCACGGTCGCTGACGTGCCCGGGCTGATCGAGGGCGCAAGCGAAGGCAAGGGTCTCGGTCACCAGTTCCTGCGGCACATCGAGCGGTGCGCGGCGTTGGTGCACGTGATCGACTGTGCAACCGCCGATCCTGGACGCGACCCGATCAGCGATCTGGATGTGATCGAGGCGGAGCTGGGATCCCACGGAGGACTGGACGACCGGCCACGGGTGGTCGCGCTCAACAAGATCGACGTACCGGACGCGCGTGAGCTGGCGGATCTGGTACGCGGGGACATCGAGAGTCGCGGGCTGTCCGTCCTACCGGTCTCCGCGGCGACTCATGAGGGACTGCGCGAGCTCAGCTTCGAGATGGCAGGGCTGGTGGCTAGCAGCCGAGCCGCCCGGCCAGCCGTGTCGCCGACTCAGATCGTGCTGCACCCGAGGGCGACCGGGGGACCCGACTTCACGGTGTCCAGGTCGGGAGACGGGTGGCGCGTACGGGGCGACAAACCCGAGCGTTGGGTGCACCAGACAGATTTCTCGAACGACGAAGCGGTGGGTTACCTGGCCGATCGGCTGGCCCGGCTCGGGGTGGAGGAACGGCTCCTCGCGCTTGGGGCCAAGCGGGGCGACGACGTCATCATCGGTGAGGAAAGCAACGCTGTGGTGTTCGACTTCGACCCCCAGCTGGAGGCGGGCGCCGAGATGCTGCACGGCCCACGAGGCTCCGACCGACGCCTGCAGGGCCACTGACACTTCCTTGCCGAGACGCCGGGTTTTCGGCAGTTTTCTCGGCATGTCGCGGCGTTGTTGGCGTTTCGGTGGCAGCGATCCGAGCTCGATCCCGGCGATACCTGTCGACCGCCTGGAATAAGTGTCGGATGGCGGCGAATAAGTGTCGGATCGGCGGGCAGGGGCGGGGTGAAAAGGGATGAAAAGGGGGGAATCGCCAAGATTGGCCTTCGGCTGCGCCCCCGGGCTGGCTGCGTGACACTTTGAGGGCGCACCCCCGACCACCATGAGGAGCCTGTGGACCGACCCGGCCGAACGTGGCACGTGACGGTGACCGTCGCGGGGTCGTCGGTCGCGCCGAAGCGGGTACGCGAGGCGCTGCAGCGGCTGGCGAGCGAACAGCCGTTCCTGTCTTCGATCCGGTACGCACCGCAGCGCGCCGAGCTGTCGTACTGGGAGCAGGCGGAGGACATGGTCGACGCCGCGTCGATGGCCTTGCGGATCTGGAACGAGCACCGCACGACGTCGCGACTGCCGAGCTGGGAGGTGGTCGGCCTCGAGGTGCTGGAACAGGAGACCTACCGAGTCCGGGTGCCCGGCAGCGGCATGTTGACGGCCGCCGAGCGGCCCCTGCTGCTGCCCTTCTGACGGCACCAGCGCCATTGACCCCGCGACCGAGCCGATGGTGTGGGAGGCGGTAGCCTTCCGTCATGCGGATCACGTCACTGGCAGCCGAGGGCGAGCAACTGCGTGACCTGCCAGTCCCACCGATCGTGATCGCCGGTGGCACGTTCGTGCTGTTGTTGATGCTCATCACGGTGGTGCTCATCTACGGCCGGGGACGGCCGCATTCCTGACCCGCGTGACCGCCAGGAAAGCCGCTCATACCCGATATCGTGCGGCGCGTGACTGACAACGCGTCGCGACGCATCGGCGTCATGGGTGGCACGTTTGACCCCATCCATCACGGACACCTGGTCGCCGCCAGCGAGGTACAGGCCTGGTTCGAGCTGGACCAGGTCGTGTTCGTACCGACTGGCCAGCCCTGGCAGAAGGCCGAGCGCGAGGTCAGCCCGGCCGAGGACCGCTACCTCATGACCGTCATCGCCACCGCATCCAACCCGCGGTTCTCGGTCAGCCGCGTCGACGTGGACCGCGCCGGTCTGACGTACACCGTCGATACGCTGCGTGAGCTGAGTGCCCAGCACCGGGACGCCGACCTGTACTTCATCACTGGTGCCGATGCGCTGGCCCAGATCCTGACCTGGCGAGATGCCAGAGAGATCTTCGAGCTGGCTCACTTCGTCGGCTGTACGCGGCCCGGTACGTCGATCAATGCGGACGCGCTGGTCGACCTGCCGATGGACCGGGTCACGATCATCGAGATCCCAGCCCTCGCGATCTCCTCGACCGCCTGTCGCAACCGCGTGCAGCGCGGCGAGCCCGTGTGGTATCTCGTACCCGACGGTGTGGTGCAGTACATCGCCAAGCGCTCGCTCTACCGCCCCAACCCGCCGCCCCTGTGACAGAGAGGACCCTGTGCCTGCCACAGATCGCGCCATCGAGCTCGTCCACGTCGCCGCCGAAGCGGCCTCGGACAAGCTGGCCGACCACATCATCGCCTTCGACGTCTCGGAGCAGCTGGCCATCACGGACGCCTTCCTGGTCTGCTCCGCCGACAACGACCGACAGGTACACGCCATCGTGGACGAGGTCGAGGAGCGGCTGCGCACACTCGGGGCGAGGCCGGCGCGTCGGGAGGGCCACCGGCAAGGCCGCTGGGTTCTGCTGGACTACATCGACATCGTGATCCACGTCCAGCAGGAGGAGGAGCGGATGTTCTACGCCCTCGAACGCATCTGGCGCGACTGTCCAGTGATCCCGCTCCCCGAATCCGTCGGGAATGGGCGACAGGCACCCGAGAGGTCTCCGTGACCGGCCGCCGGCTGCTGGTATGGCGCCACGGCCAGACTGAGTGGAACGCCTCCGGACGGGCGCAGGGTCATGCCGAGGTGCCCCTTGACGACGTCGGCCGCGCACAGGCCAGGGAGGCCGCGGCCAGGCTGGCTTCACTCGGGCCGGTCGCGCTGTGGTCCAGCGACCTGTCACGGGCGAGCGAGACGGCCCAGGTGCTGGCCGATGTGACCGGGCTCCCGGTACGCCTGGACGCACGGCTACGCGAGGCGCATCTGGGCGTACGCCAGGGGCTCACCATGGCGGAGTCGCGGGCTCAGTACCCGGATGAGTGGGCCCGATGGGACGCCGGTGAGCAGGTTCGGTTCCCCGGAGCGGAGATCGACCACGAGGTGGCCGACCGCATCCGTACCGTGATGCGCGAGGCGGCTTCCGAGCTCGGACCCGAACAGTTGGCTGTTCTGGTGTCGCACGGAGTCGCGATGCGACTCGGCATCTGCCGTTTCCTCGATCTGCCGCAGGCCAACTGGAAGTCGTTCTCCGGTTTCTCCAACTGCGCCTGGGCGCTGTTGGAGGAGGGGCAGCGAGGCTGGCGCCTGATGGAGTACAACGCAGGCTCGCTGCCGGAGCCGCTGCTGTCGGACGACCTGGTCGACTCGGATCTGGACTCCGAGACCGAGGCCTCCCGGATCGACTCGTACAAGGCGCCTCGATAGCGCCCGTATCACCAAGGCGACGCCGGTCCTCCTCCACTTCAGACAGCCTGCCCATCGCGGATGCCAGCGAGGGCTCCCGGAGGAGGAAGGCAACATGGCAGCCAGGGATCAGATCGACGTCGCAGCCGTTCGCGCTGCACTGCAAGAGCATGATCATCCGTGGGTCGCGCAGGAGAATGCGCTGACTCGGATGACCGCCAAGAGTCGCGTCCGCAGGCTGGGCGTACCCCTTCCTGACGCCGAGCATCGGACCACCCTCGAGCAGCGGGCTGCGCAGATTCGTGCACACGCCGGCCGCGCCATGGTGGGTGCAGCGGCGGCATTCCCGCCCGAGTTCGACCTGCGTGATGTGAGCGGTCAGAACTACGTGAGCGGCGTGCGGGACCAAGGCGACTGCGGATCATGCGTCGCCTTCGGGGCCGTTGCCACGATGGAGGGCACAGCGCGCTACTCGCGCAGGATGGCTGCGCTGGACGTCGACCTGTCCGAAGCGCACCTGTTCTATGGCCACGGCGGTACGGTCGGCGTCACGTGTGACACCGGCTGGATGCCGATGCCGGCGCTGACGTTCTGCGTCAACCAGGGCATCACGTTCGAGGCCGAATGGCCCTACACCGCCGGCAACTCCAAGGGTGGGTCCGCGCCGGCCGGCTGGGAGCAGCATCGTGCCCGCGCCACCAGGACGCAGGACCTCACCAACGACGTCGCGGCCATCAAGGAGCACCTGGTCGACTTCGGCCCGGTCGCCGCCTGCTTCGTCGTCTACACCGACTTCTTCAGCTACCACTCTGGCGTCTATCAGCAGACCTGGGGCAAGGAGGAGGGCGGACACTGCGTTGCGATCGTCGGGTACGACGACGCCCAGAGCGCCTGGATCATCAAGAACAGCTGGAACACGGGATGGGGAACCGACGGGTTCGGCCTGATCAAGTACGGCGAGTGCTACATCGACTCGTGGGCGAACGTCGCCGTCAACGGTGTCGCTCTCCGCGCGTGGACCGCGGCAAAGAAGGTCATCGGCGCGTACAGCACCGGCGCCGACCGCAACGGCTGGGTCTACGTGCAAGACAACGGCTGGCTCAAGGTCGGCGGGAGCACCGGCACGGCGCACGTCGCCATGTTCACCGACTTGCTGACCGCAAAGCAGAGGGGTGCCTACGTCAACGCGTACGCCGACGAAGGCTCCATCACGCAGGCCTACGCCTACTGATCGACCGATCGAGCACGAGGAGAGCCGACTCATGACGACCAGGAAGACAACCCAAGCGCCGAAGGCCGAGCAGGCGTCGAGGGACATCTTTGCTATGGAGGAACGGCGGCACGACCTGTCACCGACCGAGATCGACCTCATGCACGCCGAGTCCGCTGCCAACCCAAGCGCTGGCGTCGGTTCGACCGGTTCCGCTCCGTCCATGTCCCCGCCAAGAACTGCAGGAGGTACGGCGGCGCAGGCAGCGGGCGCGACCATCAGTGGCCAACAGGTGACGAACCTGTGGGCCGAAGCCACCAACCGCAACGCCTGGGCTCACCTGGAGACGGCCGGCTGGAAGAAGCTCAGCCCGCTGAGCGACACCGGATCCACCACCATGACGCTGCTGGCGGCGCATGCCCGCGCGACTCAGTCGGCGCCTTATCTCGGTGAGAATCCCGCGGGGACCATCGACGTGATGTACGTCTGGTGATCGACGCGGCATAGTGGGACGGCCGGCGGGTGCGGTGATCGACGCCGCGCCCGCTTCCAATGTTGCCGGGTCGTTGCTCGGCCGGGAGATGAGGGGTTCTGGTGACGCATCGGGTGCTGGATCAGCCGTCGTCCGCGGACCAGGTCTCGCTGGCGCGGGGCGACACCTTGGAGATCCGGCTGCGGCAGCGGGGTGGGACGGGATACTTGTGGTCGGTGGGCACGCCTTCGGAGCTGCTGTCCCTGACCGACGACCGCATGGAGCTGGGGTCGTCCGCGGCAGGTGCGGCCGGCACGCGCGTACTGGTGTTCGAGACCGCTTCGGCGGGGGAGGGCGAGCTCCGCCTCGAGCTCGGGCGGGCGTGGGAGTCAAGTCCGATAGAGGTGATCGACCTGCGGGTGACGGTGAGTGCCGCTAAGCGCTAGGGGAGCAGCAGCGCGCTGTCGCCGAACTCGTGCCACAAGTAGCGCTCGGCGATCGCTTCGTCGTACGCCGCCTGGACGAGCTCACGACCGGCAACCGCTTCGAGCAGCAACAGGTGTGACGCCTCGGGCTCGTGCCAGCC
>JBDUDR010000146.1:0-6942 GCA_040002845.1 Nocardioidaceae bacterium
GTCAGTGGCGGCGCTATCCGGACCGTGCCGCCGTGGGTGTCCTTGGTGAGGACTCCGCGTTTGAGAAGTCCTTCGCTCACGTCCCGACCCGTGCGTCCGATGATATCGACGCCGGCCCACAGGCCGCGAGAGCGGAACCCGCTCACCGCGGCACTGGGCAGCTCCTCCAGTCGTGCCGTGAGCCGCTTGCCGAGCAGCGCTGCGCGCTCCTGGTACTCGCCAGATCTCAGCATCCGGATCACCTCCAACCCGACGGCGCATGCGAGCGGGTTGCCCCCGAACGTGCTGCCGTGTTCGCCCGGTTTGAACACGCCGAGCACATTGTGGTCGGACACGACGGCGCTGATCGGCACGATGCCGCCGCCGAGGGCCTTGCCGAGGACGTAGACGTCTGGCCGCACGCCTTCGTGGTCGCAGGCGAACGTGTGGCCGGTACGCCCGAGCCCGGTCTGGATCTCGTCCGCAACCATCAAGACTCCGCGCTCGGTGCAGATCCGGCGAATCGCTGTGAGGTAGCCGTCCGGTGGGATGAGCACACCGGCCTCGCCCTGGATGGGCTCGATCAGAACGGCGACCGTGTCGTCGTCGATGGCATCTCGGATCGCATCCGCGTCGCCGTACGGCACGGTGAAGAACCCGGGGGTGTACGGCCCGTAGTCCTCGTGCGCCTCTGGGTCGTCGGAAAAGCTGATGATCGTCGTCGTACGTCCATGGAAGTTGCCGGCCGCCACGATGACCTTCGCGCGGTCGTGGGGCACTCCCTTGACCCGGTAGCCCCATTTGCGGGCTGTCTTGATCGCGGTCTCCACGGCTTCGGCGCCCGTGTTCATCGGAAGGATGAGGTCCATCTCGCAGAGCTCGGCGAGCTCTCGACCGAACACCCCGAGCTGGTCGTTGTGGAATGCCCGGCTGGTCAGGGTGAGGCGATCCAACTGTTGGCGCGCTGCTGCGACCAGCCTCGGATGGCCGTGCCCGAAGTTCAGTGCCGAGTATGCAGCCAGCATGTCGAGATAACGCTTGCCCTCGACGTCTGTCACCCACACCCCGTCGGCCTCAGACACGACGACCGGCAGCGGGTTGTAGTTGCGAGCCGTGTGGCTCTCTATCTCGTGGATAGCCGCCCGCGTACGCTCCTGGCCCGCGTCCGACTCTGTTCGCTCCAGCGCGACCATGACTCTCCGATCGTGAAAGGACCTCGATGGTCCTCGCGCGTCCATGGTAGGGACTCGCGGCGAGGATCCGACACAGACTCCTCCACGATGACGAGTGCTACTGGGTGTACCGATCCTGGCCGGAGGAGCCGGCCGCATCAGTGACGTCGGAAGCGGCCGATCTGGCCTCGGCGGTGACGTTAGCCGCAGAGTCGGTCGCGGTCGACTTCACTTCGTCGACGGCTTCCTGAGCGGGCTCCCGCAGATTCTGGGCCACGTCCTTGACGGCCTCCTGAGCCTGCCGCGCAAGAGGCGTCGCCATGTCGGACACTGTGTCCTTGACCTGGGTCGCGGCCTGCCGTTCGGCTCGGCTGGTGGGGATCAAGGACGAGATCAGCCAACCGAGGCCGAAGGTCACAAGTCCGGCGGCGAGCGGGTTGCCTTGCGCCTGCTGACGGGCGGCGGCGGGTGCCGTTGACGCGACGTCGGAGACGGTGGAAGCAGCCGAGGACAACGCTTCTCCGGTCGCCGACGATGTGGACCGCATGGCTCCGCCGGCGTCGCTTGCCTGTTCCGAGGCGGTTCCCATGACGCGGTCCTTGATCTTGGACACACCGCTCCCCACCCGCTCAGCGCGACGCTGCACGATCTGGCTCGGACTGACCTTTTCGCTCAGGGCGTTGACGTCGTTGCTCAGTTCTGCGCGGGTATGTTCGATGTCGCGTTTGATCTCCTCCGGATCAGTCATGGCTGCTCACGGCCTTTCAGTGCGTCGGGGACCTGCTTCAAGGTGTCGACGGTCCGTTCGGGTTGCGGGCTCACGAGGCGGAGCTGGCCTCGCGCGAGCACGTACAACACGGCTGAGAGGAGTCCCCAGACCGCGGCGACGATCAGGGCGGCCCATGCCTCGTCCATGACGTTGGCCAGGGCCCACCACAGTGTGATCGACAAGAAGAACAGCAGCATGTAACCGGCCAAAGCGGCGCCGCCGAACATTCCGGCAGCCCTGCCGGCCTTGGCAATCTCCTGCTTGATCTCGGCTTTGGCGAGCTCCAGCTCCTGGCGCATCAGCGTCGACAGGTCGCGGCTGACTTCACCGATGAGCTCACCGACGGAGCTGGAGGTCACGTCGGTGTCTCGAGGTGGCTGTGCCGCCGGACCTTCACCCGGCGCGCCGCTCATGGCCGGACCGCCGGGTCATAGTCCTGTCCTGGCACGGCGGAATCGCCCAGCTCATCGCCGTCGTAGCTGCTGTCGTAGGCGGGGGCGCCGTACGCATAGCTACCTTGCTGCGGTACGCCGGCGCCTGGTGGGGCGGGGTGCTGCTGGGTCGACGCGCTAGCGTCGTCGGATCCTGCTTCCTTGACGCCTCGGGTCAGCCGTCCGGCGACCGCGCCCGCTAATGCCGCGCCAAGCAGAAAGGCCCCCGGCCGACGCTGCGCAAATCGGCGGACCTCGTCAAGCAGGTCACCCGGTTCACGCTGGTCGAGCCAGTTCGCCACATTGTGCGTCTGATCCGAGGCCTGGTACGCAACCTCGCTGGCAAGGCCCGACTGCCCACCCTGTTCGGCCATCGAGCGAAGTTCGTCCCCCATCGCGCGCAGGCCGCTGACGGCTTTGCGTTGCTGGACGGTCGCCTGCTCCGTTGCCTGCCAGCGTGCCTCATTCATCAGGTTGCGGGACTGCCGAGCCGCCTCCGCAGCGACGTGCTTGGTCTCGTCGGCGGCAGTCTGTGCCACACCGGCGCCGGACTCCGTGGCGGTCTGGGCGGCCGCAGATGCCCTGTCCTGAACTGAAGCACTCTCCGACTCGTGGCCGCCGAGCTCACTCTCACCTGTCTGCTGCGTCATGTGGTCTCTCCTCCGATGAAACGTGGCCTCATTCGTCACATCAAGGCCGGCTTCGTTTGCGCAGGGTCTCTTGAGGACCGGGACACCGCCTTGCCGGTGGCGGTTTCCCGGTCGCGGACTCTGTACCCATTGCGCGCGAGAAATATCTTGATCCGGCTGGACCAAATAGGGTCACGGATGGCCGGGGGAAATGTGATGTCCGATTCACGCCAGTAAGCCCGCGCTGCAGCGGTGAGGATAGGGCCATGACCACACCCACTGAACTCGTGTCGACCCTCATCGCGTGGCGCCCCTTGGAGCACGCTCCCGACAGTGTCTACGCGGAGTTCGGACCCCTCTTCATCCACGCTGACGACTGTCTCGGCTACCAGGACGACGGCTTCTACCCGGAGGGCTTCCGCCACCGCCAGCAGGTCCTGCGCTCGTACACAGAAGCTGGTGACATGCTCGACACAACGATCGCCGACGGGAAGACCGCGGAGACGGCCATCCTCAAGCTACTTGCAATCCCAGACGCGGCTGTCGTGCACAGCCGCAATGTGCAAGCCGGCTGCTACATGTTCGCGATCCACCGCCGCTGAGCTGATCTACTCCCACTCGATGGTGGCCGGAGGCTTGCTGGTCACATCGACGGCTACCCGGTTGACCTGGCGTACCTCATTGGTGATGCGGGTCGAGATCCGTTCGATCAGGTCGTACGGCAGCCGCGCCCAGTCGGCGGTCATCGCGTCTTGAGAGGTGACCGGCCGCAGCACCACCGGATGACCGTAGGTGCGGCCGTCACCTTGTACGCCGACCGAGCGGACATCGGCCAGCAGCACCACCGGGAACTGCCAGATGCCGCGATCGAGACCGGCTCGGGTGACTTCCTCGCGCGCTATTGCGTCCGCTTCTCGCAGGATCGCCAGGCGATCCTCGTCAACCGCGCCGACGATCCGGATCGCCAGTCCCGGCCCGGGGAACGGGTGACGCCAGACGATGTCCGCGGGCAGTCCCAACTGCTCTCCGACCTGGCGTACCTCATCCTTGAACAGGGCACGCAGCGGCTCGACCAGGGTGAACTGGAGGTCTTCGGGCAGGCCACCGACGTTGTGGTGGCTCTTGATGTTGGCGGCGCCCTCACCACCCCCGGACTCGACGACGTCCGGGTAGAGCGTGCCCTGGACGAGGAACTCGACAGCCTCCCCGTGGGCCCCTACCTCGGCCACGATCTGGCGCTCGGCGGCCTCGAACGCACGGATGAACTCGCGCCCGATGATCTTGCGCTTCTGCTCGGGATCGGTCACTCCGGACAGTGCATCAAGGAATCGGTCAGCCGCGTCGACGACCTCCAAGGAGACGCCGGTTGCCGCCACGTAGTCCCGCTCGACCTGTTCGGCCTCACCCTTGCGCAGCAGGCCGTGGTCGACGAAGACGCAGGTCAGATGGTCCCCGATCGCGCGGTGCACCAGCGCCGCCGCGACCGCCGAGTCGACACCACCGGACAGTCCGCAGATGGCGCGCTTGCCGCCGACCGAGGCCCTGATCTGGTCAACCGCCTCCTCGACGATGTTGACCATCGTCCAGGTGGGACGGCAGCCGGCGAGGTCGAGCAGGAAGTGTTCGAGTACGCGCTGGCCGTGCTCGGTGTGCATGACCTCCGGGTGCCACTGGACTCCGGCGAGCCGGCGTATCGGGTGCTCGAACGCTGCGACGTGAGCGCCTTCCGAGCTGGCGACGACGCCGAAACCCTCGGGGGCGCGCCACACCTCGTCACCGTGCGACATCCAGGCTTGGAACCGCGGAGGCAGGTCGACTAGCAGCCGTCCCCCGTGGGCTGCCATGTCGATCCGCGTACGACCGAACTCCGACACTCCGGTGCGGCGCACCTCACCGCCGAGCGCGCGGGCCATCGCCTGGAATCCGTAACAGATGCCGAACGCCGGCACACCGGCTTCAAACAGCTCTGGACCCACCTGTGGGGCCCCCGGCGCGTAGACCGACTGCGGCCCACCGGACAAGATGATGGCGCTCGGTTTGCGGGCCAGCATCTCGGGCACCGGCATCGTATGGGGCACCATCTCGGAGTAGATCTTCGCTTCGCGCACCCGGCGCGCGATCAGCTGCGCGTACTGCGCGCCGAAGTCGACAACCAACACCAAATCGTGCGAATCGGCTGTCAACCGAGCCTCCCCGTCCATGCTGCTTCGACCTGCCCGGAATACCGGGCAGCTCGTAGGAGGTCGCAGTCTATCCGCGGGGCGGGGGTTGGAAGGGCGCCTATCGTCCACGTTCGGGGTTGGTGTTGCTGGCCGAGAAGCCGATTGTTGCGGCCGACACGGCGTGTCCAGCCGAAAACTTGGCGTCTCGGCTGGAAACCCGGCAGCGTCTGAAATGTCGCAGTAGCCGCATAACTCTGACTACGTCCGGTCGTTGACTCAATCAGCGGCCCGACCCCGCTCCCTCCCTAAGGCGGGCCCTTCGTCTGAAACCTCGGGTTCCGGACCGCGAAAGGCCTTGGCCACCCCTCCCTCCGGCCGGGGCCTTTCGCCGGCGCCCGAGGTTCAGCGGATCGCCACCAATGGCAGCTGCAGCGCCCCCGGGGCACCCACCGGCACGGCCGGCTTGCACGGAGGCACCGCGTTCAGCGAGATGTACGTGTCACCGGGTTCGGGGCGTTGGTCGACCCCACCCATGTTCGGCCAGTACGCCATGGCGCGCTCAGCCTGAGCGGTGATGGTCAGGGAAGGGTTCACCCCGAGATTCGCCGAGATCGCCGAACCGTCCACGATGTGGAGGCCGGGGTGGCCGAAGACGCGATGGTACGGATCGATGACGCCCGTCTCGGGAGAGTCGCCCATCGCGCAACCCCCGATGAAATGGGCCGTCATCGGGCGGTTGAACGGCTCTCCGATCGACCCACCCGGTGTGCCGTCCACGACCGACGCCATCCGGCGTGCCACCTGGTTCGCGACCTGAATCCAGTTCGGGTTGGGTGCACCGTGCCCCTGCCTCGAGGTCAACATTCGCCGACCGGTGACCGCGGAACGCTTGGTGAACGTCGTTATCGAGTTGTCCAAGGTCTGCATCACGAGGGCGATGACGGTGCGCTCCGACCAGTGTTTCAGGTCGTACAGGTCGCGGATCTGCCCGCGATCTGCCCACATCGTCGCCGCCCACACCTGCCATCGTTGCCGACCCTCGTCATCGTCGGTGAGCACGGTCTGCAAGAGCGACATCGCGTTGCTGCCCTTGCCATAACGCACCGGCTCGACGTGCGTGTGCTCGTCGGGGTGGAACGACGATGTGATGGCCACGCCCCGGCTGTAGTCGACCTCCGTGGACTTGGCCATCGCGCCCAGGATCGACTCGGAGTTCGTCCGGGTCAGGACGCCCAGCCGCGCCGACAGGTTCGGCAACAGCCCGCGGTCGCGCATCCGGTGCAGCAGCTTCTGCGTCCCCAGCGCCGAGGCAGCCAGCACCACCTGCTCCGCGGAGAGGATCGTCGCCCGACGGCGCAAACCGTCAGTTCGTCGAACTTCCACCAGATACCCGCCGCCGGCGGCCGGGCGTACCGCTGTGACCGTCGTCAGCGCGAGCACCTTCGCTCCCGCCTGCTCGGCAAGGAAGAGGTAGTTCTTCGTCAGGGTGTTCTTTGCGTGGTGCCGGCAGCCGGTCATGCACTCACCGCACTCGATGCACCCTCTGCGCCGCGGACCAGCGCCACCGAAATAGGGGTCGTCGACCTCTCCGCCGGGCGATCCGAAGAACACCCCCACCGGTGTCGGGTGAAAGGTCGCGCCGACCCCCATGTCGTCCGCGACGCGCTTCATGACGGCGTCGGCGGGTGTGAAGTGCGGGTACTCGACGACGCCCAGCATCCGTTTGGCCTGCGCGAGGTACGGCGCGAGCTCGGCTTGCCAGTCGGTGAAGTGGCTCCAGGACGGGTCGCGATAGAACGG
>JBDUDR010000147.1:0-6938 GCA_040002845.1 Nocardioidaceae bacterium
GGGGACTGGCCGGAGGTTGGCGATGAAGACGGGCTCGCGGAGGACGGGGCCTGAGTGGGCAGCGGTGCGTCGAGCGTGAACGATGACTGGGCGGGCTCACCTCCGATGATCGCGGTCCGGACCACATAGTCGCCCGCTGCGGACCTGACCGTCGATGGCGAACAGTGGGCGTCTGACCGGGTGCCGTCCCAAGTGACCTGCACGATGGTGGCTGTGGCCGCTCGCACCACGAGAGTTGTCGGTGCGATGGCGGTGCTGCAGTCGTCACTGGTCCAGACCGGGTCGCCCTTCGAGGTGGTGACGTCCACCACCAGGTTGTCGGGCGTCAGGGCGAGGCTGCAGGCCGCCCGGCCCGTCGTCCGCAACCCGATCTGGATGGCGATGTCCTGTCCCACCCTGAGCCCGTCGGCAACCACGGGGGTGAGCTGGATCTGATGTGGCGCACACACCCCGTCTGGGAGGGGCAGGTCGCGCGTCTGGCCCGGCGTCTGGGCCGATGTGTGATGGCCGTCGCCGGGATCGGCGTTGCCCTTGCCGTTATCGCGCTGCTCCCCGAGATGTGGCGTCTGACCGACCCGGGGAGCGCTCTGGTGGCCGGGCGTGCTCGGCGCCGAGCTCGGCGAGGCGGAGTCGTCCCCGCTGCTCACGACTCGAGCGACCGCGGAAACCCCAATTGCCAAGATCGCGAGCACCATGAGCCGCCGGAACCAGTAGATGCGGGCTGGCAGTCGGGCCACGTTTGCACGCTAACCCCGCCGGCCCGCGCGGCCGCGATGCCACTCCGGCCGAGGGACTGTCGTGCGAAGATCGGCAACGATGCCCCAGTCGCCGCTCCATGATCCGATCCTGTCGTGGTATGCGACTCATCGGCGCCGGCTGCCCTGGCGATCGCCTGGAGTGACCGCGTGGCAGGTGCTGGTGAGCGAGGTGATGCTGCAGCAAACGCCGGTGGATCGTGTGCTTCCGGTCTTCGGAGAATGGCTGGAACGCTGGCCGACGCCGTCTCAGCTGGCTGCTGACAGCCCAGGCGAGGCGGTACGGGCCTGGGGGCGGCTGGGCTATCCACGACGGGCGGTCCGGCTGCACGAAGCGGCCATCACGATCGTGAGTCGGCACGGGGGCGCGGTTCCGGACGACTACCCATCCTTGCTCGCGTTGCCCGGCGTGGGGACGTACACAGCTTCCGCAGTGATGTCGTTCGGGTTCGGCGAACGGCATGCGGTGCTGGACACGAATGTCAGAAGGGTGCTTGCACGACTACTTCTCGGACGTGAACGCGCGACCGCCTCGGTGACTGCTGCAGAGCGGGCAGTCGCAGAGTCAGTGGTCCCCGACCAGCCGCCCCGCGCCGCGACCTGGGCGGTGGCGGTCATGGAGCTCGGTGCGTTGGTCTGTACGGCACGGGCGCCCATCTGCGAGCAGTGTCCGGTCGCGACCCTGTGCCGGTGGCGCCACCGCGGCTATCCGGCCAGTGAAGTGCGGCGGGTCCGTAGCCAGCGATATGCAGGCACGGATCGACACTGCCGCGGCACCTTGTTGGCCGTACTCCGAGAGTCCACCAGTCCGGTGCCACGCTCTGCACTGGACGCCGCCTGGCGGCAGGAAATCCAGCGCGAGCGTGCACTCGACGAGTTGATCGCGGACGGACTGGTTGAACCGATGGCTGACGGGCGTTTCCGCCTGCCAGGCAGCTAGGTCACGCCTGCGTCATTCCTTGTCCGCGGTCTCCACAACCGGCACGTCCGGCACGTCCGGCACATCCGGCACATCTGGCACGTCGGTCAGCTGCGCCTTCGGCGAACCGCTGAAGGTGAACGGCGCGTCGCTGGCCTCGTCACCGACATCCACCAACACGATCTGGCCCGGCCCGACCTCGCCATAGAGCATCTTCTCGGCCATCGTGTCTTCGATGTCTCGCTGGACAGTCCGTCGCAATGGCCGAGCTCCGAGGATGGGGTCGAAGCCGCGCTCCGCCAACAGCCGCTTGGCCGCTGGGGTCAGCTCGATCACCATGTCGCGGTCCTTGAGGCGCAGATCGACGGCGGCGATCATCATGTCGACCATGTCCACGATCTCGTCCAAGGTGAGCGGCGGGAAGACGATGATCTCGTCGACGCGGTTGAGGAACTCGGGGCGGAAATGCTGCTTGAGCTCCTCGGAGACCTTGGCCTTCATCCGGTCATAGGACCCTGCGGTGTCACCAGCCTGCTGGAACCCGAGGTTGACGCCCTTGGCGATGTCGCGGGTGCCGAGGTTGGTGGTCATGATGATGACGGTGTTCTTGAAGTCGATGACGCGGCCCTGGCTGTCGGTGAGCCGGCCTTCCTCCAGGATCTGCAACAGCGAGTTGAAGATGTCCGGGTGCGCCTTCTCGACCTCGTCGAACAGGACCACACTGAACGGCTTGCGCCGGACCTTCTCGGTGAGCTGGCCACCCTCCTCGTATCCGACGTAGCCCGGCGGTGAGCCGAACAGCCGGGACACGGTGTGCTTCTCGGAGAACTCGCTCATGTCGAGCTGGATCAAGGCTTCCTCGTCGCCGAACAGGAACTCGGCCAGCGCCTTGGAGAGCCAGGTCTTTCCGACGCCGGACGGCCCAGCGAAGATGAACGAGCCACCAGGACGTTTGGGGTCCTTCAACCCAGCGCGAGTGCGCCGGATCGCCCGCGAGAGAGCCTTGATGGCCTCCTCCTGACCGATGACCCGCTTGTGGAGCTCGTCCTCCATCCGCAGCAGCCGGCCAGACTCCTCCTCGGTGAGCTTGATGATGGGGATACCGGTGGCGATCGCCAGCACCTCGGCGATGAGCTCCTCGTCAACTTCGGCGATGACATCCATGTCACCGGCTTTCCACTGACGTTCACGCTCATTCTTGGCAACGATGAGCTTCTTTTCCTCATCGCGCAGATTAGCGGCCGCCTCGAAGTCTTGTGCGTCGATCGCGCCTTCCTTCTCACGGCGCACATTTGCGATCTTCTCGTCAAACTCCCGCAGGTCCGGCGGTGCCGTCATTCGACGAATGCGCAGCCTCGAGCCCGCCTCGTCGATGAGGTCGATCGCCTTGTCAGGTAGGAAACGATCGGACACGTAACGTGCGGCCAGCGTCGCAGCCGCCACGATGGCCTCATCGGTGATCGTTACCCGGTGGTGCGCCTCATAGCGGTCGCGCAGTCCCTTGAGCATCTCGATGGTGTGCGCGATGGTCGGTTCGGCGACCTGGATCGGCTGGAACCTGCGCTCGAGGGCGGCATCCTTCTCCAGGTGTTTGCGGTATTCGTCGAGCGTCGTGGCACCAATGGTCTGCAGCTCGCCACGAGCCAACATCGGCTTGAGGATGCTGGCGGCATCGATGGCACCCTCGGCGGCTCCGGCACCGACCAGCGTGTGTATCTCGTCGATGAACAATACGATGTCGCCCCGAGTAAAGATCTCCTTGAGAACCTTCTTCAGGCGCTCTTCGAAGTCGCCCCGATAACGCGAACCGGCGACGAGTGCTCCCAGATCCAGCGTGTAGATCTGTTTGTCCTTGAGGGTCTCTGGAACGTCCCCTCGCACGATGTCTTGAGCGAGCCCTTGCACGATGGTGGTCTTGCCGACCCCCGGCTCACCAATCAGCACGGGGTTGTTCTTCGTGCGTCGGGAGAGGATCTGCATTACCCGCTCGATCTCCTTTTCGCGACCGATGACCGGGTCAAGCTTTCCCTCGCGGGCGGCTTGAGTGAGGTTGCGACCGAACTGGTCGAGCACCAAGGAACTGCTGGGAGCACCCTCAGCTGGCGCACCAGCCGAGGCAGTTTCCTTGCCTTGGTAGCCAGACAGCAGCTGGATGACCTGCTGGCGCACGCGGTTGAGGTCAGCCCCGAGCTTTACCAGAACCTGTGCGGCGACGCCTTCGCCCTCGCGAATGAGGCCCAGCAGAATGTGCTCGGTGCCGATGTAGTTGTGGCCGAGCTGGAGAGCCTCCCGGAGCGAAAGCTCCAAGACCTTCTTGGCGCGTGGCGTGAACGGAATATGACCGCTGGGGGCCTGCTGACCATGGCCGATGATCTCCTCGACCTGCGCCCGCACCGCCTCCAAGGAGATGCCGAGGCTTTCCAGCGCCTTGGCGGCGACGCCCTCACCTTCGTGAATCAGACCAAGAAGGATGTGCTCGGTGCCGATGTAGTTGTGACTGAGCATCCTGGCCTCTTCTTGGGCCAGCACGACGACGCGCCTAGCGCGGTCGGTAAACCTCTCGAACATCCCTCACGCTCCTTGCTGGGCCCTCACCGCCGGGCGAGGCGGCTCCGGTCGGTACGCGCCTGTCCTAAGCATGCTAGCCCGGTATCGCCGTTTACCGACCTGGGAAGAACCCCCTCGGGGGTCGGCACGGCCAGATCCGGCCGACACCAGTGGTCAACCGGTCAATGACCTGCGATGTTCCCACTCGTCGCGGTTTACGCCGCCAGCGAACGGTGGGTGTATGCGGACGTCACTCACCGCAGGAGCTGATATGCGCCGTCCGGCGGTGCGGGATGCGAGAGGTCGCCTTCGGGGGCACGGGTCAGGTCAGTGAGCAGCCGCATATGCCGCGCGGACGTCGGCCGGAACACGACCACGGTCGGAAACCTTCCAGCCGTTGGTACGTGCCCACTCGCGGATGTCAGAGGGGGACGTGCCACGAACCGCGCCACCGCGCGTCTTGCGGCGACCGCCCATCCGGCGACCGGCTCCAACGTAGACGGCCAGAGCATCGCGCAAACCAGCGGCATTCTTTGCCGACAGATCGATCTCGTAGGCCACCCCGTCGAGCGCGAACCCTACAGTCTCAACGGCTTCGCCGCCGTCGAGATCGTCGACTAGGATGACCTGAACTTTTTGGGCCACGGAGTTTCCCTCCCAGAATCGGGTGCTGGCACGACAGGATGCCGTGCGGAAAGGATAGAACTATCTCGGCCCATTGGCAAAACAAAACGCAACATTTCTCTATCGAAGTCGCGGAGATTTACGGGCAGTAACAATGGGCTGACTGCGCGTCCACCTTTATCCCGGTTTTCCCCTCCGGCTCCACTCCGCAATCGGGGCCGATCGATCGTGGCAGTCATTACCGGACGTCGGCCGGGCATCTTCCAACTAGGCAAGCGAATTGTGGGCGTTTCGCTCCATTACGAGGCGAAGTCCGATGAGCGTCAACCACGGTTCGTGTTGGTCGACAACGGTGCACTCGTCCAGTACGAATCCCGCGAGGCCACCGGTTGCAGTGACCGTGATCGTCGCGCGATCGACGCCGAGCTCGGCGACCATCCGGTTGACAATGCCGTCGACCTGCCCCGCGAAGCCGTAGACCGCACCGGATTGCAGGGCCTCCACGGTGTTTCGCGCAATGACCGACCGGGGGCGCAGGAGTTCTACCTTGCGCAGCTGTGCGCCCCGCCGGCCCAGTGCCTCCAGCGAGATTTCAATCCCGGGCGCGATGGCACCCCCGATGTACTCGCCCCGCGCGCTGATGACGTCGAACGTGGTAGCCGTGCCGAAGTCGACCACGATGCAGGGACCGCCGTACAGGTGGGTGGCGGCCAACGCATTCATGATCCGATCGGTCCCCACCTCGCGGGGATTGTCCATCAGCACGGGTACGCCGGTTCGTACTCCGGGCTCGACGACGACCGATCGGATATCGGAGTAATAGCGATGCAGCATGTCTCGCATCTCGTGCAGCACCATCGGAACGGTCGAGCACAACGAGATTCCGTCGACGGTGCCGTCCTTACCGACAGCGGCCAGGAGACCCTGGAACAGGACTGCCCACTCATCGGCGCTGCGTCGCTCATCGGTGGCAACCCGCCAATGCTCGACAATCTTGTCGCCTTCGAACAGACCCAGCACCGTGTGGCTGTTACCCACATCGATACACAGGAGCATCTAGTACACGCCCTCGCTCTGGCGAAGATCGAGCGCAATGTCAAGTGCCGGGGCCGACTGGGCGAGCGTGCTCACGGCGATGCCGTCGACACCGGTCTGTGCGACTGCCCAGGCCCGTTCGAGACTGAGCGCGCCACTCGCCTCTACCTGAGCACGCCCGCCGATACGGCGTACAGCACGCCGCATCTCACTCGGCGGCATGTTGTCGAGAAGCAGCACGCCCGCACCGGCCTCCAGCGCCTCGAGTGCCTCCTCGACCGAACCCACCTCGACCTGAACAAGCACGTCGGGACTGGCGGCTCGGACCCGCTTGTACGCGAGGCCGACGCCGCCCGCAGCCAGCGCGTGGTTGTCCTTCACCAGGGCGGAATCGGACAAGGACATCCGGTGATTGGCGCCACCGCCGCAGCGAACGGCGTAGCGCTCCAGTCGGCGCATCAGGGGAGTCGTCTTGCGAGTGTCGCGAATCGTCGCCGGGGTGCCTACGACTGCATCCACCCACTTGCGGGTCAGAGTGGCGACGCCGGACAGATGACACAGGATGTTCAGCGCGGTGCGCTCGGCCGTCAGCAGCGCCCGGGTCGGGCCGCGAGCGGTCATCAGGATGTTGCCACGCCAGACGTGCGAACCGTCCTCCATCCGTGGGCCGATTCGGATGCTCTCGGCCCCGCAGTGCCAGAGGGCCACCTCGGCGACGGCGAGCCCTGCGACAATCCCTTCTCCCCGCGCGATGAAGTCACCAGTGGCCTCGGAGTCACTGTCCACCGTGGCCAACGTGGTCACGTCGCCTCCGCCGTCGAGGTCCTCGTCGAGGGCAGCTCGGACGAAGTCGCTGGTGTAGTAGGGGTCGAGACCGGCGTCCTCCAGGCGCATGGTCAACCCAGGGGGAAGGGTCATCGGTCCTCCAGCGGGTTCGCCCCAACCGTCCAACCAATACCCCTGATCCCGAGCTGTCGCGGTGGGGATGGAGGGCCGGCAGGTGCGCATTCGCTCACGCTTGGAGGTTACCGGCGAACCCGCGACGATGGGAGATGGCG
>JBDUDR010000148.1:0-6908 GCA_040002845.1 Nocardioidaceae bacterium
TGTCGGATCGCGCGGAATAAGTGTCGGATCGCGGTTTAGGAGTCGCGGACCGAGGTGTCCACGAACGGGGGCCGAGTCAGATCGAACGCCTCCCGGTGACCACGGACGTCGACGAAGACCCGGCCGGCGCCGGGGGCATCGGTTGAGCCAGCACTGGCCGAGCGTGCCGCGACACCATCGGCGGGGGTTGCCGAGGCGGCCAGATCGGCGCGGACCAGCGCCAGCCCGATCCCACGCCGCAGCGTCGGCGAGAACGTTCCGGACGTGACCTCACCGACGACCTCACCATCGGCGTTGACGACGTCCATATGCGGTCGCGGAATCCCCCGACCGTCGGCAGACAGTCCCACCAGCGAACGTCTCGGACCGGCGGCCTTCTCAGCGGTCAACGCCTCCCGTCCCCAGAACTCCGGCTTCTTCCAGCCCACGGCCCAACCGAGTCGCGCCTGCACGGGGGTTACCTCGAGCGAGATGTCCTGGCCGTGCAGCGGGTACCCCATCTCGGTCCGCAGGGTGTCGCGGGCACCCAGACCGCAGGGGAGGATTCCGTACTCCTGCCCGACGGACAGCAGGCCGTCCCAGAGCTCGCCGGCCGCGGTGTTGGGTGCGACCAGCTCGTAACCCCGCTCGCCCGTGTAGCCCGTTCGGCACACGATGAGTGGCTCACCGGCGAACGGAACCTCCACGAACGACATGTACGCATGGCCCACCGGGAGGCCCATCTCGCTCAGCACCTCATCACTATTCGGGCCTTGTAGGGCGAGGACCGCATAGTCGCGATGCCGGTTCACCACCTCGATCCCGTCGGGGGCGGTGGCCTCGAGTCGCGCAACGACATCCGCGGTGTTGGCGGCGTTCGGGATCAAGAAGACCGCATCGCTGCGCAGGTAGGCGATCAGATCGTCCACCACACCACCGGTGTCGTCGTCGCAGCACAGGGTGTACTGCGCCTGCCCGGCCGTGATCTTGCCAAGGTCGTTGGTCAGACAGCGGTTCACGTACGCTGCGGCATCCGGCCCCTGCACCAAAGCCTTGCCGAGATGGCTGACATCGAACAGCCCGACTCGCTCCCGGACCGCCGCATGCTCCTTGAGCACGCCGCCTCCGGCGTACTCCAGCGGCATCTCCCAGCCGCCGAACTCGGCCGTCTTGGCTCCTCGCTCCAGATGCCGATCGTGCAGCGGAGATCTCAACAACGACATGGCCGCGAACCTACCGCAGCCCAACCGCAATCCGCCGCGTACGATGCCTGCCGATGACCATCCCAGAACCCATGAGGGCGGCCGCGTGACCACATTCACCCTGCGCAAAGCGTCGGCGGCGCGGGCCCGCGCAGACGCTGTCGTGATCGGTCTCGTCCAGGAAGGCGACGGCGTCCAGCCGGGGCCGGGGGCAGAAGACGTAGCGAACGGTTTCGGGAAGCGGTTTCACGGCACGCTGCAAGCCCTCGGGGCCACCGGAGCGCCCGGCCAGGTGGTCAAGCTGCCGGCTGCTGGCGGTGTCAAGGCGACCCTGGTGGTCGCGGTCGGGCTCGGGCCGGCCGACGAGCTGGACCCCGAGGCGATCAGGCGGGCGTCGGGGGCAGCGGCCGCAAGCCTCGACAACGCCGCCTCGATCGTCTTCGCACTACCGGCAGACTCCGACGAGCTCATCTCGGCCGTCGTCGAGGGCGCCGTACTCGGCGACTACGCTTTCACCAGGTACAAGTCGCGAAGCACACCCTCGGCACCGGCCGAGGTCGTGATCGTCACCGACCTGGCACGCAGCAAGGCGGCCAAGCAGGCGGTAGCCACCGCAGAGATCATCGGTGCCGCCGTCAACCAGGCTCGCGACTGGGTAAACACCGGCCCCGCGGACCAGACTCCTGCGGCCTTCGCGGGAGCCCTCGCCGACGCGGCCAAACGGCACCGGGTGGGGTCAAAGATCATGGACGGGACCGCACTGGCAAAACTGGGCATGGCCGGTCATCTCGCGGTTGGCTCCGGCTCCGTGCATCCTCCACACCTGGTACGTCTCTCCTACCGACCGCGCCGTGCGAGGGCGCACCTAGCCCTGGTCGGCAAGGGCATCACGTTCGACTCGGGCGGGTTGTCCCTGAAGCCCCGGGACGACATGGCCACGATGAAGCTCGACATGGCCGGCGCGGCCGCTGTTGTTGCGGCGACCAACGCGATCGCGGCCCTGAAGCTGCCCGTCGCTGTCACCGCCTACGCCTGCCTGGCCGAGAACATGCCCTCCGGATCAGCAGTGCGGCCAGGGGACGTTCTCACGATGGCCAACGACAAGACGGTGGAGGTGCTCAACACCGACGCAGAGGGCCGCCTGGTGCTTGCTGACGGGCTCATCCTGGCCGGCCAGGACAAGCCGGACCTGATAGTCGACGTGGCCACCCTGACCGGTGCCTGTGTCGTGGGACTTGGCGAACGCACCTCGGGTGTCATGTCCAACGATCCCGACCTCCTCCGCGAGATTCCCGCCATCGCCGACTCAGCTGGCGAAGCGATGTGGCCACTGCCGATCACCAGAGAGCTGGCCGACAAGGTCAGGGAGTCGAAGGTGGCGGACCTGGCCCAGCACAACCCGAAACCGGTGGGCGGCGCGCTGTTCGCCGCAGCCTTCTTGCGCGAGTTCGTCGCTGACGGCGTCCCCTGGGCGCACCTTGACATCGCTGGGCCCTCGTACAACGACGGCGAGCGATACGGCTATACGCCGCACGGCGGCACCGGCGCCGGCGTACGCACACTCGTGCGGCTGGCTGCCGATCGGGCGAACAACGCTCAGTCCTGACCGTCCTTGACACGCCGGTTGTACTCCCGCATCCGCTGCGGATAGCCCACGACCGCCGCGTCATAGCTGGGAATGCCCAACCGGTTGGCGAAGTCGTGCGCCCACTCCACCGACGGCACCCGGCGCCGGGTCCATTCGCCGTCCTTGGCCACCAACAACAGCGTCACATCGGTCACCGCCGTGCGAGGCTCGACGAACCCCTCGACGCCGATGCGAGAGGTCGCAAAGTCACGCAGGCGCTCCTCGTCCGCGGAGACTGCCGTTCGCAGAGTGCCCGCTCGGGGACGACGTTTCAACCAGCGCCGAGCCATCCGGACGGACCTCCTTGTTGTCGTGGGTACGAGATGCCGCTACCCGTGCGATGCCGACCGGCCTGGGCCATCGGAACCCGTCGACACGACTACCAGTGTCCCTCACCACGGGGCGCGGGACCCGAAGACACCCAGACAGGCGCCCGTTGGACCCGGCTTGCCGGGTGGGCGGTCGGCGACGGAGGTGACAAGATGACACCTGGACTCGACCGACCCGCATCCCGGAGGCATCGTGGCCGACAGCACGGGCAACGAATTCGACGTAATCATCCTCGGCGGTGGCAGCGGGGGCTATGCCTGCGCCCTCCGCTCCGCGGAGCTGGGGCTGTCCGTCGGGCTGGTGGAGGAGGACAAGCTCGGCGGCACCTGTCTGCATCGCGGGTGCATCCCCACCAAAGCCTTGCTGCACGCAGGTGAGATCGCCGACCAGGCGCGCGAGAGCGACCAGTTCGGCGTCGATGTCACGTTCAACAGCGTCGACATGGCAGGGGTGAACAAGTACAAGGACGGCGTCGTCGGGCGCTTGTTCAAGGGCCTGACCGGGCTCATCCAGGGCCGGGGCATCACCGTGCTCGCCGGACATGGCACGTTGACCGCACCCAACACCGTCGAGGTCGACGGGACACAGTACGTCGGGAAACACGTCGTGCTGGCCTCCGGCTCGTACTCCAAGTCCCTTCCGGGCCTGGACATCGACGGCCAACGCGTGCTCACGAGCGAACAGGCCCTCAACATCCAGCGCGTGCCCGACTCTGCCGTCGTGCTCGGCGGCGGCGTGATCGGCCTGGAGTTCGCCAGCGCATGGCGATCCTTCGGCACCGAGGTGACGGTCCTCGAGGCCCTGCCCCGGTTGCTGGCCGCCGAGGACGAGGCATCGTCGAAGATGGTCGAACGCGCTTTCCGCAAGCGTGGCATCACGGCCAAGACGAGCACACCCTTCAAGAGCGTTTCCGTCAGCGACTCGGGCGTCTCGGTCACCGTCGAGTCGGGTGAGGTGTACGAAGCCGATCTGCTGTTGGTGGCCGTCGGACGCGGGGCGAGCACGGGCGAGTTGGGCTATGAGGCTCAGGGCATCGCGATGGACCGCGGCTTCGTGCTCACCGACGAGCGGTGCCGCACCAACGTCGACGGCATCTATGCGGTCGGAGACATCGTGCCTGGCCTCCAGTTGGCGCACCGCGGCTTCCAGCAGGGCATCTTCGTCGCCGAGGACATTGCCGGGCTCGGCCCGATGCCGATCGACGAGAACGGCATCCCGCGTGTGACTTACTGCGACCCGGAGGTTGCCTCCGTTGGCCTCAGCGAGGCCCAGGCCAAGGAGCAGTACGGCGCCGACCAGGTCGAAGCGCTGACCTATGACCTGGGCGGCAACGGCAAGAGCCAGATCCTCAAGACCGCGGGATTCGTGAAACTGGTACGCACCAAGGACGGCCCGGTCGTCGGCGTTCACATGGTCGGCGCCAGGGTTGGTGAGCTGGTCAGCGAGGCACAGCTGATCTTCAACTGGGAGGCGGTGCCCGACGACGTGGCGCAGCTCATTCACGCCCATCCGACCCAGAGCGAAGCTCTAGGCGAAGCACATCTGGCCCTCGCCGGCAAGCCACTGCACATGCATTCGTGAACACCCCACTCATCGAAGTGAAGGATCGCCCATGTCGGTCGAAGTAGTTCTCCCCGCACTCGGCGAAAGCGTGACCGAGGGCACCGTGACCCAGTGGCTCAAGCAGGTCGGCGACGACGTCGCTGTCGACGAGCCTCTCCTGGAGGTCTCCACGGACAAGGTGGACACCGAGATCCCGTCCCCAGCCGCCGGCGTACTGCTGGAGATCAAAGCCGCCGAGGACGAGACGGTCGAGGTCGGTGCCGTGCTGGCCGTCATCGGTGACGCCGACGACGGAGGGTCAGCGGATCAGGCAGGCGACGCGGATCAGTCGGCAGCAGCCGAGAGCGAGGCTGAGCAGGCCCCGGCGGAGGAGGCTGCCCCCGAGCCCGCCGAAGCCGAGGCTGAGCAGGCCCCGGCGGAGGAGGCTGCCCCCGAGCCCGCTGAGGCCGAGGCTGAGCCGCAACCGGCCGCCGAGCAAGGCTCGACTGGTGAGCCTGCAGCCACTGGAAGCTCCACATCGGTGACCCTCCCGGCGCTCGGCGAGAGCGTGACCGAAGGCACGGTCACGCAGTGGCTGAAGCAGGTCGGAGACCAAGTGGCTGTTGACGAGCCGCTGCTGGAGGTCTCGACCGACAAGGTGGACACCGAGATCCCGTCCCCGGTCGCAGGCACCTTGCTCGAGATCAAGGTGGCCGAGGACGAGACGGTGGAGATCGGCGCCGAGCTGGCGATCATCGGTGAGGCGGGGGCCGCGCCGAGCGCCCCCGCCGCGGGTGAGCCTGCGCAAGACGAACAAGCCCAAGCTCAACCGCAGGCGGAGGAACCAGCCCAGCCTGAGCCGGAGCCGGACGAACAGGCTCGGGAACAACCCCCGGCGGCGCCGAGCCCGGAGCCCGCACCCAGCCCGACACCGGCACCGAGCCCAGCACCCGCGCCTGTCCCTGCCGTCTCCTCCGCAGTCAGCGAGGCACCGACCGGAGCGGTTGCACAGGGCGGGTCGTACGTCACGCCGCTAGTGCGCAAGCTGGCGGCTCGTCACGACGTGGATCTGGCCAGTCTGAAGGGGACTGGTGTTGGGGGTCGAGTGCGGAAGCAGGACGTGCTCGCGGCCGCGCAAGCCAAGCAAGCCGCCGCCAGCGAGGCGGCCGCACCGACGCCAACCGCAGCCAAGCCGGCTGCCGCAGCGGCACCGACTCCGAGCCCGCTACGCGGCAAGACCGAGAAGCTCAGCCGGCTCCGCAAGGTCATCGCCACCCGCATGGTCGAGTCGCTGCAGACGTCTGCCCAGCTGACCACGGTCGTCGAGGTGGACGTGACCGAGATCTCCCGGCTGCGTGATCGCGTGAAGGTGCAGTTTGCCGAGCGCGAGGGCGTCAAGTTGTCGTTCCTGCCGTTCTTCGCGAAGGCGGTCGTCGACTCGCTGAAGGTCTATCCGCAGCTCAACGCGTCGATCAACACCGAGACCGACGAGGTCACCTACTACGACGCCGAGCACCTCGGTGTTGCGGTGGACACCGAACGCGGCCTCCTGGTCCCGGTCATCAAGGACGCAGGTGACCTGTCGATCGCCGGACTGGCGCGCAAGATCGCCGACCTGGCGGCTCGGACCCGCGACAACAAGATCACACCTGATGAGCTGTCGGGCGGCACGTTTACGCTCACCAACACCGGGAGCCGCGGCGCCTTGTTCGACACCCCGATCATCAACCAGCCCCAGGTGGGCATCCTCGGCACCGGCAGCGTAGTCAAGCGCCCGGTGGTGATCGACGATCCCAACCTCGGGGAGACGATCGCGGTGCGCCACATGGTCTACCTCGCGATGACCTACGACCACCGACTCGTCGACGGAGCAGACGCGGCAAGATTCCTGACTGCGGTGAAGCAACGGCTGGAGGAGGCGAACTTCGAGTCCGAGCTCGGATTCTGACCCCCGCCCGAGTCAGCGGCTACCCGTCGTTGGAGATCAGGAGGGACGGCGAGAAGGGCCACTCAACGCGCGACGGCGCCGACAAATGCGATGATGGCCAGGACCGTCAGCGATACCGAAATGACGGGAGGCACGACCGAGAAAGGCAGGGGCTTGCCCTGGAGCATCGCCGTCTCCAGTCGTCTCCACCGGTGATAGCAGGTGGCTGCGGTGAAGATGCCGAGGGCGTACAACCCGCTGCCGATCACGATGACCAAGGCTCGGCCTCCGAGCACGTGCT
>JBDUDR010000149.1:0-6808 GCA_040002845.1 Nocardioidaceae bacterium
GGTGGTCGGCGGGTGCCGACCAAGTCCGGTCGTCTGCGTGGAAACCGCGCGCAAGTCTCGCAGCGAGCGGCGCAATTGCCGGTCAGAGTGCCCGCAAGGTCGCTCTGTAAATCCGCCGACGTATGCCTGCCCAGGTCGCTGACGATGAACCGCCCTTGTTGCGTTGGAGGCCGTAGCCACGTAGCGACCAATGAACGGGGGCTGTTCGACGCGACATTTTGCAGGTGGAGTGGACCGAGCTGGTCTCGCCCGAGCGTCCGGTTGATCTCGCCTCATCGAGGCTTGAAGAGCTGATGGCGGCGAAGCCGTCGCTTCCCGGCCATCGGACACTTATTGGACACTTTCCGGGCTCGAATTGGGTCGAGACGGCCCCAGATACTCCGAGTGGCCCGGGTACAGTTGACGGCGTCAGCAGCGCGACTCGCGGCATCGGCCCAGGTCAAAGGCTGTTTCATGGAGAGACATCGAGAGATCTCGAGGTCCTCGCTCCCGGCGCACACGTACAGGGGGTCAGCTGTGCGAGCAGGATCGCCGCCGCCTGCGCGGCGAGCACCCGGTCACGCCGCTTGTAATCGGCGATGACGCTGGTCGCCATCCGGAATGCCCCGTTCACGATTCGGTCCACCCATCGGGTCAGCCAGCTGCCGACCGGACGTGGCACGATGAGCGTCCCGGTGACGCTGGCCGCCGCCGTGAGCACGAGCAGGGCGCCGACAGCCGCGGCCATGGAGCGGCCGATGAGTGGCACCACCAAGGGTTCTCCTCGACGGTCGATGGCTATCCCGAACCTACCGAGGTTTCGGCTGGCTTCAGCCGGATCCATGATGAGCCTCACTGACAGCGGCCTACACGGCGTGCTCGGGTTCCGGTGTCAGCAGCGGGCCAGCTGAAGCGGGCGGCCGCGCCATTCGCGGCATTTCGTGCCGTTCGGGCCATCAGGCGCCGCTCGTCATCGCCCTGACGGCCGTCGACGGCTCCCGCGCCGATCACGCAGATAGTCTGAGCGGCGTGACAACTGACCTGCCCCAGCGGATCAAGCGGGCCCAGCAGCAGGCGGCAGAGCTCGGTGTGGATGCGCTCGTCATCACTCCCGGTGCCGACCTGCGCTACCTGACGGGGTACGACGCGACACGGCTCGAACGCCTGACAGCCCTGGTGGTCCCTTCCGACGGTGAGCCCACGCTCGTGGTGCCGGAGCTGGAGCGGCCCGCGGCGCTCGCCTCACCTGTCGGGTCAATCGATCTGCGGGTCGCCGATTGGGTGGAGACCGCCGATCCGTACGCGCTGGTGGCCTCGCTGCTGCCGGTCGGCGCCGCCACGATCGCCCTCGACAATCACATGTGGGCCGAGAAGGTGGTCAGGTTCCGGGCGGTGATGCCGGCGGCTACCCAGGTGCTGGCGGGAGACGTCGTGGGGCCGCTCCGCATGCGCAAGACCCCTGGTGAGGTCGCTGCGCTGCGGGAGGCCGGTCAGGCCATCGACCGGGTCCACCAGCGAATGGGGGAGTGGCTCCACGTCGGTCGGACGGAGCGCGAGGTGGCCCACGACATCGCTGACGCGATCATCGCAGAGGGCCACGTCCGCGCCGATTTCGTCATCGTCGGGTCGGGACCCAACGGTGCCTCACCGCACCATGAGGTCTCGGACCGGGTCATCCAGCCTGGTGACCCGGTGGTTGTCGACATCGGCGGGACGATGGCGACCGGATATTGCTCAGACTGCACACGGAACTACCTGGTCGGTGCACGTGCAGAACCGGAGTACGAGGACTACTTCGCGGTGCTCCGAGCGGCGCAGCAAAAGCAGTGTGAGTACGCCAAGCCCGGTGTCAGTGCCGAGTCCATCGACGCCTTGGGTCGCGAGCTCATCGCGGAGGCGGGTTATGGCGACGCGTTCATACATCGCACAGGTCACGGGATCGGGTTGGAGACCCACGAGGAGCCCTACATCGTGGCCGGCAACCCGCTCGTCCTGGAGGAGGGGATGGCCTTCTCGATCGAGCCCGGGATCTATCTCACCGGCCGGCACGGCGCCCGGATCGAGGACATCGTGGTCTGCACAGCGCCTGGGGTGGAGCGCCTGAACACCACGACCCGCGACCTCGCGTACCTCGGCGATTAGAGTCGGCCTGTGGAAGACATCGATCGCCAGATACTTCGGCTGCTGAGCACCGACGGACGGATGTCGTTCACTGACCTGGGCAAGGCGACCGGCCTGTCCACCTCAGCGGTCCACCAGCGGGTGAGGCGGCTCGAGCAGCGTGGCGTGATCGCCGGCTACTCGGTCAACCTGAACTACGCAGAGGTCGACCTTCCCCTCACGGCGTTCATCTCGATCCGCCCGATCGACCTGTCTCAGCCGGACGACTCGCCGGATCGCCTTGCCGACATCGCAGAGATAGAGGGCTGCTTCTCGGTGGCAGGCGACGAGTCGTACATCCTCAAGACCCGCGTGAGCACTCCAGCGGACCTGGAGGTGTTGTTGTCACGCATCCGCTCCGCCGCCAACGTGACAACGCGTACGACCATCGTGCTGTCGACGCCGTACGAGCGGCGCCCGCCCGCGCTGTGAGGGTCAGCCGATCGTGATCAGCTTCTGTTCCTCCGCGGCGAGCCGGCTGGCGGCAGCGCGCGCCAACGCAACCGGCGTGTTGTCGGTCGCATGCTCGGTCCACCAGGCCTGCCCTTGGGCGGGAAGAGTGTGGATCGGGTCGTAGTATTCGTACTCCCGCTCCAACGCATCCACGTCGTCGCGCTCGATCGAGGTGCGGTAGTTCTTCGTCCAGTAGGAGATGCCGCGATCGCGGTCATAGTCAGTCAGTTGGTGCACCCAGCGCTTCCCGACGAACGGGACGTCACAGACGATGCGCGGGGTCGCGAAGCCGGGCAGATAACCCATGATGCCGTGCTGCAGCTCCTGGGCACGGGCCACCGAGACGCGCCAGTGCTCTGAGAACGGGATCATGTCGCACATGTAGAAGTAGTAGGGCATGATCCGGGCACCGTCGAGCAGTGCGAAGCACAGGTCGAGCAGGTCGTGAGGCGCGGCGTTCACGCCCTCCAGGAGGACACCCTGGTTGCGCACGTCACGGATCCCGGTGTCGAGCATGGCACGGGTGGCCTTGGCGACCAGCGGCGTGACCGAGTTCGCGTGGTTGACATGCGTGTGGATCGCTATCGAGGCGCCGCGTTCGTGCGACTTGGTGGCCAGCCGTTCCATGCCGGCAACCACGTCGTCTTGCAGCCAGTGCTGGGGCAGCCCCATCAGTGCCTTGGTCGCGAGCCGGATGTCGCGGATATTGTCGATGTCCAGCAACCCCGACACGAACGCCTCCACCCGGGGCCACGGCATGTTCGCGACGTCGCCTCCGGACACCACCACGTCGCGGACGCCGGGAGTGCGGCGCAGGTATTCGAGCATCTTGTCGAGTCGGTCAGCGGGCTTCAGATCGAACTTGAGCTTGTCGAACTGCGGGGTCGCGTTGCCGACCAGATCCATCCGGGTGCAGTGTCCGCAGTATTGCGGACAGGTGGGCAGGATCTCGGCCAGCACCTTGGTCGGGTAGCGGTGGGTGAGGCCCTCGGCGACCCACATGTCGTGTTCGTGCAACGAGTCACGCATGGCCTGCGGGTGGCTCGGCCAGTCGGTGCGCCGGTCGGAGAAGACAGGCAGCATGTAGCGGCGCACCGGGTCGGCGTACAACCGCTCGGTGAAGTCTTCGTCTGTAGGGGAGCCGTCGGGGACCATGGTGTTGACCATCTGCGGCGGCATCAGCATAGACATGGTCGCTCGTTCGGCCTGGTCACGCTCGAGGTCGGCGAACAGCCGCTCGCCGACCTCGTCACCGAGCACAGCACGCAGCTGCTTGACGTTCTTCACACAGTGGGCCCGCTGCCACTGGGCAGAGTCCCATTCGTCGCGAGTAACGTCCTTCCAGCCGGGCAGTCGGGTCCAGTCGGGTTCGACCAGTTCCACCCGTTTGTACGGGTAGGGCTGCTCGAGCGCGGCACTGTGCTCGGTCACTGTCACTCCTGGGTACGGTTTGCTGAAGGTCCTGTTCGACTGCGAGACTACGGGAGAAAATATGGCGAGTCCAATGACACGCCGTAAGATTTCCTTCACATGACGTGAGTAGCGGGAGGCTTACAGGTGGCAACAAGGGTCGGATCGACGCCTACGGGTCTGCACCGGGTGCTCGAGCCTGCCGGGGTGCTGCCGCAGGCAGCCCAGCGACTCGACACCAGCGCTCGGCTGTGGCCCGACGAGCTTCGAGTGCGCGTCGAGCGACTCAACCTCGACGCAGCGAGCTTCCGTCAGCTCGAACGGAAACACGACGGAGACGGCGATGCCGTACGCGCGGAGGTGCTGGACATCGTGCGCACGCGCGGCAAGATGCACAACCCGGTCACGGGGTCGGGAGGCATGCTGGTGGGAAGCGTCGAGGAGGTCGGCGAGGAGTCGACGCTGGGGCTTGCACCCGGCGACCACATCACAACCCTGGTGTCATTGACCCTCACCCCGTTGGTCATCGAGGACGACCTGCGGGACTGGGACGGGCGCAGCGAGCAGGCCCCCTGCGCGGGCTATGCCATCTTGTTCGGCCGGTCCATTGCAGCAGTGATCCCCGAGGACCTGCCGACGGCCCTGTCCCTGGCAGTCATGGACGTCTGCGGTGCCCCTGCCCTCACGGCTCGCGTCGTGCGCTCGTACGTCGAGAGCGGCAAGGCGCCCGTCGTGGCGGTGATCGGCGCGGCCGGCAAGAGTGGTTCCTTGTCGCTGGCGGCGGCCCGTGAGGCGGGTGCTTCACACACCATCGGGGTGGTGCCGCTCAGGCACGAGGCTGACCTGCTGGCCGGCACCGACCTGGCCGACGACATCTGTCTGAGCGACGCCCGTGACCCAGTGACGCTCTCTGAGGCGGTCTCCTCCTGCGGGGGACCGGCCGATGTGACAGTGGTCTGCGTCGACGTGCCGGGGTGCGAAGGCGGCGCCATCCTGTCCACCGCCCAACGAGGCACCGTGGTCTTCTTCTCGATGGCGACGTCGTTCTCGGCGGCTGCCCTGGGCGCCGAGGGACTGGCCGCTGACGTCACCATGCTGGTCGGCAACGGGTACGTCCCCGGTCACGCCGACTACGCCATGCACCTGCTCCGGGCCGATCCGGACGTTCGCCGGCTGTTCGAGACCCGCCTCCGGGCCGGGGAGCCCGCCGAACAGGCATGATGGCCCCCGTGAGTCGCGTCGTGCTCCACAAGGGATCGGTCTACGCGCCGGCCAGCCGGTCGGCTGCCACCGCCATCTGTATCGAAGGATCCGTGGTCTCCTGGATCGGGGACGATTCGGGCGCCACCCACTACCTCGACGGGGCCGATGAGATCGTCGACCTGCATGGCCGGCTCGTGACCCCTGCCTTCGTCGACGCGCACACCCATCTCGCGCAGACCGGACTGGCTTCCGACGGGCTGGACCTGTCGCCGGCCGCCAGCCTGCCCGATGCGCTCGACCGGCTGAGCCAGCACGCCCGGCGGACGGACGGACTCATCCTCGGTCATGGGTGGGACGAGACCCACTGGCCCGAGTCGCGGCCGTTCTCCGCCGCCGAGGTCGACCGCGCCGTCGGTGACCGGCCGGCCTACCTGACGAGGGTTGACGTCCATTCCGCGGTCTTGTCGAGTGCCTTCGCCGCGAAAGCGCCAGAGCTGACCCGGCTGGCCGGATGGGGCGGTGACGGCAGGGTCGAGCGCGCGGCCCATCACCGGGCACGTGACCTGGCCAACTCCCTGACGGGACATGGTCAGCGGCGGGACGCGATCGAGCTGGCGTTGTGCTCCGCTGCCGGCTGCGGCATCGGCGCGGTGCACGAGCTGGGAGCCCCACACCTGTCCCGCCCGGACGACTTCGGCCTTATCGCCGAGCTGACCGCGAGCCGGCCGCTTCCCACCGTTCTCGGGTACTGGGGCGAGCTCGGCGGCGTTGAAACCGCCCTCGAGCTCGGCTGTCTGGGCGCTGCGGGCGACCTGTGCGTTGACGGCGCCATCGGCTCCCGGACCGCGGCGCTGTCATCTCCCTACGCAGACGCCGACCAAGGCACCAGCGGGCACCTGTACCTCACCACCGAGCAGGTGTGCGACCACGTCTTGACGTGCACCCGGGCCGGCGTCCAGGCCGGCTTCCACACCATCGGAGATCGAAGCGTGGCCACCGTGGTCGCCGGTCTGCGTGCTGCTGCCAAGGTCACCGGACTGCCCGCGATGGCAACGGCACGCCACCGGCTCGAGCACGTCGAGATGATCAGCCAGCCAGAGATCGCGGAGCTGGCCAGGTTGGGCGTCGTCGCGAGTGTGCAGCCGATGTTCGACGCCTGGTGGGGCGGCAAGACCGGGCTCTACGCGAAGCGGTTGGGTGACCGGTCCGGGTCGATGAACCCCTTCGCCTCGATACAGAGAGCCGGGGTCGCCCTGGCGTTCGGATCAGACACTCCCGTGACTCCGTTCGACCCATGGGGTGGCGTACGCGCGGCGACCCTGCACCACACACAGACTGAGCGACTGACGGTGCATGCCGCCTTCGAGGCGCACACAACGGGCGGCTGGCGAGCCGCGCGTCGAGACCATGCCGGTGTTCTAGCCCCTGGCGCAGCCGCCACCTACGCGGTGTGGGAGACAGCGGGTGACGCGGACCCGTCCGGGTTGCCTGACCTGTCTGCCGATGCGACCCTGCCGTGCTGCGTGCGTACTGTCGTGGACGGCCGGCAGATCTTTGAACTCGAAGGAGCACTGCAATGAAGCCGAAGCTGGACCTCGATCCG
>JBDUDR010000150.1:0-6710 GCA_040002845.1 Nocardioidaceae bacterium
CCGGGAAGGTACGTCGGAGCGCCCGAGGCTGAGGACGACGACGAGCCGATCCAGGAGAAGATCGAGCGGCTCACGAAGGAGCTGTTCGAGCAGTTCGATGAGTCAGCCCACCTCATGGCGAAGGTCAAGTCCATGCTTGGGAGATTCAATGTCTGACTACATTCGGCTTGGGGAATTGGTGACTCTTCAACGAGGCACCACGTACAAGGGTGCACAACTCGGCGAGCCGGGTCCAGTTCTCCTCGGCCTTGGAGCTATTCAGCGGAATGGAGGCTTTCGGGCTGACAACCTGAAGACGTACGGCGGTGACAGCCCGGCCAAACTTATCCTCGGCCCTGGCGACTTGTTTTTATCGCTCAAGGACGTAGCACACGCGGCCGACCTGTTGGGCGCTTTGGCTCGGGTGCCAAGGCACGTGGCTGCGGGAAGGTTGACTCAGGACACTGTCCGTCTGGACCTAACATCGGATCGAGTTTCATCCGAGTATCTGTATTGGTCGCTGCGAACGCCTGACTACAGGGAGTACTGCCGATCCCACGCCACAGGAACTACAAACCTGGGCCTGAGTCGCGAGGATTTCTTCGCGTACCGAATCCCGGCCCCAAGTCTTGAGCGTGTCCACATGGTTCAGCTGTTGGGGGCGCTCGACGACAAGATCGCCGCCAACAGCAAACGAACGGAAACGATCGATCTGTACCTCGCTGCCGTGTTCGGCGAGATCCGCTCCAGATGTGAGCAACAAGGTTTCCTGCGTGACGTAGCTGATATCAACGGTGACTCCGTGAAGCCGGTCGCGGGTGGCACTCTCAGATACATCGACATCGCGTCAGTCGGTGTGGGTGACTACGAGTACCCCGACGTTATCGCATGGGAGGAGGCACCGAGTCGCGCGCGGCGCGGGGTGCGAAAAGGGGACACGATATGGTCGACCGTGCGGCCGAACCGCAGGTCGCACGCACTCAACTTGTCGGCGGATCCGCTGCTCGTGGCGTCGACAGGCTTAGCGGTTCTCTCTCCGAGAGAAGTTGGATTCGCCTACCTATACGAGGTCACCAAGTGTCCCGCATTCACCACGTATCTGGAGCGTGCCGCTGAAGGCAGCGCCTATCCGGCAGTCAGGGCCGACCGCTTCGGTGACGCCTTGATCCCGATATTTCCACATGCCGAGCACGATGGGTTTGAGGCGACGGCTGCACCGATGCGAGAACTCGCTCATTCGCTTGAAGTCGAGAACCGCACACTCTCGGCGACTCGCGATGCGCTGTTGCCGCAGTTGATGTCGGGGAAGATCAGGGTCAAGGACGCGGAGAAGACTTTCGGGGAAGTGCTTTAGATGCCCGCGCAGGTGATGGGATTCAGCGAGGAGCAGTGGGAGCACCTTGCGCTCGACACGCTGGCCGAGCTCGGCTGGCCGTGGGTCGAGGGTGCCAAGATCGCCCCCGGCAGTGGGGAGCGGGAGTCGTGGGACGAGCTGGTGATCCCGTCGCGTCTCATCGAGGCGATGCGGACGCTGAACCCGACGGTGCCGGTTCATTACCTCCAGCAGGCGATGGCCGAGATCCTCGCGCCGAGGTCGCAGGACGCGATCACCGAGAACCATCGTCTGCACAGCTATCTCGTCGAGGGATTCCGGGGCGTCACGTACATCGACGCTGACGGTTCCGAGGTAACCCCGACCATCCGGCTAGTCAGCACCGATCCGGACGCCAACGACTGGCTCGCGGTGAATCAGGTGACGATCGTGCAGGGCGACTTCAGGCGTCGCTTCGACATCGTGCTCTACTGCAACGGTCTGCCGGTCAGCATCATCGAGCTGAAGAAGGCCGGCAGCGAACACGCCGACGTCGCGGCAGCCCACGCACAGCTGCAGACCTACCTGCGCGAGTTCCCGATGGCGTTCCGGTTCGTGCTGTGCACCGTCGCCTCCGACGGCATCATCGCGAAGTACGGCAGCCAGTTCACGCCGCTGAACCACTTCTCGCCGTGGAACGTCGACGACGACGGGAAGCCGGTAGACCTCGGAAGCCAGATCGACGAGGCGCCGTACGCCACCTCCCTTGAGGTCGCGCTGTTCGGGCTGTTCAACCAGCTCCGGTTCCTTCAGATCCTGCGCAGCTTCACCGCCTTCGACGAAGGTGCCGACGGACTGGTCAAGCGAATCGCCAAGCCCCACCAGTACTTCGCCGTCACGAACGCGGTGGGCAGCACCGTCGACGCGGTCGAGAGCCACGGCAAGGCCGGCGTCGTCTGGCACACCCAGGGCTCGGGCAAATCAATGGAGATGGAGCTCTACGCCAACCTGGTGATCCGGCAACCGAAGCTGCTGAACCCGACGATCGTCGTGATCACGGACCGCACAGAGCTTGATGGACAGCTCTACGAGACATTCGCCCGCAGCCTGTTGCTCCCCGATAAGCCCAAGCAGATTCGAAGGCGCTCCGAGTTGCGGGACGAGCTCAGCAACCGGACCACGGGCGGCATCTACTTCACGACGCTGCAGAAGTTCGGGCGCAGCAGGGACGAGAGGGATGCAGGTGCTGATCATCCACTGTTGTCGGACCGGCGCAACATCATCGTCGTGGTCGACGAGGCGCACCGGAGTCACTACGACGACCTCGACGGTTACGCCCGGCATCTCAAGGACGCGTTGCCGCACGCAACCCTCATCGCCTTCACTGGCACGCCCATCTCATTCCAGGACCGCAACACGCGCGAGGTGTTCGGCGACTACATCGACATCTACGACCTCACCCGTGCTGTCGAGGACGGCGCCACGGTACCTGTCTACTTCGAGCCACGGCTCATCAAGGTGGGGCTCGCCACCGATGTCAAAGAGGAAGACCTCGACGCTGCTGCCGACGAGGCCACGGTCGGACTCGACGATACCGAGCGGGCCAGGATCGAGCAGAGTGTCGCCGTCGTCAACGCGGTCTATGGCGCGCCCGCACGTCTCGAGGCACTGGCTGAGGACATCGTCAGCCAATGGGAGAACCGCCGGCTCAAGATGCGCAAGTTCATCGAAGCCCCGGGCAAGGCGATGATCGTGTGCGCCACTCGCGAGATCTGCGCCAACCTCTACTCCGCGATCGTCGCCTTGAGACCTGACTGGCATTCCGACGACCTGCACCAGGGACGTATCAAGGTCGTCTACTCGGGCACCGCATCCGATGTCGCGCCGGTCGCCGAACACGTGCGACGTGACTCGGCGAACGCGACGATAAAGAAGCGGCTGAAGGACGTCGACGATGAGCTTGAGATGGTGATCGTCAAGGACATGATGCTGACCGGCTATGACTCCCCGCCACTGCACACCCTCTACCTCGATCGTCCGATCAAGGGTGCCCTGTTGATGCAAACTCTGGCTCGGGTGAACCGCACTTTCCGCGGCAAGGAAGACGGGCTGCTGGTGGCGTACGCACCTTTGGCGGACAACCTGCGGAAGGCCCTTGCTGAGTACACCGAAAAGGACCAGCAGAACAAGCCGATCGGTCGCAGCGTTGACGAGGCGGCTGCCCTCACCGAGAGCCTCGCCGCTGCTATCCGTGAGCTCGTCGCTGGGCACAACTGGAAGGCGAAGCTGAAAGGGGGACCCAAGGACTACCTGTTCGCCATCACCTCGACCGTGAACTTCCTTCGCAGCCCAGCCACGCCGGGCAACGATGTCGGCGCAGAAGAGCAGACCTTGGCCGGGCGTTACCGCCAGCTCTCGGGACAACTCGCTCGGGCGTGGGCGCTGTGCTCGGGACGGCAGACGCTGACTCACCTCGAGCCGGAAGTCAGGTTCTACGAAGAGGTTCGGGTCTGGATGGCCAAGTTCGACGCCGAGGAACGGCAGTCGCGAGGCGAACCGATCCCCGAGGAAATCCAGCGTCTGCTTGGTGAGCTCATCGCCGACTCGACCGCGTCGGGCGAGGTGCTCGACATCTATGACGCGGCCGGAATGCCTAAACCCACCTTGCGGGACCTCAACCCCGACTTTGTGGCGAAGACGCAGCAGGCCGTGAACCCTCACTTGGCGATCGAGGCGCTCCGCAAGCTGCTGAACGACGAGTCAACCAAGGCCACACGCAACAACATGGTCCGCCAGCGCGCCTTTTCCGGGCGGATCACGGAGCTGATGAACAAGTACACCAACCAGCAGCTCACCTCTGCAGAGGTCATCGCGGAACTGGTTGAGCTTGCGAAGGAGGTCGCCGCTGAGGCCAACCGAGGCGCACACTTCACACCGCCACTGAACGAGGACGAGCTCGCGTTCTACGACGCCGTAGCTCTGAACGAATCGGCCGTCGAGGAGCAGGGCGAAAGTGTTCTGGCCGACATCGCTCGAGAACTCGTGGCGGTGATGCGTCGCGACGTCCGGACGGACTGGACCGTGCGCGACGACGTCCGGGCCAAGCTCCGGTCTTCCATCAAGCGACTGCTCGTCAGGCATGGCTACCCACCAGATAAACAACCAGCTGCGATCAAGACCGTGATGGAACAGATGGAGTCGATGGCCCCGCGCTACGCCGCCGAACGCCGGGAGAATCAATCATGAGACAGACCGCTAATTCAGAGCAGCGGGATCGGGATGACAATGGTCTCCAGGTCCTCCGGCAGCGTGGTGGTGATCGGCGTCAGCACACCGCCGGGCAGGGAAACCGTCCCATCCAACGTCTGACTGGACTCGACCGAGGTCGGAGAGGTTGGCTCGCTGGTGGTTTCTCCCGTGCTGTCACCACTGGGGGTGGTGCCGCTGGTCGTCGGCACGGTGGTGGGCACCTCCGTCACTGACGGGCCGCCTGGCAGGGTAACGGTGTGAGACCCTCCGGCACCGGTGCTCGGCAAATCTGACAGCTCGACACTGGAGACGTCGGTCAGGAAGGGGCCCGCCGACAGCGGTTGACCCGGCACCGATACGAGGGGCAACGCGCCACCACAGGTCGCACAGATCCGCACGGCTAGCGCGTCCAGAGATCCGACGGTCGTCGCCGCCTGTGTGAAGGACGTGCGCAGCTCGGCGGGCATCGCCGGCGCGAGATGTGTCAGTTGCGTCGCCGACTGCGTTGTAAAGACTCGGATCCGGCCGATGTCGTGGGTATCGCGATCGCTGGCAAACGCCAATATTAGCCTGCTGCCGCCGTCCGTGGTCTGGCTGCCGAAGTCGCTCAATGCCTGGTTCAGCTCAGCGATCTGCTCGTCGTTGGGAGTCGGGTCCTCAGCGGTCAGCGCCTCCACCTCGTCGAGGCGGGTGGCCGCCTGTTGCAGCAGCTCGCTGCCCTTGCCGGAGTCACCCCTGGCCAGGTGGAACTGGACGTTCTCGATGGACCTCTTGACCGGGTAGAGCAGGTCTCCCGGCAGAGCCTGCTGGCTGACAGCGGCCGTGCCGGTGCCCGCGCCGACGATGACGAGCGTGGAGGCCGCGATGGCCAAACCGCGTTGCTGCCGCGGCGTCCGCCCTCGGATCGGGGGGAGATCGCCGTCCCCGGCCTGGTCTGGTTCCGCAGAGAGTAGAACGGCGGCCGTCAGCAGCTGGCTTCGCAGTTCCGAGACGAACGCTGGGTCCGGCTCGACGGGCGGGATCTCGCGCAGCAGCGTCACGACCTGAAGTGGAGATTCCAACTCAGACGCCGCCTTTCTGGTCCCCGTTTCGACGGCGCGGGCAAACTCGCGTGCCTGCCTGCGGCGAGCCGATAGCCAGATCATCGGGTCCCACCCAGGCGACGGTGAGCTGGAGCCGTCTGATGCACCAACGAAGGGCCCGGCTCGCAGGTTACGGACCGTGACGAGGCGGGCGTGGGATGACGCGTCATCGCAGGCCGTCCGGCAGCAGTTTGGCTAGGTTTCGGGTGGCGCGCAGCTGGAGCTGCTTGATGGCTCCCTCGGAACGGTTGAGTGCCTTTGCGGTCTGCGCGATGGACAGTCCCTGCAGGAACCGCATCACCAGGCAGTCCTGTTGTTCAGGGGACAGCTTTCGCAGGCTCTTGAGCAGGATCTCGTTGGTGGATCGGGTGATCACATCGTCTTCGGGGCCTTCGGTGGCCGAGTCGTGGTTGGTGATCTGGTCGGTGGTCACCTCGAGGCGTTGGCGTCCCGACTTGTAGTGGTCCATGGCCAGGTTGCGGGCGATGGTGGTGAGCCAGGCACCGAAGTCCTTGCCCTGCCAGTTGAACGAATCCAGGCTCCGCAGGGCCCGAAAAAACGCTTCGCTGGTCAGATCCTCGGCGAGAGTGACGCTCCCGACCCGGTAGTAAAGATAGCGATAGACCTGACCGACGTAGTGCTCGTACAGCTGGCCGAACGCATCGGAGTCCCCGGCCTTGGCCAGGTCCACCAACTCGACGATCCGAGAGTCGAGCCCGGCCTGTTGTCCGGTGCCGATCCGCGCACTGCCGCCGTGCGGACTCGTACCGATGTTGCGACCGTGGGCTGGCTGCGGGCCGGACGGTGACGAGATGTCGCCAGCCGAGCTCGCGGCCCAGGCAGGACCTGGATCGCCGCCACCGACCGCGGTCGCGAGGAGGTCGTCGCGGCTCTCCATGGGTGCCATGGCGAGTAACACAGCGCGACGTAATGCATACAGACCGTAATAACCGCGGTCTGCCGACATCGGCATCGCCCTCCCTCCCCGGCTCGGTCGACGGACCGAGCGAGGCGGCCATCGTATGCCCGAGTTAGCCCACACGTCGCCGGATTGCCACACCAGCAGCAACTCCGCCGGTCGCCGCGCC
>JBDUDR010000151.1:0-6653 GCA_040002845.1 Nocardioidaceae bacterium
GAGTCGATCCTCAGCCGGGACGCGCACCGCTTGCTCGTCACCTTGATGGACCACTGCCCGGCCATCACGATGCGCCGCGGCGTGCCCGGTGGAAGAGCCTGGGTAGCCAGCACACCATGAGGGTGGACCAGGTGAGATGGGTGAGGGCCGGCGCCTGCAACCCGCCGGAGGCTCGTCGTTGCAGGCTGAAGAGCGTGCCCATTACCCCGGCCGCGAGCATCAGGGCAGGGTTACGAGTCGATGCCGTGGCCAAGGTGTAGACAGCGGTCGAGACGACGACTGCTCTGTCGGCATCCAGCGCGGAGAAAAGGGCCCCGCGGAAGAAGATCTCCTCCCCCAAGCCGTTGGCCAGCGCGGTGGCCAGGACGGCGGGGGTGTTGCCCTCCTCGGCGAACGCCAGCACGTTGCCGACCGCTCGACTCAGAACGGGGATCCGGCGGACCACCAGCGCGCACCCGTAGAAGAAGCCGAACGCCCCAACACCCGTCGCGATAGGAGTGATGACGGGCCGACGGAGCCGCCGGTCGCGGCTCTGGATCCAGCCCAGGTGCAACGGCCCGGACAGCACTCCTCCGGCGGTCCAGGTCGCCGCGACGGCCGCGGTCATTCCGTAGAACGTCTTGGAGCCGGGCTTGGTCGAGAGCGTGATGCCGAGCAGACCGGTACCAAGCAGAGACACTCCCGTCACCACGCGTCTTCTGCGCGCGACCACGGCCTCGGACTCGAGGTGGTTGACGGGCACGACGTGCCGGATCGACAGCGGCAGCCTGGATGCGATCTCCCCTCCGACCCGCTGCCACCTGAACTCTCCGCCGCGTAAGGTCATTGCGTCCCGCGGGGCTGCTCCTGCTCACGCAGCGCCGTTCGGACCGCAGCGTCGTAGTCCATGGGTTCGAAGGGGACGATCGCCCTGATGCTGTCATCGCTGACGACCACCTCGTTCGACATGGAGTCGATGAGCGACCGCCCGGTCTGGGTGTCGACGTTCGTGACCAGGGCCAGCCAGTGCGACGAGAGCCCCGGGCTCAGCAGCGGCACGGGTACGACGACCAGCCGACGGTTCTTGATCAACGCGACGCGGCGGAGCATGGCGACGTACTCCATCACCTCGGGGCCGCCGATCTCGAAGACTCGTCCCTTCGACCGTGGCTCATCGAGCACTCCGACCAGGTAGCGCACGACATCGGCCACTGCGATGGGCTGCGTCTTGGTCCGCACCCACCGGGGCGTCACCATCACGGGGAGGTGGTCGACCAGCTGACGCGTCATCTCCCACGAGATGCCGCCGCTCCCGACGATGATCCCGGCTCGTAGGACGGTGACCGGCGTTCCTGCAGTGCCGAGCAGTCCTTCGACCTCGCGACGGCTGCGCAGGTGGGATGACAGCTGGTCGGTGTCGCTCCCCAGCCCTCCCATATAGATGATCTGTTGTACGCCGGTTGCCGCCGCCGCCTTGCCGAACGCCCGGGCACCTTGAGCATCCAGTCGCTCGAAGTCCTTCGAGCCCAAGGAGTGCACCAGGTAGTACGCCGCCCGACATCCGTCGAGTGCCTCGTGCAAGGTCGCCGGATCCTGTACGTCCCCGAACACCGGGTCGCCTTCTCCTTGGTAGCTGTCGGGATGTCGGGTCATCGCCCGGATGGCGTGGCCCTCGGCGGCAAGCGCATCGCAGAGGCGTCTCCCCACGAAACCTGATGATCCGGCTACCAGTACCGGCTGTGTGGAGCTCACTGTTCCTCCATCTGTCGGCGCAGTCCCTCTCGGCTGGGTTGGCTTCGCTGATGGCCCAGCTCGCCGCCGATGCGACCGCCGTACGGTCTGCCATGGTCGGCGTACTCCTCACGGAAGTACGACAGGGTCCAAGGGCCGAAGTCGACCCTGGTTCCGGTTCGCAGGATCGCGGTCTCCACTGGCGCGCCGTGTACACGCGGCCTCGCGGCTTCCCCGATTCGCACCACGACGAACTCGTCCTCCTCGTCGTGCCGGATCTCGGCATGCAGGGGCTCCAGTCCGGCCAGGCGAATGTCGCAGTCGGCGGACGAGCCGATGGTGGTGACGTCGTCGCGCAACGCGAACGCCTGCGGCCGGTCACCCCATCGCGCATACTCGCCGACCGGCAGGCTCAGCCGCGCGTTGCCGCCCCGGTAGGGATCATGCGTCGTGGTTACCCGCCGGCGAGGACGCCGACGCAACGTCGGGGCGACCGGGAACATGGTCGGTGGCGGTGCGAGCCCGACGCTTGGCAGCGCACCTCCACTGCGAGCGAGGCTCCGGCCGCGGATCAGCGACCAGAGTCCCGCCCGTCGCTCGATACTGATGTGGCGCGAGCCCGTCACCCGACGCTGTAGCCACGATGTCCGCTGCACACCCAAGGTGACCAGCGGACCGGTCGGCGAGACCACGGTGATCGACAGTCCCTTGTCCGCGAGCGCCTGGGCGAGACCGCGCAACGCGCCTGAGTCCGACCGTCCGGCGAACGCGGCCGGAGAGCTCACCCGGAGCTCGAGCGCCGTTCCGGAGCCGGTCAGCGCGCCGGTCACGGCGGGCGACCCTGGGATGTCGACCGAGAACTCGAGGTCAGCGTCGACAGTGAGATGGGCGGCCATGGCTCAGGCGGCGGTATCGGTGGAGTTCGCGTGGTCCTTCGTCGTGATCTGAAGGGTGCCGTTCAGCTTCCAGGTCGCGCGTGGGGCACCAGCACCGGTGTCGCGGGGTACTTCGACCGACATGTCGATGAAGCGGTAGTTGATCGCGGCCTCGCGACCGGTGAGGAAGGACCACATCTCGCGCCCGAGGTCTGTCCAGTCCAGCGCTTTCTGGGTCAGGGACTCGTCGGTTCGGTGCCGGTCCGTACGGTCCGCAGTCTCGGTGCTGTTCTGAGTCATGCTGTCTCCTGACGTCGTGGCCGAAGAAAGTTGAACACTTTCCTTAACAGCCTGTTTAGGTTTAGGATGCCATCATGCCCCCGGACACCCTTTCAGCGCAACCCCTCACCCCATCGGCGACCTCCCCGGCCACGCTGTCCATCGGCGATCTTGCGGAACGGACCGGCGTGAAGCCGGCCACCTTACGGATGTGGGAGTCCCGACACGGATTTCCCCGCGCGGAGCGCCGGGAGAGCGGCCACCGCCGCTACTCCGAGATCGACGTGGACCTGGTACGACAGATCGTCCGGCGGCAGGATGCGGGCGCGCGCCTGGAGGTCGCCATCGCTGAGCTGGCGTTGCTGCAGGCCCGCGTCGACGACGCTCCGGGTGCCCCCACGGTCTACGCCGCCCTCCGCCGCAGGCATCCCGCCCTCGTTCCTCAGCGGTTGAAGAAGTCGACGCTCATCGCACTCTCCTGGGCCATCGAGGACGAGTGCTGTGCGCGCGCCGAGCGGCCGGCGATCTTCGGCTCGTTCCAGCATGAGCGCTACTTCCGAGCCGCGGAGGAGCGGTGGAGCGAGCTTGCGCGCATCTCTCGATCCGCCATTGCCTTTGCCGAGTTCGCCGATGGGGCCGAGTCCCGCGGGGGAACCAGTCTGGTCCACCTGCCAGCAGATGCGCCGATGCGGAGGGAATGGGTCGTCGTGTGCGACGCTCCGGACTTCCCCGCGATGCTGACCGCGTGGGAGCTGCCAGCCCAGTCAACGGTTCCGGACCGGCAGCGGCTGTTCGAGGCGATCTGGACCGTCCAGCCCGGCGCCGTGCGTGACGCGGCACGCACGTGTGCTCAGGTGGCTCTGCAGCTCGGCCACCACGATGCCGCACCGCTCCTCTACGAGCTGGCGGAGAATCCACCCGCCCCGCCGGTCGAGCTCCTGAACGCGACCGGTCTCCTCAACCGCGTCGTCGCCTATGTCGATGCGATCAGCTCGGGGCGCTGAATCGGCCCGGGGCCAGTCAGTCGTTGAGGCGGCGAGGACCTTTGACGGCACTGTTGCATTGAGCCATCGTGTGACGTCGGCACAGGAGATCTTCCTGTCGACCGGCCGCGACCAGTCCCGAGGGCCACTTCCAGGTCGCCGAACTCGGCACAAAGAGGTGTGACTGACGGGAGGCTGACGGCCCGGGCCGCAGGATTTGCGGTCAGAGACTCGCGGCATCGTCCAATGAAACAGTGCCGACCAGGCTGGGTCCCGGCGGCTGTTTCGGCACGACGCGGCTGGGCTCACCTTGCACGACGTCTGGGGGCTCGCGATCCGCGGCTCAGCCAGGGGGTGGCTGATGCCGAGCAAGTGGGTGGTGGGTTCGTTATCGGCTTGAAGACCCCGTCACGCAACTGAGGCTCCCCCGCTGTCCTGGAGGCTTCTGAACTGAGCCGACCATGGTCTGCCTCGACTCTGTTGTTGGCGTACTGCTCGGTGTCGTGCAGGGCGGTCGGGACCAGCTCGTCGAGAACTCGCGAGTAGGCAGGTGCCCGGTCCGTGGTGACCTCGACGGGCACCACTCCCGTGGCCAGAGCCCGGGTGAAGAACGCCCGAGCGGCGGTCAGATCGCGTCTGACAGACAGCTGTTGAGCGTCGCGTTGTTTGACGGCGGCCGCGTTGTGTCTGGTGACGATGGGGTGATCTGCTGACGGGGCTTGATTTGGTTTCGTCGGCGGCGTCAGAGTGACGATGTCCAGGTAGACGCAAACCAGGCGTGAGATTTTGGAAGCTCCGCGCCGGGGCCGCTCTGACGCGTAAAGGCCGCGCTGATATTCACGGTAAGTCAAGATGTTTCTGCCGTCGAGTGGGGTTCCCCCCGTTTGGTGGACACCTTGATAGCGGGATCTCTGGTCCCGCGGCGAGGATGTTCACATGTCTGGAAAAGCCAAGCCCAGGGCGAAGCGGAAGAGCTACTCGCCCACGTATCGCCATGACGCGGCTCATCTGGTGATCGACACCGGCCGTCCGATTGCGACGGTGGCCCGCGAGATCGGGGTCGGGGAGGCTCTGCTGGGTCGCTGGGTCGCGATCGAGCGGGCCCACGACGACGACCCGCCGCCGGCGTTGGATATCGATGAGCGGGCCGAGCTGGAGCGGCTGCGGGTCGAGGTGGCCGAGCTGCGGATGGACCGGGAGTTTCTGAAAAAAGTGCCGATGGCGGCGGTGGTGGCCGCCACCGATGCGGGATGAGAATCGGGTTGGTGGTCCGGTGGACGTCGGCGCCGCTTGGTGTTGCGAGCCCGTAAAAAAAGTGTGACGCGGGGGCCTGAGGAACCGATGACTGCTGCTGCGAGCGCGTATCTCAGACTCTTCTGATTGGTAGGCCCCTCCGGACGACCAGAGCGATGTCGTCCCAAAGGAGGGATCATGGATGTGTTGGTTGAGCGGTGCGCAGGTTTGGATGTGCACCGCGACACGGTGGTGGCCACGGTGCGGGTGCCCTCGACCCGACGAGGTCAGCGGCATCAGGAGACCTGCACCTTCGCAACTACTGTGCGTCAGCTGGAGTCTCTGGGTGACTGGCTGGCCACGTTCGCGGTCACGCTGGTCGGCATGGAAGCCACCGGCGTGTACTGGAAACCGGTGTTCGCGGTCTTGGAGCGACGGTTCGGATGCTGGCTGCTCAACGCCCAGCACCTTCACAACGTCCCGGGCCGCAAGACCGATGTCGCGGACTCGGCGTGGATCTGCCAACTGCTCGAGCACGGACTGGTCCGCCCGAGTTTCGTGCCTCCTCACGAGGTGCGTGATCTACGGGAGCTGACTCGGCTTCGTAAGGCCCAGGTCGAGGAACGGACCCGGGCGATTCAGCGTGTGGAGAAGGTCCTGCAAGACAGCGGAATCAAGCTCACCAGTGTCGCCTCGCAGGTCTACTCCAAGTCCGCGCGAGCAATCCTTGAGGCGTTGATGTCAGGCACCAGCGACCCGCACGACCTGGCCGACCTGGCCAAGGGACGGCTCCGCGCGAAGCGCCCGCAACTGGTCGAGGCGTTGGCCAACCGGTTCCGGGTCGAGCACCATGGTGTGCTGGTGGCCGGACTGCTCAGGCACATCGACAGCCTCGAGGCCGCCATCGCCGGGCTCGACATCCAGATCGCGCAGCGGCTGGCGCCAGTGGCCGATCTGGTCGAACTCGTGTGCACGATTCCCGGTGTGTCGGAGCGGACCGCGCAGGTGCTGTTGGCCGAGTGCGGGTGGGACATGGAGGTGTTTCCCACCTCGGCGAACCTGACCTCCTGGGCCGGGATCTGCCCGGGTAACAACGAATCTGGAGGGAAGCGGAAGAGCGGTCAGACCCGCCGGGGACCGAAGTGGTTGCGGCAGGCGTTGACCGAGGCAGCCCACGCGGCCTCCCGGACCAAGGGAACCTATCTGGCTGCGCACCATGCCCAGATCCGTGGCCGCAGAGGGCCCGGTAAGGAGATCGGCGCTACCCGCCATGACATCCTCCTCGCGTTCTACCACATCGTGCGCGACAGGGTGCCCTACCGTGAGCTGGGTCCGGATTGGGCGGCACGTCGCTACTCGGTCGAGCACCGGACCAACCGGCTCGTGCGCCAGCTCGAGGCCCTCGGGATGAACGTCACCGTCCAAGCCGCCACCTGAGTCTGCGTCCACCACCATGACGTCGAGGCCGGCGTCTCGGACGTGCTCAGCCCTGCCCCGAAACCATGGGATTCACATCTCAGCGGCGGCCTTCTTCGTCTCCGAGAACCAGAACCGGTAGAGGCCTACCAGGTGA
>JBDUDR010000152.1:0-6425 GCA_040002845.1 Nocardioidaceae bacterium
GCCGTCGCCGTCATCGTCGCCGACGAGTCGGCGATGGCACGGGCGATGCCGAAGTCCATCACCTTCACGCTGCCGTTCGGCGTGAGCATGACGTTGGCGGGCTTGATGTCGCGGTGCACGATGCCGGCACGATGGCTGTAGTCCAATGCACCGAGAACGTCGGCAACGACCTCGAGTGCCCTCTCGGGTAGCACCTTGCGACCCTCGCGGAGGATCTCGCGAAGCGTCTTGCCTTCGACATACTCCATCACGATGTAGGGAATCGACTGGCCGGTGCTGTCCGGCTCCTCGCCTGTGTCGTACACCGAGACGATGGACGGATGGTTCAGCGAGGCGGCTGCCTGGGCCTCCCGCCGGAAGCGGGCCTGGAACGTCGGGTCGGCGGCGAGGTCGGTGCGCAGCCGCTTGACGGCAACCGGACGGCCGAGGCGCAGGTCATGACCCATGCGCACCTCGGCCATGCCGCCTCGTCCGAGCAGTCCGGACAACTCGTAGCGATCGCCCACGCGCGCGCCCCCGGAGTGCGCGCCCAGCGGGCCGAGGCCGTCGCTGCCGCCGGTCGGTGGCTGTGTCGTCATGGCTTGTCGACCTCGTCTTGTGTGGAGCTGGGTCTGCGGGTTCTGTGACGGCTGGTCTGGCTCACTGCCCGATCACCGCCTTGATGACGTTGTCCGCGATGGGTCCGGCCAGCCCGCCACCGGTGATCTCATCACGGGGGATGTCGACGTTGGCAACCAGTACGGCGACCGCCACCTTCGGATCGTCTGCCGGGGCAAAAGCGATGAACCAGGCGTACGGCGGCCGGTCGGGCGATGTCTGAGCGGTGCCGGTCTTGCCGGCGACGGTGATGCCGGGAATCTGGGCGGGTGTCCCGGTGCCGTTCTGGACCACCTCGACCATCATCTGGGTCAGCTCGTTGGCGACATCAGGCGACACGGCTTGGTGCAGCTCGTGTGGCTCGGTTGTCGACAACACCTCGAGATCGGGTGAGCGCACCTGGTCGACGAGGTAGGGCTTCATGACCGTTCCGTGGTTGGCGATGCCGGCGGCGACCATCGCCATCTGCAGCGGCGTCGCCGCGACATCGAACTGCCCGATGGCGGACAGCGCGGTCTGGGGCTGGTCGGGGTTGTCCGGGAACTGGCTGGCCACCTGACCCGGAAGGTCGTCGAGGTAGTGCTCGCCCCAGCCGAACTTCTCCGCCTGATCCCGGAGAACGTTGTCACCCAGCTGCAAGCCGAGCCAGCCGTATGAGACGTTGCAGGAGATCTCGAGCGCCTGGGTGAGGCTGATGCGGTCACCGCCGCAGTCTGAGCCGTTCTCGTTGGTCAGGTCGACAGTGGTCTGTGGCAGGTCGAGGGATGCTCCTCCCGGAACCGTCGACTCCGGCGTATATCCGTTGGACAAGGCGGCGGCGGAGGTCACCAGCTTGAAGGTCGACCCCGGCGGGAAGATCTCCTGGATGGCCCGGTCCTGCAGCGGTTTGGCCGGATCTGTGTTAAGCGCCTTGTAGTTCTTGGTGACCGCGCTGAAGTCATGGCTCGACAGTCGGTTGGGGTCATAGCTGGGGAGTGTCGCCAGCGCCAGGATCGCCCCGGTGCTGGGTTCGATGGCGGCCACCGCGCCGATGCCGTCACCCGGCAGGTTGATCAGCCCCTGGAAGGCGGCCTGTTGAGCCGCCGGGTTGATCGTCAGACTGACGCTTCCGCCCTGGGGCTGGTTGTTCCCGAACAGGTCGACCACCCGGTTGACGAAGAACCGCGAGTCGCTGCCGGTCAGGACGTCGTTCTGGGTCAGCTCCAGACCGGTAGAGGAGTAGAAAGAGTAATAGCCGGTGACGGGGGCGTACAGGCTGGGCTGTGGGTATTTCCGGATGAAGTCGTACTGGTCGTGGCTGGCGACGCTGAGCGCGATCGGCTTGTTGGCGACCAGGATCGGCCCGCGCTGCTCGGAGTACTCGGCGTCTCGGACGCGCCTGTTGTCCGCCCGGGCGTCCAGCGCATCAGCGTGGATGAACTGCAGGTAGTTGATGTTGATCAGCATCGCGATGAACAACACCAGGCAGCCGACGGCGAGGGCTCTGATCGGGCGGTTCACAGCCGCACTACCTGGGTCGGGTCGTCCTCGCTCACGATCGGCCTGGCCTCCGGGGCCGGCTGCCTCGCATGGTCGCTGATGCGCAGCAACAGCCCGATCATCATCCAGTTGGCGACCAGCGACGACCCGCCGTACGACAGGAACGGGGTGGTCAGTCCGGTGAGCGGGATCAGCCGGGTGACGCCGCCGATCACGATGAACACCTGCAGGGCGAATGCCATCGCGAGCCCGACCGCCATCAGCTTTCCGAACGAGTCCCGGCAGATCAGTGCGGTGCGCAGTCCTCGTTCGACGATCAGGCCATAGACCACGATGATCGCCATCAGCCCGGTGAGGCCGAGCTCCTCACCGATCGACGCCGCGATGAAGTCGGAGTACGAGTAGGGGGTCATGTTGGGCCTGCCCTGCCCGAGCCCGCGGCCGAGGATGCCGCCCCAGGCCAGGCCATACATCCCCTGCACGATCTGGTAGTACTGGTCGATGTTCGAGAACGGGTGCAGCCAGCCGTCCACCCGTTCGCGGACGTGGCCGAAGGCCAGATAGCCGAAGTACGCGCCGAAGCTGAACAGGAGCGCGCCGACCACCAGCCAGCCCGGCCGCTCCGTCGCGACGTACAGCAACACCACGAACAGCCCGAAGAACAGCAACGACGAGCCGAGGTCGCGCTGGAACACTAGGATCCCGAGGCTGGCCAGCCATGCCACCAGGATCGGCCCGAGGTCGCGACCACGGGGCAGGTCGACCCCGATCACTCTGCGACCGGCCAGCGCCAGCGCGTCCCGCTTGACGACCAGATAGCCGGCGAAGAACAGGGCCAGCGAGATCTTTGCGATCTCTCCAGGCTGGAAGCTGAACCCCGCGATGTGGATCCAGATGCGCGCCCCGTTGATGTCCATGCCGATCACCGGCAGCAGCGGCAGCAGGAGAAGCACCAGGCCGACCGCACCGGCGGTGTACGTGAACGCCTGCAGGCGCCGGTGGTCGCGCAGCAGCATGAGGACGGCAACGAACAACCCGATGCCCAGCGTCATCCAGATCAGCTGCTGGGCAGCGAATGTCTTGGTCTGGTCTCCATGGTCGGCGATGTTGGCGAGGTCGATGCGGTGGATCATGGCCAAGCCGAGGCCGTTGAGCAGCAAGGCCATAGGCAGCAAGACGGGGTCCGCGTAGGGGGCGCGAAGCCGGACGACCAGGTGGCTGAGAAGTCCGAGCGCCGCCAGACCACCGCCGTACGTGACGATGTCGGCCGGGACCTTGTCGTTGGCTCCGAGACCGACACTCGCGTACGCGGCGACGCCGATCGCGAGCGCGAACACGACCAGGAACAGCTCGATGTTCCGTCGCTTGCGGGGGACGAACCCGAGCAGGGACGTCATGGTGTGGGCTCCGGAGTCACTCCCGCACAGTCACTGCCGGTCGGGTCGAACTGTGTATCCGTACTGGTCGGCGTCGTCGCGGTATCGCTCGGCGCCACGCTGGTCTGCTGGCCGGTGGTGTTGCCCGGAGACGCGCTTCGTTGCCCGGTGGCGCCGCCTGAAGGATTCGGCGTACGTGCGGTCCTGGTCGGTGAGGGAGCCGTCGAGGTTGGCTGCGTCGGGGAAGTGGACGGACTGGTGGTAGGGCTCGTCGTCGGCGGCGTGGAGGCACACTCGGCAGCGATCTGGCGCAGATCGGCAACGATGTTTCTCGCATGGTCGAGGTCGTCTGCCTCGATGCCGTCGCTGACCCGCTGCCGCGGATAGTCTGGCAGCGCGGTGAGGGTGATGTTTTCCGGCTCGTAGACGTGTGACAGGTCGACTCCGGGCAGATCGGCCTGGACTCCCCTGAAGATGGCCACTTGCCCGTTGTCGGCGCCCACGTAGTACTGGCGCTGGCTCCAGTCGTACGCCCACCACCCGCCCGCCGCGACCAGGCCGACCGCGACTGCCGCGATGACCAGGCGCCGGGCCCAGCGGAAGCGCCCGGGCGGGCGCGGCGCGTACCGGAGCTCCTCGGGGTCGACGGCTGAGTCGACGGCGGGGATCTCGCCGGTGTCCTTCAACCGCATCAGCCGGCCACGAAGTCCGAGATGCCCGCGGGTCTGCTCCTCGGCGGCACCGAGCACTATCGGCTCGGCACCATCGGGTGGCTCTTCGACGACGTCGGCGACCAGGCAGGTGATGTTGTCGCTTCCGCCACCTTGCAGGGCCAGCTGGACCAGCTCGATCACGGCAGCTTCGGGCGAGCCACGGCCGAGGACGCGCGCGATGGTGTCATCGGACACTTCGCCCGCCACGATCCCGTCGCTGGACAGCAGGATCCGGTCACCGGGTCGCATGTCGATGATGGACAGATCGGGGTCGCTGTCGCCGTTGCCCTGAAGCACGCGCAGCAGCAGTGACCGGTGCGGGTGCCGTTGAGCTTCGTCCTCGGTGATGCGGCCCTCGTCGATCAGGCCCTGTACGAACGTGTGATCTCGGGTGATGCGGGTGAGGTGGCCGTCGCGATAGAGGTAGCCACGAGAGTCGCCGAGGTGGGCCAGCCCGATGCGTTCGCCGTCGAAGAGGGCGGCGGTGACAGTCGTCCCCATGCCGTCGGTGCTGGGGTCGTCCTCGATGATCTCGTTGAGCCGCTCATTGGCGCGGTGGATGGCGCCGGCGAGCGTCTCGAGCAGATCGGCCTCAGGGGGTACGTCGAGCCGGCGGAGGGTTTGCACTGCGGTGGCGGAGGCCACATCGCCGGCGGCCGCGCCCCCCATGCCGTCGGCGATCACGAGCAGGTTGTGACCCGCGTAGCCGGAGTCCTGGTTGTGCTTGCGCGTCCTCCCGACGTCGGTCAGAGCCGCGTAGCGCAGCGACAGGCTCATCGTCCTACTTCCGCAACTCGATGGTCGTCTTGCCGACGCGTACCCGCGAACCCATGTTGACAGCCAGCGGTGTGGTCACCCGTTGAGTGCCGAGGAAGGTGCCGTTGGTGGAGCCGAGGTCCTCGATGAACCACTGGTCCCCGTTGGCCATGAAACGCGCGTGCCGGGTCGAGACGTAGTCGTCGTCGAGTTGAATAGTGGCGTCGGAGCCTCGCCCGATCAAGATCGGCAGGTCGCCCAATGGGACCGTGATCCCGGCGTTGAGCCCTTCGACCACGACCACCTGGGAGGCCGCTCCACGTCTGCGTTTGACCGGCCGGGCCGGCTTGGCCGTCTTGGCGGCTTTCGCTGGGCGTTCGGTCGCCTCCACCTTGGCCCCGAACAGGTCGGACCGGATCACGGATACGGCGGACAGGACGAAGATCCACAGGAGGGCCAGGAACCCGAGCTTGATGAGCGTGAGGGTCAGTTCGGACACGAAACGGTCACCGAACCACTCTGGGGTTGCGGACCACGATCTTCGTGCTTCCGACCTGCACCTCGTCGCCATCGTTGATCTCGACCTGCTGGATGCGCCTTCCGTTGACCGAGGTTCCGTTGGTGGATCCCAGGTCGACCAGATTGATCTGGATCAGCTGTCCGGTGGAGAAGACGCGAAACTCCGCGTGCTTTCGACTGACGCCGGGGTCGTTGATGCGCAGATCCGCGTCGGCGCCTCGCCCGACGACCAGGCCTGGTGCCTCCAGGGGGTGCAGCTGGCCGTTGACCTCGAGAACGGCAGGGGCTCGGCGTACCGCCGACTCGGTGCTCGACTGACCGGGTGGCGGAGTGACCTGGGCGAGGGCCGCCGAACGTACCCGGAACCGTCCGGTGCTGAGCTCCTCACTTCGCGAGAAGGTGATGGTCACCGGCCCGGCGAACACGTAGTGCTGCTCCTCGGCGTACTGGCGCAACATCTCCAGCAGCTCACTCGTCAGCGTGCCGCCGTAGGGCGCCAGCTGATCGTGGTCGGGTGCGGCCAGCTCGACGCCGAAGGTGTTGGGTGCAAGCCGGCGGTCCCGCGACAGGATCTGGGCGGAGTTGTCCATCTCCCGCTGGAGCGCGGCGGCGATCTCCACCGGCTGGACCGCGCTGCGAAAGACACGTGCGAAGGCGCCGGTGATGAGGTGCTCGAGGCGTTCCTCGAAGCGTTGCATCGCGCCCACCGGGCCTCCTTTCGTGCGTCTCGCGCTGTGAATTGCCTGTTGTCCGGGTTCCTCGTGTGAGCTGTCCGGGGATCGCCCCCGATGGTATCGGGCGGGTTCCAAGGCGCCTGTATCGACGCGAGTCCGCAGGCGCGTGCATGCTAGGCTGACGCGGCATTTCGGGCCGGCGCACGTCGGCCTTTGAGGGTGCGCTGCGCGAGTGGCGGAACAGGCAGACGCGCACGGTTCAGGTCCGTGTGCCCGCAAGGGCGTGGGGGTTCAACTCCCCCCTCGCGCAC
>JBDUDR010000153.1:0-6352 GCA_040002845.1 Nocardioidaceae bacterium
ATCGTGCAGGGCGCGTACGAGCTCGACTCCGACCGGATCGACGCCTGACGGCGTCTTAGCGACTCAGTAGCCAGGAACGACAAGGTCGGCTGCCTCCGAAGGACGTTCCACAGCTTCGTAGTAATCCTCAGCAGCCGCCCACCTCTCAATCCAACCTGCATCATTCTCTCCGCGCGCGTACGCCCGCGACAGGCGAAGGTGACGAGGAGTGGCGACGTAGACGGAGAAATCCCAGTACGGACGCAACCAGGCTCGAAGCAGGTAGACCCCTTCCACGAGAACGACACCGTGGGGCTGGACTTCAATCCATCCATTAAGAGCGTTACTCGCCCAGTCATATCGGCGAAATCTCGCTATGTCACCACGCTGAATGGGTTGCAATAGTTCCCGTTCCAGACGGCGGTGGTCGAAGTAACGCTCGTAACCTTCGCGGGGAACCCACGAACGCCAGTCCCGTCCTTCTGGTCCGTAGAAGTCATCGCCGTGGATCAATTGGATGTCGGGACGCGCGTCGACCAGAGTGGCGGCGAGAGTGGACTTACCCGAGCCACCGAGCCCTTCGATGCAGGCGAGGGTCAGCCGTCCGCTTGTCGCACTCACCAGCCGTTCAAGTACGTGCGCCGCTTTGCGCACCTCCACGTAGTGAGCATTTCATGGCCACACCCGCCCCTCGTGCAGGCATGCAAGGCCCGGTTTGTACCGTCGACGAAAAACTCTCTGGTGTCGCCAGGCTTCGGATGAGCGGAAATAAGTGTCGGATCGCTGCGAATAAGTGTCGGATCGCGGGAGTCAGGCGCCCGCCCGAAGCAACTCGGTGGTGGAGGTTCCGGCCGGGGAGACCCTGCGGAACAGTACTAATGCCAGCCCCCCGGCCACCAGAGCCGCGATCATGGCCCCGAAGAAGATCCCATGCATCTGGGCCAGGCCGGCTTCCTTGATGGTCTTGGTGTAGGCATCGCACGCGACGTTGGTGCCACACACCTCCGTGGGCGTCGGCAGGCTCGCGGTCACCGTGTAGAAATGCCGCAGGCCAAGCGTCGTCAGCACCGAGATGCCCACCAACATGCCGATCATCCGTGCCACCACCAGCAGCGCGCTCGCGACCCCGTGCACCCCGGCGGCCGTAGCGGCCAGCATCGCGGCGTTGACCGGTGCGATGGCCAGCCCGAACCCGAAGCCGCCCGCCACCAGCGCAAGGGTGGCCGCCACCCCGTTCAGGGAGTACAAGCCCCACTGGGTCATCCCGGCGAAGGCGAGTGCGCTCAGGGCCATCCCGCCGGCGGTCAGCAGCCCGGGTGAGATCCGGCGGGTGAGCCAACCGCCTGCCAGCGCGCCGAGCGGAAGTGCGACCAGGAACCGGACGAGCACCAGGGCGGCGCCGAGCTGGGAGCCCTCGTAGACGGTCACCCTGGCGAACACGGGAATGTCGACCAGAGCAGCGATCAGCGAGGCGCCGATGAAGAAGCTCACCGCCAGGGAGCCCCAGGCGGGTGTTGCGCTGATGCCGCCGCGGGTGACCAGTGGGTACGGCGCCGTGCGTTGCCGCCAGGCGAACAAGAAGGCCGCCGCCGCGGATGCGGCCAGCAGCCACGGCCCGATCGGGGAGAACACCTGCACCTGCGGATCTGCGGTTGCGAATGCCAGCACGATCCCGGCCAGGGCGAGCCCGAGGAGCAACGCACCGATCATGTCGGTCTGGTGGCTCAGCCGCCGGAGGCCGCGCAGGTCGAGGAGCGGGCGCCGGGCGAACAGCTCCCAGGCGACGAAGAGCACGGCCAGTCCAGCCACTCCCAGCGCGAGCGGCGTGAGCCAGCGTGAGTCACCGGTGTACGGGACGTAGGCGAGCCCCAGCGTGACGTTGCTGGCGAGCGCCTCAGGTTCGATCATCAGCAGGGCCAGAGCAACCAGAGTCAGCGCAGCCAGCACCGCCCCGAGCAGGTCCGGGGGAGCCGTCGGCCGTGGGAGAGGCGCGGCGCCCAGGTCCGACGCACCGTTCTGGGCGCTGGCCGGTGCGGACGTGTGAGCCAACCGGAGGGCGGCCGCCAGAACCACCCCGAAACCCAGGTTGAGCCAGAAGATCAGCCGCCAGTCGCCGATCGCAAGCACGACCGCGCCGTACAAAGGCCCCAGTACGCTGCCCAGCTCCTGTACCGCTCCCACCGCGCCGAGTGGGAGCCCCCGGCGCTCGGGTGGCCAGAGGTCGGCGACCAGTCCGAGCGTGGCTGGTACGAGACCGCCACCTCCGGCGCCCTGGAGAAACCGGCCCGCAACCATGGTGTCGAGGTCGAACGCAGTTGCGGTGACCATCGAGCCGATGGCGAAGACCACGAGTGACCCCACCAGCACCGGGACCCTGCCCCGCAGGTCGGAGATCCGTCCGATCAGCGGCAACATCGCGACGTACCCGAGTAGGAAGCCGGAGACGATCGGGGCCGCGCGCTGCAGCTCCTCGATGGTCAGCCCGACGCCGGTCATCATGTCCGGCAGAGCCAGGACCACCACATAGGTGTCGGCCGCGGCGAAAGCGACCGCCACACAGGCGAGGATCAACGAGCGTCGCCGGCTGCCCCCGAGGGTGGTGGCAGTCACGGCGCCGAGATCTCCACCTTGTTGCCATAGGAGTCGAATGTCACGGTGTATGTCACATCGCCGTGGCCCTCGTAGAACGGTCCTGTGACCTTTACCGAGCGCACGTGGGAGTCTTCGTCGATCGTGAAGGTCGCCGGGTAGCCGGGTCCTGGGTCAGCGCTCGGGAACAGCCCTGCGACGGCGTCACCGGGCACCGTGCCGGTGATCTTGGTCAGCAGGTCGGAGCCGTCCCGGATCTCCCCGTCCGCCCGGACGTCGGTGGCCGCGGTGAGCAGCGCCGACAGCCCGGTGCGCCTGTCCATCAGTGCAGCCGGATCAGGCGCGTTGTAGTCCGCTGGGTCTATCTCGGTGTACGTCGGCAGTGGTCCGATCTTCGCGTACACCTCGCCGCCCACGGCGATCACCTTGGCGCCGACAGTCAGTCCGGACCGGCTGACCGAGAGATCACCTTGGAAGGCAGGCGCGTGGGTCCCGGTGCCGTGGGCGGTGAGCACCCCTCCCGTGCCTGCCGGCAGGTTGTCCGTGGACAGGGTGAACTCCAAGCTTCCCGCGGCGTCGAGGGCCTGCTTGGCGTCGGCTAGCAGCTGGGACGGGTCGGGGCCGTCCGTGACAGGCTCATGGTCTCCGGAGCAGGCGGTGACGCACGCCAGACTGATCAGGGCCGCGACAATCGCCAGGGCAAGCGCGGCTGGTCGCCGGGGTCGGTGCACGCGCCTACCCTGTCATGTCCACGACGTCACAGGTGCGTGATGGGGCCACCGATCGAGGCGATGGGTTGCGCCGCAGGTGTCCCCGACCCGTCACGACGGCCATCGGCCGCGGGTAGGTCGACAGGGGAGCCGCTGTCGACCGCGGCCCGGGCTGGAGAGGGCCCGACCCAGCCGATGAGCACGGCGTCCTCGCCCTTGAGGAACCGATGGCAGCGCACTCCGCTCGTTCCCCGCCCCTTGGCCGGGTATTCGCCCCATAGAGTCACTTTCACTGCGCCCGCCTCGGTGCCCGGAAGAGCGGTGCTCGAGCCGGACACGGAGACCACGACCGGATCGGGGTCGCTGCTCGCGACGGCACCGAAGAACACCACCCGCGCCCGTGAGCCGACGCGGATCCCGGAGACGCCTGCCGCTCCGCGACCCTGCGGGCGTACGCCAGCAGCCGGAAAGCGCAGCAGCTGGGCATCGGAGGTGATGAAGACCAGCTCCTCCTCGCCGGTGCGCAGCTCGACCGCTCCGACTACCTCGTCGCCATCGGCCAGCCGCACGATGTCCCACGAGTCCCTGTTGGTCAAGTGGTCGGGGACGACCCGTTTGACAACTCCCCGGGCAGTTCCGAGCGCCAGACCGGGGGAGTCCAGCTCGAAGGTGGTCAGGCACAGGACCCGCTCGCCCGACTCCAGCGGAACGAACTCGGCAACCGGGGCTCCGCCCTGCAGATGCGGTGCGTTGGCGGTTGCCGGCAGCGCCGGCAGGTCCAGGACATCGAGCCGGATCAGACGACCTCGGTTGGTCACCGCACCGACCTGGCCGCGTGCGGTGGCACGTGCCGCACTCACCACAACGTCGTGCTTCGCCCTCGCACCCCTGCTGCCGAGCGGCTCGTCGCCGCTGGTGCGAGCCAGCAGCCCGGTCGAAGACAACAGCACCCCGCAGGGATCGTCCGTCACCTCGAGCGGGACGACGGAACGAACCGGTTGACCGGCCGACTCGAGGAGCACCGTGCGGCGAGCCGTGCCATGGGCCTTGGCCATGTCGGACAGCTCGTCCGAGACGACCTGAGCCAGCCGAGCTCTGTCGTCAAGAATGGCGTCCAGCGCCTGGATGGTTTCCAGCAGCTTCGCCTTCTCAGTGTCGAGCTCGAGCCGGGAGAACTTCGTGAGCCGACGAAGCGGCATCTCCAAGATGTAGTTGGCCTGCACCTCACTCAGGTCGAAGACGGAGATCAGCCTGCCTCTGGCCTCTTCGGTGTTCTCGCTGGCCCGGATCAGCTGGATCACCTCGTCGATGTCGAGGATCGCGGTCAGCAGACCTTCGACGAGGTGCAGCCGCTCAGCCGACCTGGCTCGCCTGAACACCGTTCGCCGGCGGACCACGTCGTGACGATGGTCCAGATAGACCTGCAGCAGTTCCTTGAGCCCGAGGGTGCGCGGCTGGCCGTCGACCAGCGCGACGGCGTTGATGCCGAAGGAGTCCTCCATGGGGGTCAGGGCGTACAGCTGTTCGAGGATCGCCTCGGGGTGGAAGCCGTTCTTGATCTCGATGACGAGGTGGAGCCCTTTGACACGGTCGGTGAGATTCTTGATGTCGGCGATGCCGGTCAGCTTCTTGGACTGGACGAGCAGCTTGATGCGCTCGATGACCTTCTCGGGGCCGACCGTGTAGGGCAGTTCGGTGACGACGATGCCCTTACGCCGCGGCGTGACTGTCTCGACCCGCGCGGTGGCGCGCATCTTGAACGAGCCCCGCCCGGTCTCGTAGGCGTCGTGAATTCCCTCCAGCCCGACGATCTTGCCTCCGGTCGGCAGGTCGGGTCCGGGCACGAAACGCATCAGGTCGTCGAGGGTGGCGTCCGGGTGCTTGATCAGATGCCGCAGCGCCTGCACCACCTCGATCAGGTTGTGGGGAGGGATGTTGGTGGCCATCCCGACGGCGATTCCGGTCGCGCCGTTGACCAGCAGGTTGGGCAATGCGGCCGGGAGGACCGTCGGCTCAGTCTCCCGGCTGTCGTAGTTGGGCTTGAAGTCGACGGTGTCCTCGTCGATCGAAGTCGTCATGGCGAGCGCGGCGGCCGCCATCCGGCACTCGGAGTAGCGCATCGCCGCCGGGGGGTCGTCGAGCGAGCCGAAGTTGCCGTGGCCGTCGATGAGCGGGACCCGGAGTGCCCAGGGTTGCACCATCCGAACGAGCGCGTCGTAGATCGCTCCGTCACCGTGCGGATGCAGCCGGCCCATCACCTCACCGACGACCCGAGCGCTCTTCACGTGGCCCCGGTCAGGTCGGACCCCCATCTCCGCCATGGTGAACAGGATCCGGCGCTGGACGGGCTTCAGCCCGTCACGTGCATCGGGGAGGGCACGGGAGTAGATGACGGAGTAGGCGTACTCCAGGAAGCTGGAGCGCATCTCCTCGCGCACGTCAACGTCCAGGACGTGCTCGTCAAAGTCGTCGGACGGGTCAGCGCGGGTCTTTCGGGCCATGGCTGCCGCGGATCTCCTCGGGCCTAGGTTGCTGTGTTGCAAACCATCGGTGAACGTCGTCGCAGCCCATTGTCACCGCAGACCCGACCACGCGGTCGCAGGCTCGCCCGATGAGGCGAGCCTGCGCGGTCGTCCAGATGGTCTGCGGCAGCCCGCGCTTTTGGCGATGCGGTCAGTCGGACGACCTGAGCTCGGGAAAGTCCTCCTCGGAGAAGGCCATCCGCTCCCCGCCAGCTGTGTCATCGGACTGCCGCGCGTTGCGCTCTCGCTCGCCGGCCCGCAATTCGACCCGGCGGATCTTGCCCGAGATGGTCTTGGGGAGGTCGGTGAACTCCAGCCGCCGAACGCGTTTGTACGGCGCCAGGTGGTCCCGGGCGTACCGCATGATGTCGAGGGCCAGCTCGCGGCTCGGCCGCTGACCCGCAACCAGCGTGACGAACGCCTTGGGCACGGCCAGGCGGACCGGGTCCGGAGAGGGCACGACGGCCGCTTCGGCGACTGCGGGATGCTCGATGAGAACGCTCTCCAGCTCGAAGGGGCTGATCCGGTAGTCGCTGGCCTTGAACACGTCGT
>JBDUDR010000154.1:0-6261 GCA_040002845.1 Nocardioidaceae bacterium
CGGGAAGTTGGCCGCCGTTGGCGGCGCTGATAGTCTGGTTCGTCGCGCCTGCGCGCCGCTACCGGCCCGTTGCTTGCGCGATCCGAGACCGCAGTGACATCACAACCAACATACGAACATTCGAGGCCTGCCCCGTGGCGAACATCAAGTCCCAGATCAAGCGCAACCGTCAGAACGACGCTGCGCATGAACGCAACAAGGCGGTCAAGTCGGCGCTCAAGACGGCCATCCGCCGCTTCCGCGAAACCGCCGAGTCCGGGGATCCAGACGAAGCTCGAAAGCTAGCCGCCGCCGCGAGCCGGAAGCTGGACCAGGCGGTGTCCGCCGGCGTGATCCACAGGAACCAGGCCGCGAACAAGAAATCGGCGATCGCCAAGAGGGCCGCGTCCTTGTAACTTCCGCCGCCTCGATGACCAGGCGGTCTTCAGCCTGATCCAGGCGCCGGGGAACAAGTGTCGGATCGCGCGGAACAAGTGTCGGATCAGCGTGATGAGCGGGCGTGCGCCACCGCGAGCACCATGCGTTCGAGGGCGTAGTCGGCATCACCCGCCGCGCCCTTCACGTCGGCGTCAGCCCGTGCGACCGCATGAATCGCTGACGACATGCCCTCTGGAGTCCACGCGCGGGATTGCGCACGAAGGTCCTTCAGCTTCCACGTCTGCACACCGCATTCGCGGGCCAGGTCGACGTCTCGGAGTCCTCTCGGTGCCGACAAGAACCTGGCCAGGCCGCGCAGTCCGCTGGCGAACGCGCTGGTCACCAGCACCGGCGCCACGCCGTTGTGAAGGGCCCAGCGAAGCTGTTCCAACGCACTCGGCAGATTCCCACCCAGCGCAGCGTCGGCGACGGCGAACCCCTTGACCTCCGCGCGCCCGTCGAAGTATTTGCGTACGACCGACGCGGTCACCTCTTGGCCGGAGAAGTCGCTCGCCAGCTGGTCAACAGCTGCGGCCAATGCGCGCAAGTCCTCACCGACCGAGTCGGCGAGCACCGCGGCAGCTTCCTCGGTCAGCGGCGATCCCGCCCGCTGGGCCTCGCCGCTGACGAATCGAGGCAGTTCCCACCGTTTGAGCCGCTCTGCCTTCAGCTCGCGTACATGACCGTGCGCACGCAGCTTGTCCAGGGTCGCCTTGCCCTTCTGGCCGCCACCATGAACGAGGACCAAGGCGATGTCGCCTGCAGGTGCTCCTGCGCACGCAAGCAACGCCGGCACGGCTTCGTCCGGTAGGTCCTGCAACGCCCTGATGACCACCACGCGGACGCTGGCGAACAAAGAGGGGCTCGTGAGCTCGCCAAGCGCACCTGGCGCAACGTCTCCCGCGGCGATCTCGGTGAGATCAGCGTCCGTGTCGACCTGCTTGACGGTCTGGACGAGACTCGAAACGGCGCGCTCGGCAAGGAACTCCTCGGGTCCCGTCACCAAAGTGATCGAACCGAGCACGTCGCCGACTCCGGTTCTGGCCATCGCCGGACAGCATGCCATCGAGCTTCGACACCCGGCTGACGCACCCCGCATGCCCGCCTCCGCACCGATGCGACTAAAACCGCCCATACCGGCAGCAACGGCAATAATCTGAAGCACCCGCATCCGGCGCCGCTCAGGGGAGCACCGTGTTCTTCGACCAGTACCCGCGCTTTCTCACGACGAGCCGGACGGCGAACGACCCACAGCGTCTCGGCATCCGGCACCTCGCGATGTTCAGGCACAACGAAGCCCTGTTCTCCGGCTCCAGGGTGCTGGACATCGCCAGTCATGACGGAAGATGGACGTTCGCAGCCCTCCATGCACGTGCGGCGCACGCCACCGGCATCGAGGTCCGCCCTGAGCTGGTGAAAAACGCGGAGGAGAACTTCGCGCACTACGGCGTGAGCAGCGAGCGATACCAGTTCGTGAATGCTGATGTTTTCGACGTGCTGGCACGCCCTCGGGAGTATGACCTCAGGGTTGACGTCGTCATGTGCCTCGGATTCATCTACCACACTCTGCGTTACTCGGAGCTGTTCCAGGGCATCCGCGCCCTTGATGCCAAGCACTTGCTGATCGACACCGCGGTGTACCCGGACCGGGAAAATGTCGTCAAGGTTTTCGCGGAGGACATCAGCAGGGAGTCGTCGGCCGGCGCGAATCCGCAGGTGCACGCGGGTCGTATGCTGACCGGCCGTCCTTCAGCGTCAGCCCTCGAGCTCATGCTCTCGATGTACGGGTTCGAGGTCATTCAGAGGTACGACTGGGCAGGGATGTGCGCGAAGTACCCGAATCTCAAGGCCATCAGCGCCTACCGGAACGGACGCCGGGTGACCTGGCTGTGCCGGACTTGCTGAGCTGCCAACCTCAGGGCAGCGTCTGAACCGCCAGGCCAACGGACGTCTCGACAATCGCGACATCTCCGCCTGTGTCGGTGCGGTAGGTCACCATCGCCAGGTCGTCGAGCAGCGCCAGCGTGTCGGACGCCGGATGGCCGTAGTCGTTGTCAGCCCCAACGGACACCACCGCAAGAACAGCCCCGACGGCCGAGATGAAGTCAGGATCTTGGAAGCGCGATCCATGATGCGGCACCTTGAGCACGTCGGCGTGCAGGTCGACTCCACTGGCCAGGATTGCCTGCTGCGCGGGCGGCTCGATGTCGCCGGTGAGCAGCAGGCGAACGCCGTGCGTCTCCACCATCATCACGATGCTGGCGTTGTTCGGCGGCGATCCCGACGAGTCGTCGGTGCCGCCCAAGGCGACTTCGGAGGAGTTCGTAGGGTCAAACCCGGGCACCGGGGCGATCACCGTCCAGCTCAGATCGCCGCAGACTCCGCGCTCGCCGTAGGTCACCCGGCTCACCGGAACTCCGGCGTCGGTGGCCCACCGCATGACGTCGACGACCTGGTCGACCGGATCGTCGAGGAGCCCGACCTCGATCAACCCCACCTGCCGATCAGCCAACACTCCCGGCAGGCCGTCGACGTGATCGGAATGGAAGTGAGTAAGCACGACCAAGGGCACTGAGTCGATGCCCAGCCTCTTCAGGCACAAGTCCATCAGCTGCGGATCAGGACCGGTGTCAACGACGACTCCGCGCCCGTCTCCCGCGTTGAGCACTAGGCCGTCGCCCTGGCCGACATCACAGGCAACCATGATCCAGTCGTGAGGGGGCCAGCCCAGCACGCTCGGGGGCCGCACCAGCCAGACCGCAAGCAACGCGACCGCGGCGAGGCTCGCCGATCGACGACGTAGCACGCGTGGTGTGATCACCATGATCGCCACGCATCCCAGGGTCAAGACAGAGAGCCCCAAGGTAGAGCCGGGCCATCCCAGTGATGCTCCGGCCAGGTCGGCTCCATGGCCGGCAACCGTGACGATCCACCAGGCAGCCACCCCAGCCACTCTGGCGAGACCGGCGGCCAACCACCCGTTCGCCAACGACGTGACGCAGGCAAGCAGCCCCAGGACGGTGGCTGGACCAACTGCAGGGGCGGCCGCGAGGTTCGCGGCGACGGCGACAATTGACACCTGCCCAGACAGCGCGGCGATCACCGGCGTGCACACCAACTGAGCCGCCATCGGGATGGCCAACGCGTCCGCCAGCCACCTCGGTAGCCAGCCGGCCATCGCATCCCGCCACCCGGGCGCGAGGAGCAGGATGCCGCCGGTGGCCAGCGACGACAACAGGAATCCAACGGACCGGGCCAGCCACGGGTCGACAAGGACAAGCACGAGCACGGCGACGCTCAATGACCTCACGCCTCGGGCCGGGTCGGGTGTAGACAATCCGGCCAGGGCAACGACACCCATGGCCGCGGCGCGCAGCACGCTGGGTTCGGCCCGAGCCAGCAGCACGAACGCGATTACGCCCAGCGCCCCGACGACTGCCAGCCCCCGAGCACGCACCCGGCACCATCGCGCGATCAGCATCAAGAAGGCCAGCACCAAGGTGAGGTTCGACCCGGACACGGCGAGCAGATGTGTGAGACCGGAGGTGCGGAAAGCCGCGACTGCCTCGTCGGGCATCCCGGCGTCGTCGCCGTCCACCAAGGCGGGGACCAGCACCCGCTCAACAGGTCCGAGACCGGCCGAAGCGTCACGCAGCCCGCCGCGCATCCGCGAGACGAGGCGATCGAGCGGAGACGGCGGTCGGAGCATGGTTGGGTCGCCATGGGTGACCAACACCCCGGCCAGGTCGTTGTCGGCTGCCGCCTCCAATCGTCCCGAAGCGGCCAGCAGGGCGCCCACGGGTACGGAGACCCAGGAAGCATCAGCTATCACCAGGACCGGAGAACGGACACGTGTGGTGGCACCGCGGCCAGTCACAAGCTCGATGCGCCCATGAAACAGGGTGAAGGAGCTGAACCTGCCCTCCTTCACGACCGGGTCGGAGGTCACAACCAGTTGAGCATCAACCTCCGCACGTTGGTCGGCCAGATCCGGCACCGGACCGGCCCCGACACCGGACACCCGCAACGCCGTGACTGTCGCGGCGGTGGCTGCCAGCAGCAGCGCCGCAGCCAGCATCCAGTGACCCAGGCGGCCGAGCCCGACCCCCGCCACGGCCAGTGAGACCGATGCCAGCGCCGCGGTATGTGGAGCCAACCCGGAGACACTTGCCGCACTGACCCAGACCGACACGGCCGGCAGCACCAGCCGGAGATCCGGCCGCGGTCGGACACTGGGGCCGGGTGGCCGGAACGCTCGTTGTTCGTCGCCCCGACCACCCGGCGGCTTCTTCACACCGTGACTAGAGGCGCCAGGTCGGCCAGCGTGGCGTCACCGATGCCGTCGATCTCCAGGAGCTCATCGACGCTGGTGTAAGCGCCGTGCTCGGATCGCCACTCCAAGATCGCCGCCGCCGTTACCGGCCCGACGCCAGGCAGGGTCTCGAGCTCCGGTTCGGTCGCCGTGTTGAGGTTGATCGGCGTGCTGGGCACGTCTGTTGCCGCCGAGGACGGGTCGCCGAGGAAGGGATCGCTCGGGGACAGCGGGGCGACTCCGACCAGGATCTGCTCACCGTCCACCAACAGGCGGGCCAGATTGATCGACGACAGGTCGACGTGGGGGCGCGCCCCGCCGGCGGCCCGGATCGCGTCGATCACTCGCGAGCCGGCCGGCAGCTCAACGATGCCCGGATGTCGCACCTTGCCGGCAACATCCACCACCAAGCGCCCGCTCGCCGGGCTTGCAGTGTCACCAGCCGACGGAACGGCGCCTGCTGTGGAGGCGGTCACATCGAACGGAGACGCCATCCCTGGCGACGGTGTGATGCCGATCCCCGACATCGGCCGCGAGGACAAGGTCGGAGGTTCTACGGGCCGTGGCTCAGACCGCAGCACCCACCATGCGGCCAAGGCCACAACCGCCGCGATGAGCAGTGCCAACACCGTCAGATGGTGAGAAGCGATGCCAGCCCGGCCTCGTACGCGCAGCGGCAGCGCGTCGTGCACCCGGGCCAGCACCCGGTCGACGACTGAGCTCGGCCGAGCGGCGTGCCGGCCGGCCTCACGGCTGCTCTCCCGGTCCGGCTCAAATGACGGCGGTGCCGCACCAGGAGAGTCGGGACTGGACAGGTCACGTGAGTCGGGCGCAAGGGCCTCGAGCCGCCGGCGGGCAGCTTCAACGACGCTGGCGTCGACTGGTGATTGGCGGCGGAACATGCGCCGACGTTAAGCCGCTCGAGGACACTCGCACGACGCCCGAGTCTGCTCCTGTGGACAACCCGATGCAGGCGGGGTCAGTGGAAAACTCCCGGGCGGCGTCTAGTCATCGAGCCGGGGAGCCACCACGACTCCGAGCATGCCCGGGCCGACGTGCGCGCCGATGACCGCACCGACCTCGCACACCAAGAGATCGTGCACCCCGGGCACCCGGTTGCGGAGCCGCTTGGCCAGGGTCGAGGCGCATTCGGCGCTGGCCAGGTGATGCACCGCAATATCCACCTGATGGTCACCGGCTGCCTCGACAGCAAGGTCTTCCAACCGACTCACTGCGCGCGAGGAGGTGCGTACCTTCTCCAGCGGCCCGATCCGGCCGTCGTCCACCCTGAGCAGCGGCTTTACGGCCAGGGCGGAACCGACGAAAGCCGCGGCCGCCCCGATCCGCCCGCCGCGCCGCAGGTACTCCAGGGTGTCGACGTAGAACAAGGCGCTCGTGGCCGCCGCTCTCGCTCGAGCTGCCGCCGCCGCTTGTGAAGCCCCGCCCCCCTTCGCCAGCACGTCGGCCGCGCTGATCACGGCGAACCCGGTGGCCATCCCCAAGTGACGGCTGTCGACGGTCTCCACCGGGAT
>JBDUDR010000155.1:0-6062 GCA_040002845.1 Nocardioidaceae bacterium
GCACTTTGTGGCAGAGCCAGCCCCGCAGACCCGGCCGGCGCGCCCGGACGAGTGGCGGCGTCGCACGCTGCGCGCTAGATGTGGCGCCGGGATTGCACGATGCGGAACCGCGGAGCCACATATGCCGCGTCGACGTAGGACGAGTTCGCCGCCGGGTTGGCGCCCGTACCGTGGAAGTCGCTGAACGCGGCCGACTGGTTCACGTACACCTGGCCTGTGAGGTTCTCGCTCAGCGCCACCCCAGCATCGAGAGCCGCCTCCCGCATGTCGGCCAGCACAGCCGGATCCGTCGAGTAGATGCCGGCAGTCATCGCACCGCGCTCCGTGATGGTGTCGCGGAAACGCGAGATCGAAGCAACGGTTCCCGACGTACGGATGAAGTACGACACCGGCCCGAAGCATTCGGACTCATACACAGACGTGTCCGCCGAGTCCAAGACCACCAAGGCAGGCGTACGCACAACCGCGTCCGCGAACGCCGGATGCACGATCTCCCGAGACTCCACGAAGGCAGACCCGACCGCGGACACGCGTTCCAGCACGCCCTGATTGACCACGCCACCGAGGATCTCGACGGCGCGAGCGTCATCACCCAACAGGCCGCTCATCGCCGCTCCGACTCCCCCGACCACCTCGTCGAACGACTTGTGCCCGTCGTCGGTCTCGATGCCGGCGGCGGGTACGTACACGTTCTGCGGTGTGGTGCACATCTGACCGGAGTACAGCGCGAACGAGAAGGCCAGGTTGCCGCACATGCCCCGGAACGAGTCGGTCGAGTCGATCACCACCGAGTTGACGCCGGCCTTCTCGGTGAAAACCACCGCCTGCGTCGCGTTCGTCTCCAGCCACTCACCGAACGCGTTGGAACCGGTGAAGTCGATCAGCTTGACGGCCGGGTCGGTGGCCAGTCGCCGAGCCAGCCCGTCGGCCGGGTCCTCGGCTGCCAGCGTCACGAGATGACTGTCGAAGCCCCACTCGGCGAGCACCTCCTGGCACACCTGCACGGTGATCGCCAGCGGCAGCACGGCGCCCGGATGCGGCTTCACGACCACCGGGTTGCCGCACACCAGCGACGCGAACAGACCCGGCCAGGAGTTCCAGGTCGGGAACGTGTTGCAGCCGATGACCAGCGCCACGCCTCGCGGCACGACGGTGAACGTCTTCTCCATCCGGAGCGGCTCGCCCCGGCCCGGCTTTTCCCAGACGGCTGACGGTGGCACCCGGGTCATCTCGGAGTACGAGTATGCGATCGACTCGAGAGCCCGGTCCAGCGCATGCGTACCGCCGGCCTGGAAGGCCATCACAAAAGCCTGTCCCGAGGTGTGCTGCACCGCGTTTGCCAGCTCGAAGACGCGTCCGTGCAGACGCGCCAAGATCTCCAGACAAACCCCCGCCCGCCCGTCAGGCTCTGCGTCACGCCATTCACGTCGACCGGCCACGGCCGCCTCCAGCAACGCCGGTACGCCCGCCTCAGTCACGCGCGGGTAGGCCACGTCGAGCGGCAGCCCGAACGGCGACTTCTCAGTGGAAACGGTCCCCTCCGCACCCGGCGTGCTCACTAGGAACGTCGAACCGAGCCACCCCTCGAATGCCACCTGCCCTTCAGCAGCAGCGGTTTCGCCGTATACCCGCGGGCTCGGCGACTCCGGATAGGCCGAGTAGTACTCCCGGGTGGCGATGGCGTGCAGAGCACCGTCCAGGATCTCGCGATGACGCTCGAGCAGGGTGGGCGGCTGGTCCATGAGTGAGGTACCTTCCATGACGACGGCAGGCGGCCGGATATGACACTCGGTGTGCGGGAGTGCAGTCATTGTGTCACACGGACCGCATGTGTGAGAGTGCGTCTGTGGCGACCGAATCCGATCTGACATTGCGGCCAATCACCGACTCCGACGTCTCGACCGTACTCGCTCTCAATGCCGCAGACGTCGCCGCGCTCAGCCCGCTCGACCACGAGCGCCTCACGCTGCTGCGGAAGCAAGCCGCCCATGCGCTGGTCGCCGAGGTGGCGGGAGAGATCGTCGGCTTCGTGCTCACGTTCGCCCCCGGCAGTGGATACGACAGCGACAACTTCGCCTGGTTCAGCCAGCGCTATGTCAGCGGGTTCCTCTACCTCGACCGGATCGTGGTTGGCCAGTCCTATCGACGCCGCCGGATCGCCGGTCGGATGTACGACGCGCTCGAGGACGAGGCCAGGGCGTACGGACGACTCGTGTGCGAGGTCAACTCGCAGCCTGCGAACCCTGCCTCGCTGGCCTTCCACTCGGCACGGGGGTACGCCGAGGTCGGCCACCTATCGCATGGGCCGGGCAAGGTGACCGTGATGCTCTGCAAGGAACTGCCGTCGTGACGGATGCCATCGACCGCGACGCCCCCGTCGGTGTTGTCGGGGCAGGTGCGATGGGCGCGGGGATCGCCCAGGTGGCGGCCGGCGCCGGACATCCGGTGACGCTTTATGACACTCGGCCCGGCGCAACGGAGTCAGCTCGGGCAAGCATCGCAAAAAGCCTGAATCGCTTTGTAGACAAGGGGAAACTCCATCCTGACGAAGCCGTGGCAACTACCGATCGCGTGGTTTCCGGCGATATGTCAGCCTTGTCCGGGGCCCGGTTCGTCGTCGAGGCGGTGGTCGAGGATCTCGCCGTCAAGCGATCCCTGATGGCCGAGCTGGAAAGCCGCTGCGAGGAAGCGACAATCCTGGCGACCAACACCTCCACCATTTCCATCGACGCGATCGCCGACGGTCTACGTCGTCCGGAGCGGCTGTGTGGCATGCACTTCTTCAACCCCGCACCACTCATGCGCCTCGTCGAGGTACCGGCCGGGGCGCGTACCTCTGCCGAAGTCGCCGCGACCGTACGGGCGACTGCTGAAGCGTGGGGCAAGACCGCCGTCGTCTGCGCCTCGACCCCAGGCTTCATCGTGAACCGGGTGGCCCGGCCGTTCTATGGCGAGGCGCAGCGCATGGTGGAGGAAGGCCTCGCCAGCCCACGCGGCATCGACGGCGCGATGCGAGCCGTCGGCTTCAAGATGGGGCCCTTCGAGCTGGCCGACCTGATCGGCAACGACGTCAACCTCGCATCGACGATCTCGGTTTGGGAGCAGACCGGCTGGGACCCGCGGTACGAGCCGACCCAGTCCCAGCGAGACCTCGTCGAGGCTGGCTGGTACGGGCGCAAGAGCGGCTCTGGCTGGTACGACTACCCAGACCCGGAGCCCATCGCCCCGCGTCCCGATGAGTCGATCGCTCTGCGCATCCTGGCCATGCTGGTCAACGAGGCTGCCGCGCTGGTCGACCGTGGCGAGGCGGCTCCGGCGGACGTCGACACGGCGATGCGGCTGGGTACGAACTACCCGCTCGGCCCGCTCGAATGGGGTGAACAGATAGGCGCGTCCAAAGTCGTCGCGATCCTGGAGGAGCTCGCCCAGGCGCACCCCACAGGCCGCTATCGCGTCGCCGATCGACTTCGACGAGCCGCAAAGACGGGCGTCAGCCTTCGATGATCACCGGTACACGATGAGAGGGAGAATGTCTCCTTCTAATCCTCGATTCCGTGGCGATGCAGGCTGGGCAGGGCGCGGTTGAGGCAGGGGTGCGACCCGGGTGCGCGAGCTGGTTAAGCACGCACTCCCAATGCGACCAACGCAGATGATGGGTATGGAGACAACGTGCGCCGAAGTGTCGCGGCCGTCGCGGCGAGCTTGGGCAGGTCGGCAACATTGCGCACTGGCGCGGCGACGTTCAGCTCGCACGACCGCGCGCGTTCTCGGTCTACCGCTACTTGAAGGGTGTCTGATGGTTGGCCGCGAGGATCGGGCCGAGCAGAAGGCCAACGCAGACGACGAGGCCGCCCAGGAGCGTGCTGGTGCTGCGCCGCACAACATCGGAGTGCAGAGCCCCGGCTACAGCTTGGTGCCGCCGGGGATGCACCCCGACCGCGACGAGGCGGTCACGTTCGTCCGCGGTGAGCTGTTGCCTGGCTGGGCCGCTGACGCGCTGCTCGACCAGCGACCGGAACCGGACGAGCACGGTGTTTGCCACCTGGCCGCACCGAGTCGAGAGTGGCGCGAGTCGTGAGCAGGCCACCAAGAAGATCCAGCCAAAACACAAGGCATCGCCAGGCGCTCGCGAGACCCCCATGCGTGACGGGGGAGGCGACTGATCAACCAAACGGATTCCAGCCAGTTCCGGACGGCTGGGTGGGGAGCGTCGGCGGGGTGATCCGCTGGGCGACCGGAGCCCCGGTCGAGTTGCGGTAGGTGATGTAGGCCTGGGCTAAAGGATCAGTAACAGCACCAAGGACGATCCCGAGGAGTGGGTCAGTCCCCGTATTGCCGAAAGGTGGACCGCGGTCAGCTGCTCAGCCACTCCCACATGACTCGACCTGTCCGGCTCAGCTGCGATGGGTTGATGACGCTGGGCACGTCGCCGGGGCTGTGATAGCCGGCGTACGACGTGCCGCCAACCCGAGCCGCCGGTAGGCCCGCCTTCTCGAAAGACCAGTGGTCGTTCGAGGTGTTGAGGCAGGACATGGTGGGTACGTCGATGCGCTCAGCGGCGCGAATCACGGCGTTCCGGACGCTCGGCGGTTCGAGCCCACCAGTACAGACGGGTACAACGGTCCCGACGCCAACTCGACCGAGGGCGACCATTCCCTGCATAGCCCGCCGCTCAGCCGGGCTCAGCCGCGCCACCATCGCAGTCGATCCGAAGTGATGCAGCTCGTCGCCGTCACCGCGCGGCTCTTCAGCCGTGAACACGACGAACATGACCGGCAGCCGCGTTTCGTCCGCTTCCGCCATCCGGGCGAGCTCGAGCAGCACTGCGACTCCTGAGGCATTGTCTTCTGCGCCAGGGGACTGGGGGACCGTGTCGAGGTGAGCTCCGACGATTAGATGCGGCTCAGTGGCGTCGAAGCCCGGCTCGGTGGCGACGAGGTTCCACGTCAGTCCGCTCGGGACATCGATGCCCCACGAGTTTCCCGCCGGGACGCGCAGCTCCTGGCGGCGTACGTCGTACCCCGACGACTCCAATCGGCCCTCGGCCCACCGCGAGGCTCGGCGGTATGCCGCTGTGGTGGGCTCCCGTGGCCCGATCTTGCCGGCCAGGAACCGGATCGTGCGCATGGCCGCACCTTTGTCGAATCGCACCGGGCCTGCTGGTGGGTCGCTGGTCCGGGTCGGGCTGCTCGACGGCTCCGTCGACTGGTTCGGCGGGCTGGTCTGGCTGGGCCCGGTGGAGGTTGGCTGGCCAGTCGTCGTACTCGCCGCCGAGCTGGTGGGCGCGGCCAGATCGCCGTCGGCGGGGTCGTTTCCCGAGGTACACGCCGACGCCAGCGCAGCACTCAGACAGGCGGCGATGAACCCTCTCGCGGCAGTCCCCACCCTGTCAGACCCCCTGAGAGCAGTCGAGAAGCCAAGGGCGCAGCAGAGGTGAGCGAGGAAGTCGCGCCCCGCGCCACGACCGGATCTGGCCGTCGCCGGTGACGATGTATTTCGTCGAGGTCATCTCCTGCAGACCCATCGGGCCCCGCGCGTGCCGAGCGCAGCTTTCGGTGCTCGCTGCAGGCCAGCCGGACGACATCGCTCCAGCCCAGTGCCGTGGGCTGGTGACTGCGCTGTTCACGCCCTGGGCTAGGTGTTCCATGAGTGCTCAGCGCACCTCAATATCTGACCCGGAAACCATCCTGTACCCATGCCATCAGTGACACGTTCTCGGTCAAAGCAAGCCGAGACGTTCATCCCGGATCGACTCGACGTCCTCCCAGACGGTGACGTACAGATACTCCGTAGAGGACGGGGCAAGGGGTTTGCCCACGTGCTGCGCGACGATCCCTGATTGATGCGACACAAGCGGCACAGCCGTCTCGCGGAGGAACGACTCGAACTCACTCTCCTTACCGGGATGGATCGTCGGCCTGAAGACGCGAATGATCACGGCCTCCTCCTCGCTCGAGTGGGGTGGTGCGTCAGCCTATGTTGTGTTCATCGAACAGTGACATCTCCGCGTCGTCCGGTGCCTCGAACCACTGGGCGTACTGCTCAAGTTGCTGCTGATTGAG
>JBDUDR010000156.1:0-6057 GCA_040002845.1 Nocardioidaceae bacterium
CGATCATCGAGGGCGCGACGTACTTGCCGCCGGAGGTCTTGAAGAGGTCCTTCTTACGATCGGTGATTCGCAGGAACCCGTCGGCGTCGATCTCGCCGATGTCGCCGGTGCGGAACCAGCCATCGTCGGTGAGGACCTCGCGGTCCTGATCCGGGAGGTGGTGGTAACCGTCCATCACCCCAGGCCCCTTGATCAAGACCTCGCCGTCCTCGGCGATCTTGAGGTCCGTGCCTGGGAAGGGGAGGCCGACAGTGCCGAACTTGTAGTTGGTCGGTCGGTTGACCACCGAGCCGGCGGAGGTCTCGGTGAGCCCGTAGCCCTCGAGAATCAGGATGCCGGCCGCCGCGAACCACTCGGCCACCTCGCTGTTGAGCGCAGCGGCCCCGGAGATGAAGAACCGCAGGCGGCCGCCGAACCGCTCGCGGATCTTGGCGAACACCAACTTGTCGAACAACCGATGCTGGACCGCGAGATGCGGCGGCACGCGCTCCCCCGCTCGTCGTCGGCGAGCCACGTCGATCCCGACCTTGAATGCCTGGTCGAAGATCTTCGCCTTGGCGCCGCCCTCGGCATGGGCCATCGTGACGATGCGGCCGTGTGCCTTCTCGAAGATGCGGGGCGCGGCCCCCATGAAGGTGGGCTTCACCACCGCCAGGTTGTCCACGATCTTGTCGACCCGGCCGTCGATCACGGTCGGGAACCCGATCCCCAACTGGGTGGCAAGCAGGACCTTCCCGAACGAATGGGCCATCGGCAGCCATAGGTACTGCAGGTCATCTCGATCCAGGATGTCTTGTGCCTGGACGGCGGTGCCTTCGTAGGTCCAACCGGAGTGGCGGAGTCGCACGCCTTTCGGTCGACCAGTCGTACCGGAGGTGTAGATCAGGGTCGCCAGGGCATCAGGTCCGGTGTTCTCGACCCGCGTATCGATGACGTGCGGGTCACGCTCGAGCAGGTCCGCGCCGAGCCGCTGGAGCTCCTCGAGACTCATGACCCAGCCGTCAGCGGCATCCGTGGTGCCGTCGAACGTGACGACTCTGGTCACCTTGGGCAGCTCTTCGCGCCGGTCGCGTAGCTTGGCGATCTGGTCGTCGTCTTCCGCGAAGACCACGACGCTTTCCGAGTCGCTGATGATGAACGCGACATCGTCCGCCATCGACGATGGGTAGACCGTCGTAGTCGCGGCACCGGAGCACATGATGGCCAGATCGGCGAGCACCCATTCGTACCGCGTCGCCGAGGCGATTGCCACTCGCTGCTCCGGAGCCACGCCGAGGGCAACCAGCCCGGCGGCTATCTCGATCACCCGGTCGCCGGTCTCGCGCCAGGTCACCGACTCCCAGCCCGGGCCGGCCGGGAAGCGATAGGCCTCGCTGGCCGGGGTCTCGGCGACCCGGTCCAAGAACATGCGGCCGACATTGGGTGGTCGCGCCTCGACGACTCTGAAGTCCTCGTCGCGTTGGGGCGCTTGGGTCGGCATCGCGGACTCCTGGTCGTCGCAAGCGGGGTTGTCTGCACCGTAGCCGAGAATCGCCGGCGAGCGGTACATACCGATCGGGTTTCGATCCGGTCACGATAGTTCGGTCTCGTACTACTTCTGGCGGTGGCCGGTCTAGCGTTCAACTCAACGAGGAGGGTTCCATGGCGATCGTCACAGGCGCGCGATCCATGGTTGGGACACCCCTCGCCCTGGCCCTCGTGTCGGCGCTGGTGGCCAGCTGCACGTCTGACCAGGCGACCGCGCCCGTCGTTGACGGTTCGCTCATGACGTCAAGTCACCGACCCGCGCCTGCTCTGCACGACAGCGGCGCGTGCGAGCCGGCCCAGGCCGGCTTCTCCTGCAGCACCCTGACGGTTCCACTCGATCATGCCGACCCGACTGGACCCGGTCTTGACCTGCACGTGGCCGTGCAGGATGAGCCTTCCGCCCCACGTCCGGTCCTCCTGTTCCTGACCGGCGGGCCCGGACAGCCCGGTGTCTCGTACGCCGCCAAGACCGCACGCATGATGGCACCGGTGCTCACCCGCTACCGGGTTGTGATGATCGACCAGCGCGGCACCGGTGGCACCGCACTCAACTGCCCCGGGCTGCAACAGCAGATGGCCGAGACCGACCTGATCCCGCCCACCCAGGCTGCTGTCGAGGAGTGCTCCTCGATCCTGGGTGACACCCGCGGCGACTACTCCACCGCACAGACCGTGCAGGACCTCGACTGGCTGCGTCGAGCCCTGGGAGTCCGGACGCTCGCCATCGACGGCATCTCCTACGGCACGTACGTCGCCGAGAACTACGCCATGACGTTCCCCCACCACGTCGACCATCTGGTGCTCGACTCCGTGGTGCCCCACGTCATAACCCCCGCCGGCTCGATGCAGCTCGCGAGCTTCCGGGCAGTACGGCGCGTGCTGCCGATGGTCTGCAAGGAGCAGCGATGCACGACGGACCCGGTGGCCGACCTGGCGTGGCTCGTACGCCACCGTGGCGACGGTCCCGAGTTGCTGGACCTGCTGGCGATCACCAGCATCATCAGGCCCGACCTGTCGTTCCTTCCCGCGATGCTTCATCAGGCTCGGGTAGGCAATGATCGCGAGCTCGAAGGATGGTTGCAGGGGATCGCGTCCGATGTCGTGCCCACCGACCAGTTCAGCCAGGGTTTGCACGCGGCCGCGCTGTGCGCGGACCAGAACGAGCCGTGGGGTGGTCCCGACACGCCGCTGGCGACCCGAGAGGCGACCCTCGACCGGCTCAACAGCCAACTCACGCCGGCGCAGACTTACCCCTTCGACACGCACACCGCAACCAGCAACGGCTTTGTCCAGGTCTGCCGCTGGTGGGGTCCCATCAAGCCGCCGCCCGAACCACGGCAGCGCGACCTGCCCCCCGTGCCAACGCTCTTCCTGGTCGGCGACCACGACCTGTGCACGCCGCTGGAGTGGGCCCAGCACGAGGTGGACAGGGCGCCCGGAGGGCAGCTGCTCCTGGTGAAGGGAGCCGGTCACTCGATCCAGCCGCGCGGTGACGAGTTTCCCGGGACGATGGAAACGGTGTTCTCGTTTCTCAGACACGGAGGCTGACCCGGCTCACTGTTCTTGGAGTGCAACCAGCAACGCCTCGTCGAGTCGCGACAGCGCCTCGGCGACTTGCCCATGTGCCGTTCCCAGGTGTGAACGCAGTTGCTGATGCACCGCTGTGACGGCCCGCGAACCTTTCGCGCACGTCTCGCGGCCCGTCCTCGAAAGCTGTACCAGGAACGACCGCCGGTCTGCGGGGTTGGCAAGCCGAGACAGGTGCCCGCGTTTCGACATCGCGGTGAGATAGCCGGTCAAGGTGGACGGCCTGATGCTCAGCCGATCGGCGAGCTCTGTCGGCGTGACCGGTTCCTCGATGTCCGCCAACGCGGAGTAGACGGCGTACTCGGTGGCGCTGAGGCCGGACTCGGCGAGTGCGATGTTCAGTAGTTGGCTGACCCGCTGACCGACCAGGAAGATCGAGAAGAAGAGTCCCTGGTCACCGAGGTCGTTGACCAACCGATCGCCCATGCAGGACACCGTAAGGCGTGCGCTCGACGGCCGCCTGCACCGCGCCGAACTGCTCGGCATACCGCTCAGCCTGCCGGCGCGTGCCCGCGGGCAGGGCCGGGGCCGCCAGCAGCCTGGGCAGCAGGGACCGCTCGGTGGTCAGCGCCCGGAACATCAAGCCGACCGTGACATCGTGGTCGGGACTCTCCACGACCTCCAGGCCGTCACCAGCGGAGACCTGACCCGGGTCAACAACTCGCAGGTACGGCCCGGGCCGGCCCTCAGCGGTGAACCGTTTGAGCCACGCCTTGGCGTCATAGCCGCCGGCTCCCAGCCAGCCCTTGAACACGTTGCACGGGATGCGTACCGACGCCACCTCGAAGGTCGCGGTCCCGATCCGCCAGCGGTCACCGATCAGTGCCTCATTGAGGTCGATCCCCTCCGTCGTCAGGTTTTCGCCAAAGCCGCCGTTGGGGATGTCACCACCGAGTCGAGAGGCCCACAGATCGAGATCCTCCCGCGCAAAGGCGTAGACCGCCTGGTCGACTCCACCGTGGTGCCTTGTGTCGGCGACCTGGTCACCCTGGAGTCCCATCGGCTCGGCGCGGACCGGGCCGACGACCGGCTTCTTGTGGATGGCGGTGCGACCGAGGTCGCCTGCCCAGTGGGCCGCGACGGGGGTGGCCACATTGACGGACAGCAGGCGAGCAGTGGTCATGGGGCAATGGTCCCCGATCGCAGGGACCCGGAGCCAGTCGAACACCGCGTGCCGGCTCTAACCGGCATGCCTGTCTCCGGTTTCCACTCCCATTACGCCGGTCGAAGCATTGACGGGTTACTTCTTGGACCTCTCCCCGGAGTCCGCCGTGTTGAGCGCAGCGATGAACGCCTCTTGAGGCACCTCGACACGCCCAACCATCTTCATCCGCTTCTTGCCCTCTTTCTGCTTCTCCAGCAGCTTGCGCTTGCGGGTGATGTCACCGCCGTAACACTTGGCCAGGACGTCCTTGCGCATGGCCCGGATCGTCTCGCGGGCGATGACCCGCGACCCGATGGCAGCCTGGATCGGCACCTCGAACTGTTGTCGCGGGATCAGGTCCTTCAGCCTCTCCACCAGCGCAACGCCATAGGAGTACGCCGCGTCCTTGTGCACGATCGCGCTGAAAGCGTCGACCGGTTCACCGTGCAACAAGACATCGACCTTCACCAGGTCAGCGCGCTGCTCGCCGATGGGTTCGTAGTCGAGCGACGCGTACCCCTTGGTACGAGATTTGAGCTGGTCGAAGAAGTCGAAGACGATCTCGGCCAGTGGCAGTTGGTAGCGCAGCTCGACGCGGTCCTCGGACAGATAGTCCATGCCGAGAAGCGCTCCGCGGCGGGTCTGGCACAGGTCCATGATGGCCCCGATGAAATCGCTCGGGCTGAGGATCGTCGCTCGCACGACCGGCTCAAAAACCTCGGACACCTTGCCGGCGGGGTATTCGCTCGGGTTGGTCACGGTGTGCTCGGTGGCGTCTTCCATGACGACGCGGTAGACGACGTTGGGCGCGGTGGAGATGAGATCGAGATTGGACTCGCGCTCCAGCCGCTCGCGCACGATCTCCATGTGCAGCAGGCCGAGGAACCCGCACCGGAACCCAAAGCCCAGCGCTGTGGATGTCTCCGGCTCATAGAACAGGGCCGCGTCGTTGAGCTGCAGCTTGTCGAGGGCGTCACGCACGTTCGGGTAGTCGTCCCCGTCGAGCGGGTACAGCCCGGCGTACACCATCGGGTGGGGGTGTCGGTAGCCGCTGAGCGCCTCCGTTGCCCCATGTACAGCGGAGGTCACGGTGTCGCCGACGCGGGACTGGCGTACCTCCTTGACGCCCGTGATGAGGTAACCAACCTCGCCCACGCTGATCTCGGTCGTCTTGGTCGGCTCGGGCGAGATCACCCCGACCTCGAGCATCTCGTGCACGGCGCCGGTCGACATCATCTTGATCCGGTCGCGGTGAGTGAGCTTGCCGTCGACGACTCGCACGTAGGTCACGACGCCGCGGTACGTGTCGTACACGGAGTCGAAGATCAGCGCCCGCGCGGGGGCGTCCGCCCGCCCCTGCGGGGGCGGGGTCTGCGAGACGATCTCGTTGAGGAGTTCAGCTACTCCGTCGCCGGTCTTGGCGGAAACGTGCAGGACATCGTCGACCTCGCACCCGATGATGTGGGCAAGCTCCGTCGCGTACTTGTCCGGTTGCGCGCTGGGCAGGTCGATCTTGTTGAGCACGGGGATGACATGCATGTCCGCCTCGAGGGCGAGGTAGAGGTTCGCCAAGGTCTGCGCCTCGATGCCCTGGGCGGCGTCCACGAGAAGCACCGCGCCCTCGCAGGCCTCCAGCGACCGCGACACCTCGTAAGTGAAGTCCACGTGACCGGGCGTGTCGATCATATTGAGTACGAAGGTGTGGCCGCTGTTCTCGCCCTCAGTGACCGTCCACGGCATCCGGACGGCCTGGCTCTTGATGGTGATGCCGCGTTCGCGCTCGATGTCCATCCGGTCGA
>JBDUDR010000157.1:0-6042 GCA_040002845.1 Nocardioidaceae bacterium
TCGGATCGCGAGGAACAAGTGTCGGATCGCGCGGAATAAGTGTCGGATCGCGCGGGGCGGCGTCAGCCGCTGAGGGCGGTTACTGACACACGTTCTTGCCGGCTCCGAGACGCCAACCGCACGGGATCCGGGTTGCGTACGAGCACCACCGACGCGCCGGCGACCAGCGGGGCCAACCATGCGAGGAAGAGACCGTCGGTTGACGCCGGGTTGTGGTCGGTCAGCAGCCGACTGCCCGGTTCGAGCCCGAGATCGCCAGCGGTCGCCAGTGCCTTCTCCACGAGCCCCGCCTGGTCGCACGCGAGATCGCCGGCCAGCAGCGCGGGCGAGGAAGGCTCCGCGGCCGGGTCGCCGAAGGAGTCGCCATAAGCCGGGACCTCAACCGCGTAGTCGAGCACGCCGGTAGGCAGGGGCTCGGTGAACCTGCCACCGAGCGGTCGCAGCGAGACGGCCACCGCCTGCTCGCTGGCCAACTCCGCGAGCTGATCGAGGGCTTCCGGTCCGCTCACGGCGTACGCAAGACGGCGGGGCCTGCGTCCGACTGGATTCAGCACGACCTCGAGCCCGCAAGCCCAGGCGGCACAGAGCCAGACCGGGCCGAGCCAGTGGGTCGGTAGCGCCAACGCCAGCCGTGCGCCAGGCTCCGCGCCCAATCCGTCCCGTAGCAGGTTCCCAGTCTTGGCGACCCAATTGCCGAAGGACGTGACGGACAGCTCCACCCGCTCCCCGGTGTCGTCGTCGTAGAACGTCACGAGCGGCTGAGCGGGGTCGCTGGCGAACCGGACCGACAGCAGCCCGGGAATCGTCATCGTCGCCATGGGCACACGATACGGTCGGCGGGTGGAAGCGGTGCTGGTCGTGGGTGGACCCGGTACTCGGCTACGTCCACTGACTGTCCACCATCCCAAGCATCTCCTCCCGGTCGCAGGGGTTCCGTTCCTGGCCCACCAGATCACCAAGCTGGCTGCAGCGGGCATCGATCGAGTGGTGCTGGCCACCTCCTATCGCGCATCTGAGTTCGAACAGACGTTTGGTTCCGGCCAGGAGCTCGGCGTCGAGCTCGTCTACGGCATCGAGGAGGAGCCGCTCGGTACGGCAGGGGCGATCCGCAACGTCGCAAGCCTGCTCCGCGGCCGCCGCGCAGACCCGGTGGTTGCCCTCAACGGAGACATCCTCTCGGGGCATGACCTCACGGCGCAGCTTGCCCGGCACCGCGCCTGCAGCGCCGATGTCACTCTGCATCTGGTGGAGGCCGAGGATCCGCGCCCCTTTGGCCGTGTTCCCACTGATGCCACGGGCCTGGTCACTGCCTTTCTGGAGAAGTCGCCCGACGCGCTGGGCAGCCAGATCAACGCTGGCTGCTATGTCCTCAACCGGTCGGTCATCGATGAGATCCCCATCGGGCGCTCTGTGTCGATCGAACGAGAGACTTTCCCGGGGCTCCTCGCCAAGGGGCGCCGTGTGATGGCGTACACCGAGTCCGCGTACTGGCTCGATCTGGGTACGCCCAAGAGCCTCGTACAGGCCTCCTGCGATCTGGTACGCGGGATCGCCCAGTCACCCGCGTACGACCAGCCACCGGCCGAGAGCCGCATACTCCCCGGGGCGGTGGTCGCGCCATCGGCGTCGATCAGCCGCGGGTCGACGATCGGCAGGGGAGCCGAGATCGAGGCTGAAGCGGTCGTGCAAGGCTCGGTCGTGATGGATTCGGCCACCATCGGGAAGGGCGCCAGCATCGTCGACTCCGTCGTCGGACCGGCAGCGCGGGTGGGGGCAGGGACTCACGTCCACGATGCGGTCATCGGCGACGGAGCGACCATCGGGGAGGCCTGTGAGCTGGCGAACGGGGTCCGGGTGTGGTGTGGTGCGACACTCGGCGACGGAGCCGTTCGGTTCAGTACGGACGTATGAGCCCGAGCCACTCACTGGGCATTGGGCTCCGGTGACGCAGTGAACGGGTAGTCGCTGACGAACTGCTGAACCACCGGGCCGCTGACCTTCGAGCAGTACTCCGAGATGCCCTGCTGGTCCAGGGGCTGGCCGCTCGACCAGTCGGCGGCCCAGTGGGTCAAGGCGATGTCCTTGTCGGCCGGGAAGCTGCCTGGGTCATCGCTGGTGTAGGGAGCCACGATGAGCTTGTAAGTGCTCGGGTCATTGGGGTCGGTTCCGTCGAACTTGGCAGCGATTCCCTGCAGCTGGGACACCGCGTCAGAGTCGCCTGCGATGTCGTCGTCGTACCAGACGATGGTGTAGCCGTGCTCGAGGTTGTGCACCAGCTGCTCCAGCGGGGGACGCTCGTCCGCCGTGTAGAAGTGCCGGGTCCAGATGGCCGGGGTCGGCCAGTGCGGGCCGTACTCCGGTGGAGCTTGGTCGTAGGAGATCGGGGTGCCCTCGGTCTGGTGCTGCTGGTTGCCGTTCGCGTCGTGAGTGGCTATCGGTGAACATCCCGCACCTGCTGACGAGGCGCCGATGTCGGCCAGTGATGTGTCGAGGTACTGGGTGGCGTTGTGATGTCTGCTGATGTAGGACACCGCTGCGGTGCCGACGATCAGTGCGGCCACCACGCCGCAGGCCAGCACCACCAGGAGGGTACGTCGGCGCTCGGCTGCCTTGGCTTCGCGACGGATCTGCTCGACTCTGTCCTTGCGGCTGCGGTTGCTGGACTTGCTCAACGGGAAGGCTTCCTGATCATGGGTGCAGGCGGAGCCCGAGTCTACGGAATCGCGCGGGCAAACATGACCACGACAGCCGACTCGGACCAGGCCCTGGTTTCGGTGCGCCAGCCGTGACCCCAGGCCAAGATCCTGACTCGCTCTGCGGCGCGCCACTGGGTCGAACCGTCCGGGGCTGTCAGCTTAAGGCGATGTCCCGCGACCTGACAGGTGAGCCCAGTGAGATTTGCGCAAGCGTCCCGGCAGCGGCCGATCACGGCGTCGAGCGACAGCTCACCGGTCGCGAACGGCGGAGCTACGTCGCCGGCCACGGCCGCCTCGACTGCCTCCCGAGAGCCCAGTCCGAACATGTCCTCGGCCACCGGTCGCAGCAGCTCGACGGCGCCCGGCCCATGCACTCCGGCGGCGAGGACGTGGTGACTCAACCCTCGTACGACCGCAACCGGACGGCCGGCCAGCTTCGTCGAGACCAGCTCGGCGGCTGCGGCGATCTCGTCAGCGATGGCTGGAGCCGTGACTGAAAGCAGATTGCCGAACCGGTCGACCTTCCCGGCCAGTGTGAGCAGCGCGCGCAGCCCAGCACAGCCGACCGCGATGTCGGTCTGACCGAGCCGCCAGGCCCGGCCGGCGGTGTCGGTCACGACCACGCCGACGTTCACCCCCGACCGGCGCAAGAAAGCCTGGCGGAGCGAGCGGGCGGCGACATCCGGGTCGTCGGGCAACCAGACCACCCATCCGACCTGGACGTTCGAGGCGTCAACTCCCGCTGCTGCGAGGACGAACCCGTGGCGAGTGCGTGCGATCGTGGTCTGGCCGCGCCGGGCTACCACGGTCGCCGTCTCGGCTTGGATCGCACGCGCCCGGTCCATGCGCGACACCAGACCTGCCGCCTTGCTCACCACCTTGCTCGTCACGACCACGACGTCGCCGTCGCGCAAGTCGTCGATGCCGGCGGCGAGGACCTGGCCGAGGTTGTCACCTGGGCGGATCTCACGGATCCCGTCCACCGCCTCGATGTCGATCCTTGCGTTCACCCGCCGACCGCCCGGGCCAGGTCGAACACCTCGGCCGCCATCGCCGCAGTGGCCTCGAGGTCGCGCATCAGCAGCGGGACTGCCAGGCACCGGATGCCGGCAGCCTCCACTTCGGCGACTGTCGCGGCATCGGACTCGTCGACCAACCAGCCATCGAGGATCCCACCGTCCGCGCGCGACCCGTAGTGCAGCGCCACCGCCCCGGCGGTGGTCTCGACACCGATGGCCGCGAGCATGGCATCGGCCATTCCCCGCACAGGCGCCCCGGCGACGATGGGTGACACCCCCACCACCGGGGCGGTCGCTCGCCCGATCGCCCTGCGCACGCCGGGGACCTGGAGGATCGTGCCTATCGAAACGACCGGGTTGGACGGCGGCAGCACGATCAGGTCCGCCACCCCCAGGGTCTCGATCACGCCAGGCGCGGGCGATGAGTCCGGGGCTCCGACGGCGATCACGGCCCGCGCCGGCACGCTCGCGTGCAGGCGCACCCAGTACTCCTGGAAGTGCACCGCCCGCTGCCCGGACGGAGCCGCCGGATCATCGATGACGACGTGCGTCTCCACCCTGTCGTCGGACATCGGGAGCAGCCGTACGCCGGGCAGCCAGCGTGCGCAGAGCGCCTCGGTGACCTGGGACAACGTGTAGCCGGCACCGAGCATCTGGGTGCGGACGACGTGGGTCGCGAGGTCCCGGTCGCCGAGACCGAACCAGTCGGGCTGCACGCCATACGCCGCCAGTTCGTGCTTGGCCCGCCAACCCTCGTCGGAGCGCCCCCATCCGCGTTGTTCGTCGATGCCACCGCCGAGGGTGTACATCAGCGTGTCCAGATCGGGACACACCTTCAGCCCGAACAGCCAGATGTCGTCGGCGGTGTTCCCGATAACTGTTACTTCGGGCCTTTCGTCCGGTGGCCCGGCGCGCTCGAGGTGGTGCAGCAGTCCGCGTACGAACCGTGCCCCGCCGATGCCGCCGGACAGCGCCGTGATCTGCATGCGCACAGTGTGACCCAGCAGCCGTAACATCCAGGCGCCTCCCCTCGCGACCTGGTCGTGTGGCAGGCTGCCCACCAGAATCCGCACACCCTCAAGGAGATCGAAGTGGTCACGGAAGCCACCAAGAAGATCCGCGAGATCGTGGCATTCGGCCTGCTGGGCGTCGTCGCTGTTCTCGTGGTGAACTATTTCGCCCTGCTCTTCAAGTCCGAGTCGGGGCCGCTGGGCAAAGAGACGTTCTCGACCATGTCGGCGCTGGAACAGGGCAGTTTCGTGAGCCCCGTCCTGGTCGGCCTCGTCGTGTTGGCCGTCGTGTTGGTGACCCACCTCGGCGACGTCACGAAGGCCGCCCGAAACATCACGATCGCGGCGCTAGCACTGCTGGGAGTCATGGTCCTGCTCGGAGTCATCACCTGGATCGCGGCACTGACGGCCAAGAACATCGACTTCTTCGTGGGCGGTGCACTGGGGCAAGGAAAGGTGACCGGCTCGATCGTCCAACTCGCGTACCTGACGCTGGCCGGGCTCGCCGGGTTTTTCACCTTCACCGTCTTGTCGGCGCTGCCGGCCCCCGTCAAGACCGGCGCCGCTCAGCCGGCGGGCTGGTCGGCCTATGACCCGAATCAGTATGCGCCGGGTCAGGCACCAGGGGCGGTCCCTCCAGCCTGGGCGGGTCAACAACCCCCCGGTCCGGGCCAATCGTGGGCTCCGCCTGCCGAGCAGCAGCAGTGGGCACAGCCAGCAGCGCAGCCGCAATGGGGTCAGCCTGGCGAACAGCCGCAGTGGGCACAGCCCGCCGCGCAACCGCAATGGGGTCAACCCGGCGAACAGCCGCAATGGGGGCAGCACGCGGAACCGCCGCAGTGGGCCGAGCCGGCCGAGGAGCAGCAAGCGGCTCCGGCCGCGCCGCAGCAATGGGGTCAGCCGTCCGAGCAGCAGCCAGCGGCTCCGGCCGAGGCCGGGCAGGAGTGGAGCGCGACCGGGCAGCACACCGACCTGGGGGCGACCCAGCAGTGGACGCCCCCGGCTGGCATCGACGATGCGTCAGCCGATTCGGAGGCGGGCCAGCGGGCCGAAGAGCAGGCCGAACCGCAGCCGGAGACCGCCGACCAGACGGAATCTAAGGACGAGGAAGAACCGAACCAACCGGAGTCACCCAGCTGGTGGTCACAGCCACCACCGGAGTAGCACCGATCACGCGGCCGGCCAGTCCGGCCACACCAGCTAGGCCACATCAGCTAGGCCACATCAGCTAGGCCACATCAGCTAGGCCACATCATCTAGACCAACTAGACCACAGGGGTCATCCGGAATCGGAGGGATGGCCCCTTTGGTCTACCT
>JBDUDR010000158.1:0-6002 GCA_040002845.1 Nocardioidaceae bacterium
GGGCGGCACCCCGACCAGCTCAGGCCTGGTGCGGTCCTTAGCTAGCGGCGCGTACGACGTCCGACCGGCTATTCGCTCGTGCCGGAGCCTGCTGCAAATGAGTCGGCCGCGGCCCGGATCCTCGCCACGTACGTCTGCCAGTCAGTCTCGTCGAGTGCATCATGGTCAGGACCCGCACGCCCGTCGATCAGCTCTCGGACGATATCCGCATGGCCCGCGTGGCGGGCAGTTTCGGCGACCATCCGGATGAGTAAGGCACCGAGGGTGGTGTCGCGCCGACCCTCAGCCCAGTGGGCCACCCGTCCAGGGGTGAGCAGGTCGAGCTCAGCGATGCTCTGGTCTGCGTGCGCGCAGGCGCGCTGGTAAAGACCAATGAGGTACTCGCTGGTCTCGTTGGCAGTCGCCCACATGTCGGCGCCCTCCCAGATCGAGCCGTCCTCGACCCACGACATCGTCTCCGGCGCCGGGCGGTTGAGCGACTCGCCTAAGTAGCCGTATTCCAGCCCGGCCAGGTGCTTGACCAGTCCGAGCAGATTCGTGCCGGTCGGGGTCATCGGCCTGCGCAGGTCGTACTCGCTCAAGCCCTCAAGCTTGGACAGCAGTCCTGCCCTGCTGGCCTGCAGACTGCCGTGGAGTTCCGCCTTCATGTCGGACATACGAGGCTGCCATCCCTGGATCTCACGTCGAGCAGATGATCATGACACGGTTCTCGGATCACGATGCCAAGACGCCCTTGAACCTGTCCCGCTGGCGGGCCGCTACAGCTTGTGCGTATTCGATGAAGGCCCAAGTCCTGTCGACGGTTCCGGGTCGGGCTGGTCGGTGCACCCGCAACCACGGTTCTGGCCGGTCGTCGAGGGCACCCTGGATCAGGTCAGACCACTCGACATCCAGTGTTTCCTTAGCCCACAGCAACGCCTCCCGCTTGGACGTGACCCGGCCGACCTCCAGCGCATGGAGCATCCGGCAGTGGGATCCCACGACATATGGCTGGGTCCACGCGTTGTCCAACCCGCCCGACCAGGTCACCAGCTCCGGCATGAATGCGTCGATCCGCCCGAAGATCTCACGGCACAGGTCGGTCGCGGTCACGGGATCGATGAGATCCCGGGGATCCGGCCCGGAGAGCACGATCCCATGCTCGCGCATCGACCACCGTACAACGGCTGTGTTGTCGTGAGCCGACCGTTCCATCACCTTGCTGCCGTTGTCGACATAGAGCCAAGCCGTGTGTGCTGGATCGATCCGCCGTAGTGACTGGCCGGGGACGTAGGAGCCCTCCAGGTGCTTCGCCCAGTAAACATCCCGGTCCGGGAACCGCTCATGCATTGCTCGAAGCTTGAGCTCCTGTGTCGCGTTGACCTCGTCGTACGTGACGACCAGGAAGTCGACATCGCTGTGGACATCGGCGTCGCCCACCGCGAAGGAGCCTTGCAGATATGCCCCACATAAGTTCCTGCCAAGGATTTTGGTGATTTCTGCCAAAAGATCGCGGAGAACCTCATTGAGATCCGAATACGTCGTGGGCCCCTTGCTGCCTGGCTGCCCGTGGTCCATGGGCGAAGTGAAGCAGTGACTCAAGGGAGTGTCGAAGGATTTTCCCGCCTGATGCTCGGCATCGACCCACTCCCCCGCTGTCGAGTGCTCAGTCGGGCACCAGCAGCTCCTGCCGCGGCTCGGGGCTCCCCACACTGGTGGCCGACGTGCCACGACGTACAGACTCGGCGGCCGTCGCGGCTGGTGACAATGCTGTGCACGAGGACGCGGGGATCGCGCACGAGATCTGCCGCCTTCCTGGACTGCCACAGCATTGACAGGAACAGGTGGCCGGCCATGATGAACGGCTCTACCGGACTCAGCCGAGGCGTTCCGTCTCCGCGGATGGTTGCCACGAGGAGGACCCCGGGATCGATCAGGCGGCGCTGCCCCAGTGCGGCCAGCCGGGGTTGCCGCTGCTCCATTTCGGCCCAACGCATGGGAGGATCCCTCCTTGCTGATGACGGTCAATGCAACAATTGCCTACTAGGCGGCACCGACATTCGGCGCCAGGTGCGCGCAGGGTGGCCCGACGCATTCGCTCACGGCGAACACACCCGCTCGCCGGCCCAAAGCTGGAGGCCCTGCTGGGGCATAAGTGTCGGATCGCGCGAAATAAGTGTCGGATCGGGGGCAGGAGGGCACGTGATCGCGGATGCGGTTGGAGGCGACGGCAGTGACTGAGTCCCTGACACCCGAGCTGGCTGCCGAGGCCGAGGCCGTCTGGCTGTCGGCAAACCAGGCGCGGCTCGCTGCCCTCGGCATCCCACCGGGTCCGGTCGCCGAACAGGATGACCTTGTTGCCCGGCGGTTGGCCACTGGGGCCTTCGGGGTGGTGGCAACTGATCGGGAAGAGGTGGTGGCCGTGGCCTTAGCCATGGACGCCATCGAGGACGACGGTCGGGGCACCGAGCCAGTTCCCGGTCTGATGCACGTGTCAACCGTCGCGGTGCTTCCTGAGCGCTGGGGGCAACACCTCGGCGAGATCGTGCTGGCAGACGTGCTCGGCGAAGGTCGCCACCGGGGGTATGTGCGTGCACAACTATGGACGCACGAGAGCAACGTAGGAGCGCAGCGGCTCTACGAACGGACCGGTTGGACGCCGTCGGGTCGCACCACCATCGACGACCGTGGCGAGGCCATCCGCCACTACCTCCTTGATCTCGGGGATCAGCCAGGCCCGGCGTAGGCGTCTATCTCAGCAAGCAGCCGCTGACGCAGATCGGCGGAGCAGAAGGACACGCGTACGGCGGCCCGCGCAACCTCGGTGAGGTCATCCAACGACAGCCCCATCGACTGGTGCACCAGCATGTACTCGCGGTTCAGTGACGTCGAGAACATCCCGGGATCATCCGAGTTCACCGTCACGATGACTCCCGCGCGGATCAGATCGGGCAACGGATGTGAAGCGAGGTCCGCAACCGCTCGAGTGCAGACGTTTGAGGTGGGACCTACGTCGAGAGCGATGCCGTGGTCAACCAGGTACGCCATCAGCACGGGATCGCGGATGGCAGAGATCCCGTGCCCGATCCGCTGTGCTCCGAGCTCGCGGATCGACTCCCAGATCGTCTCGGGACCGGTGATCTCCCCGGCATGGGGAACGCTGGCCAGCCCGAGCGCCCGAGCGCGGGCGAAGACCTCGGCGAACTGCGCGCGGGGGACGCCGACCTCCGGCCCTCCGAGACCGAAACCGACGGAGCCGGCAGGCGCGAACCGCTCGACCCAATTGATCGTGCGCTCCCCTGACGTGATCCCCAGCTCCCCCGGGATGTCGAAGATCCAGGCCAGCTCGATGCCGAGGACATCGCGGGCGCGCTTGCGAGCAGAGTTGAGCGCGGCAGCCAGGCCGTCGGGCTCGATCCCCAGCAGCAGGTGTGAGTCCGGCGTGACCGTCACCTCTGCATAGCGAACCTGCTGAGCCGCCAGGTCCCCGGCGACGCCGAACGTCAACGCTTCGACGTCGTCCGCGGTGCGCACCAACCCGTTGACCGCAATGTAAACCGCGATGAAATGCGCGAAGTCGTGGAACTGGTAGAACCTCTCCAGCTCCCCCTGCTCGGTGGGAACTCCCCCTTCGGGATGCTTGCGTGCGAGCTGCAGGACCGTGTCAACCGACGCCGACCCGACCAGGTGTACGTGGAGCTCGGCCTTGGGGAGCCCGGCGATGAACGCTCTCGCCTCCGACACGGGTCACAATGCCGTTCGGGAGATGGCGCTCAGCGCCTCCAGGTCGTCCTCCGTCGGATGCCACCGACCGGCCGCTGCGTTCGCCGTCACCTGCTCCGGGCGGGTGGCTCCCGCAATGACCGAACCAACCGCCGGTTGGGCGGCCAGCCCCCCGATCGCGACCTCCAACATGGACAAGCCGCGCGCTGCCGCGAAGCTCTCGATCGCCTCGATGCGGTCGAAGTCCGCGGTGTCGAGCCGCCGGGTCTGCTGCGCCAGCCTGGTCCCGCTGGGCGCGGGCTCGCCGCGCTTGTACTTTCCGGTGAGCAGGCCATACTCCAGTGGGAAGAACGGCAACAGCCCCACCCCGATGTGCTCACACGCGGGAACCAGCTCATATTCGACCGACCTGTCGTACAGCGAGTACTTGTTCTGGGCGCTGATGAAGCGCTCGGTGCCCGCGCTGGACGCCGCCCAGTCGGCATCGACCACCTGCCAGGCGGTGAAATTGGAGCTACCGATATACCGGACCTTCCCCGCGACTACGAGCTCGTTGAGGGCCGCCAACGTCTCTTCGATGGGCGTGACCGGATCGGGTGCGTGCAGCTGGTAGAGGTCGATCCAGTCCGTGCCGAGCCGGCGCAGGCTGGCGTCGACCGCCTTGCGTACGTACCGACGTGAGCCTCGAACGCCCCAGTCAGGTCCGTTGGCACCCCGCATGTCCATGCCGAACTTCGTTGCAACGACGACGCCGTCCCGGGCTGACCCCAGCGCCTGTCCGAGCAGTTGTTCGCTTTCGCCGGGTTTACCCCCATATGTATCAGAGGTATCGAACAGGGTGATTCCTGCCTCCAAGCCCGCGCGCACGACAGCGGTGGCGCGCTCGCCGTCGATGCGGGACCCGAAAGCGTTGCAGCCGAGTCCGACCGTGCTGACCGTCAACCCCGAGGCCCCCAGCTGGCGGTAGGTCATGTCAGTCATGGCGCCATCCTGCTTGGACGTCAGGCGCGTTTGGGGTCGCCGGGCGTCACGTCCTCTATGTGCACATGCATTGCAGACACGGTGACTTCGGGGGTGACAGGGCCGAGAATGTCAGTCAGCCGGCCGCTGGCGAGGCCACGGATCTGGTCCGCCAAGGAGATGAGGGGAACGCGATACTGGGCAGTAACAATGATCGTGACGCCGGTATAGGTTTCGCCGTCAGCCTGGATCTGGATATGTGTTACTTCGCAGTGTGGGACCTCGTCAAGCGCGTGTTGGAGCGACGCCACCAGCACCTGTTCGCTGACGTGGAAGTAACCCCCCCTTGGGGCCTGCGCTCGAACAGGGTGCGACGGCCGGCTGATGCACATGACCCGGGACAGCACGTCATCTGAGATCGCCACCCACCTGTCGTCCGTGTGCCCCCGAAGCTCCGTGGCGACGGTGTGGAGAATTGCCTCGTTCGCGGCCTCCCGAGAGGCCGCGGCGAGGTCGTCAGAGTTCATCGCCATTGAGCCATCCTGATTGCCAGAGTAGCCCGCGCTCGGTGCAGCTGGCCACGAACCACGGTGACACTGGTCCCGAGGATCTCAGCGATCTCGGCGTACGTGAGCTCTTCGATTTCCCGAAGCAGCCAGGCGGCTCGCTGCCTCCAAGGAAGTTCGAGAAGTGCCAGGTCAAGCGCTTCTCGCAGTTCCACGACCGTCGCGGCTTCAGCGGGCTCTGGCGCCGTGTCGGCTGCAAGGACTGACAACAGGCCGTCGTCGACGGCGATGGGCCGCCGACGACGGCGGATGTCGCTGCACTGGTTGACCAAGAGGCGAAAGAGCCAAGTCCGCAGACCGGCGTCACCTCGAAAGCGGTCCAGGTTGAGCCATGCCTTGGTCATCGTCTCCTGGACGGCATCCTCGGCGGCTTGATGGTCTCCATCGAGCATGCGTACTGCATAGCGATAAAGAGCCGAAGCGTGTCGGCCGAAGATCTCCGCGAAAGACGCCCGATCGCCGAGCGCGGCACGACGAGCCAGCACATCATCTGATCGGTGTCTGACCGAAACCAACTCTGCCGACATTGACCCGTCCTGCACCGCTGGTGTTCTCCTTCGGCAGTCGCCGTCCACCCTGCTACGGCCCCACGAGTCTAGCGGTGAGGTGAGGACCGGCAACGTGGCCTTGCCGTAGCTTCGTCGCAGGGTAGAAGAACTGCGATCGGTGCGTGACGATCCGGGTGCGGCAGCAGTCTAATCCTTTGGAGAATCATGCACGCCTGACGAAAGGACCGATTTCCAGTGACGGAGCAGACCAGCACCAAGACCAGCA
>JBDUDR010000159.1:0-5627 GCA_040002845.1 Nocardioidaceae bacterium
CGGTCGTGGGGTCCGGAAACAGCGCCATGTCCGACTCGTGGATCGCCTGGAACCCACGGATCGACGACCCGTCGAACATCAGGCCGTCCTCGAAGACGGCCGGCCCGAACGAGGAGATGGGCACGGTGAAGTGCTGCATCACTCCTGGCAGGTCGCAGAACCGAACGTCGATGAACTCGACCCCCTCGTCCTGGACGTACTTCAGCAGTTCGTCGGCGTTCGCGAACATTCGTCCTCCTTGGCTGCGCGGCCTAGTGCGCGCGCCGGCTGGTCTGCCAGAGCCTGACTACGGTGCCCGTGCTGGCACCGTAGGCTCGACCTTAGGCGGAGCGGGTTTCTCGTCGGTGACTGCCCTGTTTCACAGGTGTTACGGGTAAGCCGCCGGACCAGCGGACGCCCCGGCTGGCTAGCGTTGCGCACGTGTCCGGCGAAACCGACGACTCCCAGGCAGTGCCGCTCGATCCCTCGCGCCCCAGGGATCAGCGCTGGCCGGGTGAGCGACTCGGGCTGCCAGAGTCTGGTCGCGGATCGGTCGCAGGCTGGGGGCACCGCGTGCTGGCGCTGGCGATCGACTGGATCTTGTCGATGCTGGCGGTCGGTGCGTTCGTCGACTCTGCCATCTGGACAGGAGAGGGCTCGGCGGGCTGGGCGCCACTCGCGGTCTTTGCGGCCGAGAAGTGGGTGCTCACTGCACTGCTTGGTTCGTCGGCAGGTCAGCTGCTGGCATCGATACGTGTCGTACGCCTGTCTCCCGAACCCTTGGGGTTATGGCGGCCGCTGGTCCGGTCGGTGTTGGTGTGCCTGGTCATCCCACCGGTGATCTACAACCAGGATCAGCGGGGGCTGCACGATCTCGCCGTCGGCACCGTCACAGTCAAACGCTGACCTCCGCGCCGCCGGCACCGCGACGACCTCTGCCGAGACGCCAACTTTTCGGCAGTTTTGTCGGCGTGTCGAGGCCCAACTGGCATCTCGGCTCGGCCCTGGTGTGGTGAGTACGCCTTGCACACCACCAGCTGGTTGCCGAGGTACGTGTTCGTAACCCCTGGGTGGCGATTTCGAGTGCCCTACTCGTACCTGGGCGAAACGACAAGGGTGTCCGGAGCGTCCCGCCGCTCAGGCCGAGACGCCAACTGTGACGCCAAACACGGCGTGTCCTGCCGAAGAGTTGGCGTCTCGGCGAATTAGCGGGGGGTGTTGAACTTGCCGCGCATCATCTGGCGGGCGGCTTTGGCGCTCTGCGGCAGCGGGCCGCGTGGCAAGGGCGCGGCGGGCCGGGAGGCATCGAGCGCCTTCAGCCGCTGCATCACCTCGGTGACGTCGCCGGGCGACAGGTTTTTCGGCAGCTTCATGATGTGGCGCGCGAGTTTCTTGACCTCCACACTGTCCTCGGTGTCGTCCCCAGCGATGATGTCGTAGATCGGTGCCTCGCCGGCGAACCGCGCGTGCTTCCTCTTCTCCACACCGAGCAGGTTTCGTACCCGCGCCGGGTTCCCCTCACCGATGAGCACGATTCCAGGGCGGCCCACCACTCGATGCACGATGTCCTGGTTCTTGGTGAACGCCACGGCCTGTTGGACGGTCCAGCCGCGGCGGAGCATTCCGAGGGCGGCGCCGGCGGCACCGGGGCGGCCCTCCACCTGGCCGTACGCAGCGCGCTCGGCGCGTCGCCCGAACACGATCAGGGCCACTAGGACGCCAAATGTCACCCCGAAGATGCCCACGAGAATTGGGTGACCGAGCACGAATCCGAGTCCGATGAAGATCGCGACCACGACAAGGAAGACACTGAGCAGGATCACTCCGATGCGCCGGTCGTACTCCTTGGTCATGGAGTAAGCCGCGGCGAGTTGCCGGAAGCGCCCCTGCTTGGCTGGCTTGTCGGTCTTGGCCATCGTGTGGTGCCTTACGACTGTGGGTTGTCGGCGGTCTCGTATCGTCGCGACTCTAGCGCCTGCTGATAGAGGCGTCCGGCACGGTACGAGGAGCGGACCAAGGGTCCGCTCATGACTCCGGCGAAACCCAGAGCGAGCGCCTCGTCGCGCAGCTCCACGAACTCCTCCGGCTTGACCCATCGCTCGACGGGGTGGTGACGCAGGGAAGGACGAAGGTACTGCGTGATCGTCAACAGCTCTGTCCCTACCCCACGCAGATCGGCGAGGGCGTCGCTGATCTCGTGGCGCTGCTCGCCCATGCCCAAGATGAGGTTGGACTTCGTCACCAGGCCGAAGTTGCGCGCGGACTGCAACACCCCCAGCGACCGCTCGTACCGGAAGCCGGGACGGATCCGGCGGAAGATGCGCGGCACCGTCTCGATGTTGTGTGCGAACACCTCCGGCAGCGAACCGAAGATCTCGGCCAGGAAGGCGGAGTTCGCGGAGAAGTCGGGAGCCAGCATCTCCACGCCGATGCCCGGGTTCAGCCGGTGGATCTGACGGATCGTCTCGGCGTACAGCCACGACCCCTCGTCCTCGAGGTCGTCGCGACACACGCCCGTGATCGTGGCGTACCGGAGTTGCATCGCCTGGATGCTCTCGGCGACCCGGCGCGGCTCATCGCGGTCGAGCGGGTCGGGCTTGCCCGTCTCGATCTGACAGAAGTCGCATCGTCGGGTGCACTGGTCTCCGCCGATGAGGAACGTCGCCTCGCGATCCTCCCAGCACTCGAAGATGTTCGGGCAACCGGCCTCCTGGCACACCGTGTGAAGACCTTCGCTCTTCACGAGTGCATGCAGGGCTTGGTATTCCGGACCCATTCGCGCGCGCGTCTTGATCCACTCCGGCTTCTTCTCGATCGGAGTCTCTGCATTGCGCACTTCTAGGCGCAGCAACTTGCGGCCCTGGGGGATCACGGTCACGTCACCAGCCTACGCTGGGCGAGGCGCGCAGCCCGGCTCGCCTGAGGCGGGGTACGGGTTATGGGAGCGGTGCCAATCCGTAGGTCACCGCGACCGTTGCGCCGGGTGCCTCCTCGCTGGCCGACGCCGACTCGGACGGCCGAACGATGTCAGGCGAACGTTCGTACGGGCGCCACGACAGCAGGTCGCGCAGATGACGCTCCACGTGCGGCACCACTTCCAGGACCGTGACGTCTCTGCCGAGCTCGGCAGACAAGGACGTGACACCCGCGTCGGCGATCCCGCACGGCACGATCCGGTCGAACCAGGCCAGGTCGCAGTCGCAGTTGAGGGCGAAGCCATGCATGGTGACAGAGCGTGAGACCCGTACCCCCAGAGCGGCGATCTTGCGCTCGCCCCGGCGGTCGTCGGCCGGGAGCCAGACCCCGCTGCGACCGGTCACCCGCCCGGTGTCCAACCCGAGATCGGCGCAGGCCTGGATCAGAGCTTCCTCCACACGGCGCACATAGTCGACGACGTAGACGTGCTTTGGCAGCATCACGATGGGGTAGCCCACCAGCTGGCCGGGACCGTGGAAGGTGATCTTGCCGCCCCGGTCGACGTCGATGACCGGGGTTCCGTCGACCGGCCGTTCGTGGCCCTCGGTCCGTTTGCCGGCGGTGTAGACCGGCGGGTGCTCGAGCAGCAGGACGGTGTCAGTGCCGTGCTCGGGAGTCGACGCCAGCCGGGCCGCGTGCAGGGCCCGCTGATGATCCCATGCGGTCTGGTAGTCCACAGCGTCCGGGCCGAACCCGGCGTACTCGAACGTGATCCGTTGCACGCGTCCACTCTAGGTCGGCTTGCCCCTCCTGTGGACAACCGCCGACGCCGATGCGCGGATTGAGCGAGGCTGGCACCCATGAGGTGGGCTGCGTGAGTCGGCATCGTGCGCCTCGGCGCGCGCACGGTTCCCGAGTCTGGGCTGTACGAAGGGCACTGCTGCTGGTGACGGCCGTGGCCGGCGTGACGGCAGCCGTTGGAGCGGGGCGGTCAATGCTGTCAGCCGAGCCGGCGCCTGCCGGGGCGGCCGAAGGGTCGGTGGCAGCGAGCCTCGCCGCCTCACCTGCGCCGGATGAGCGCTGGTCAGGCGTGCTCGCGCGGCTGGACGATCGTCGCGCCCTCGCGTTCTCTCGTGCCAACGCCCACCTCCTCGACAAGGTCTACGTGCCTGGATCCGGACTGAGGGCTCGCGATGGTCGCGTGATCGAGGCCTACGCTCGCCGCGATCTGCGGGTCGTTGGGCTGCGCATGACGATCTTGGCGTTGCGAGTCGAGGCCCAGAGCGCATCAACTGCCGTCCTGTCCGTCGTCGACCGGATCAGGCAAGCACGTGCCGTGGACAGCTCCGGACGGTCGCGCCCGCTGCCGAACGACCGGCCGACAGCGCATCGGTTGCTCCTGCGGCGCCTGCCCACCGGATGGCGAATTGCAGCGATCAGCGATCGTTCGCCAGGGCCGCCGCTCAGGCCGCCAACGCCGCGCTGACGATCGACTGGACTTCTGGATGCTCGAAGGCGAACCCGGCGGCGAGCAGTCGCTGAGGCTCCACCCGAAGGCTGCCGAGCAGCTCTCCCGACAGCTCTCCGGTGGCTGCCTTCAGGGCGAAGCGGGGAACGCGCAACTTGGCCGGGCGGTGCAGCTGGGCGCCCAGGGCTGCCGTGAACTCCGCATTGGTCGGTGCTTGCGGCCCGGTGAGGTTGTACGGCCCGTTCGCGTCCCGCTGATCGCCGAGGAAACTGACCGCGCGGACCCAGTCGGTCAGGGACACGACACTGAAGTACTGGCTGCCGTCGCCGAGCGGACCTCCCACTCCCAGCCGAAACGGAATCAACATCGGCTTCAGCGCGCCTCCGTGCCGGTCCAGGACGACGCTCGTGCGCATCAGGCAGACTCGGGCGCCGGACTCGGCGGCAGCCATCGCCTCGGCCTCCCACTGCTGGACGGTCTCGGCCAAGAATCCCGAGCCGGGTGTGGAGTCCTCGGTCAGAACCTCGTCGCCACGACCCTCCCCGTAGGCGTGGGCGCCGCTCTGGTTGAGCAGGGCTGGCGGCTCGTCGAGCGAGGTCATTGCAGCGGCGATCGTACGGGTGCACGCCACGCGGCTGCTGCGGATCCGTTCCTTGTGCTTGCTGGTCCACAAGCGCGCGATCGGCGCCCCTGACAGGTTCACCACGACATCGGCAGCCGCTACGTCGTCCGGGTTCAGCTTTTGAGCGTACGGATCCCACTGCCGCTCGTCTACCGACCGGGGTTCGTGTCGCACGAGCCTGACTACCTCGTGGCCCTGGTTGGCCAAGTGGCTGCTGAGCGCACTGCCCAGGAATCCCGACGCGCCGGCGAGGAGGTATCTCACCCAGACAGCCTGGCACAAACGAAGTGTGAGTTGGCCAGGGGCCAACTGTGAGAGGAAGAGGACTCGGAGTCGGACGGAGGTCTGTGCGCAAGCCTCCTGCGCTGTGCGTTCACGGCAGGGCAGACTGGCCCTACCCACATCACCTAACTGAAAGGCGTGAGTCACCGTGTCTGGTCCCAACATCGTGCCTGGAGAGCGCCTCCGCGATGATGGCGTCGGGCCGGACTATCGGTTCACGCTGGCCAATGAGCGAACCTACCTGGCCTATGTCCGCACCTCGCTCGCCTTCTTTGCCGCAGGCACAGCGGTGCTTGGCTATCTTGAGCACGTGCTCGGAGGCCGAGCCTTGGTCATCGTGATCGGCAGCGGGTTGTACGC
>JBDUDR010000160.1:0-5620 GCA_040002845.1 Nocardioidaceae bacterium
ACATGCTGCGGGTGCCTGGCAGCTCGCAGGACCTGTTCCGGATCAAGAGCGCCGGCGGCGACGTGCGCGTCGTCTACTCGCCGCTGGATGCGCTCAACCTGGCGCGGGAGAACCCCGACCGGGAGGTGGTGTTCTTCGGCATCGGCTTCGAGACCACCGCGCCCGCGAACGCGATGACCGTGTACCAGGCACAGCGACTCGGTGTAAAGAACTTCTCGCTGCTCGTGTCGCACGTGCTCGTACCCCCCGCGGTCGCCGCCATCATGGAGTCGCCGACGTGCCGAGTCCAGGCGTTCCTCGCGGCCGGCCACGTCTGCTGCGTCATGGGCACCCACGAGTATCCGCCGCTGGCTGAGAAGTACCACGTGCCGATCGTCGTCACAGGCTTCGAGCCACTCGACATCCTCGAGGGCATCCGCAGGACGGTGATCCAGCTGGAGGAGGGCCGGTACGAGCTGGAGAACGCGTACCCACGCGCGGTGTCCCCGGACGGTAACAAGATCGCGAAGCAGATGCTGGAGGACGTCTTCGAGGTCACAGACCGCAGTTGGCGCGGCATCGGCATGATCCCGAAGAGCGGGTGGAAACTTTCAGAGAAGTACGCCGAGTTCGACGCTGAGCGTCGCTTCGAGGTCACCGAAATGCACACCGACGAGTCATCATTGTGTCGCTCCGGCGAGGTGCTGCAAGGCCTCATCAAGCCGCACGAGTGCGCCGCGTTCGGAAAGGAGTGCACGCCGCGCAACCCGCTCGGCGCGACGATGGTGTCGTCCGAGGGCGCTTGTGCCGCCTACTACCTTTACCGTCGCCTCGAGCTGGTAGACGCCTGACCATGACCGAACCCGGAACCGGCCTGGAGTTCGAGTCGTGGGTGTGTCCGGTGCCGCTGCGTGACTCACCGAACATCGTGATGGGTCACGGCGGCGGCGGGGCCCTGTCGGCCGAGCTGATCGAGCACCTCTTCCTGCCCGCGTTCGGGTCGGCCGCCGAAGCGGCGGAGATGGGCGACTCGGCGGTCGTACGTGTCGGTACGAACCGGCTGGCGTTCTCCACCGACTCGTACGTCGTGAAGCCGATGTTCTTCCCAGGTGGCTCGATCGGCGATTTGGCGGTCAACGGAACGGTCAACGACCTGGCCATGGCCGGGGCGCGCCCGATGTTCTTGTCGACCGCGTTCATCATCCAAGAGGGCACTCCGCTCGCCGAGCTCGGCCGGGTCGCGGAGGCGCTGGGTGCCGCTGCGCGCAAGGCGGGCGTCAAGCTGGTCACGGGCGACACCAAGGTCGTCGACAGCGGCAGCGGTGACGGTGTGTTCGTCAATACCGCCGGCGTCGGGCTGGTCGACGACGGCGTGGACATCCGACCCGATCGCGCCACCGTCGGCGACGTCGTCATCGTCAGCGGCGACATCGGGGTGCATGGCGTTGCCGTCATGAGCTGTCGTGAAGGGCTCGAGTTCGGCACGACTGTCGAGTCGGACTCCGCGCCCCTGCACGGCCTCGTCGCCGACATGCTCGCGACCGGTGCCGATGTCCACGTACTCCGCGACCCGACCCGTGGTGGCGTCGCCGCGTCGCTCAACGAGATCGCCAAGGCGTCGAAGGTGGGTGTCACGCTCACCGAGTCCGATCTCCCGATCCCGCAGACGGTTAGGGACGCATGCGGCCTGCTTGGACTGGACCCGCTCTATGTGGCGAATGAGGGCAAGCTGCTGGCAATGGTCGATCCGGCTGAAGCGGACCGGGTGCTCGATGCGATGTGGGCCCATGAGCATGGCGCGGCAGCGCGCGTCATCGGGACCTGCGTCGAGGAGCACGCCGGAATGGTGGTGGCGAGAACGGGTCTCGGCGGCACGCGCGTCGTCGATCTCCCGCTGGGCGAGCAACTACCCCGGATCTGCTGAGTGGCAGTCTCAGTCTCCGGTCCCGAACTGGTCGCGCGGTACGCGTACCCCCCGAACGACCTCGGTTATTGCGGTCCTGCCGACCCGCGGGGCCTGCTCGTCGCCGGCACGCCGGAGGCAAATGCGGAGATCGGCCGCCGTGCTCGCGCATTCGAGGGTGCCTGGGTCTATCTGGAGCTGATCGCGGCCGCCACCGGGATCGCCGACCCGTTGGATGCGCGGGTCGTCGAGGCGTACTGGATCGGCAACGATCTGCTCGACCAGGTCGACCCCGGTTGGTTCCTGGAGTGGTTGCGCAAGCGCTTCCGCGGCCAGCCCGGAGGTCAATGGGCCTCCGGGATCCCTGACCTCGATGATGCCGTGCGTCCTCACCACAGCTTCCACGTGTTCGCGATCTATCCCTGGGTCGGACTGCTGAGCGACGACTCCGATGTGCCGCGGTCCATACTCGACCAGTGCCGCATCAAGAGCGGCACCGTGACGTCAGTTGACGGCGAATCGGCCTTTGTGAGCCAACGGCCGCTCACCTGGGACGGTCAGCGGCTCGGGATCGGCCCCGCCGAGGAGCAGACGGTGCGCTGGAGCGAGGCGGGCCGTTCCCTGCTCGAGGGAGTATCCGTCGGAGATCGGGTCTCCATCCACTGGGACTGGATATGCGACGTGCTCTCACCCGCCCAGGTCGATGCGATCGAGTCATCGACCGCTCGCCAACTCGAGGTGAGCAACCACCAGCTCTCGCTGCGCACCTGAAACGGGCCGGGTCGCGTCGGAATGCTCAGGCCGACGACCTGGCCCGCTCACGAGGCACCGGGGAAGAGGAGGTCAAACCTTGCCGATGCCCGGCGCGTGCGTAATCCGCGCTATGGCGTGTAGACCCTGTAGAGGATCGTGTAAATGCTGCGGTCTGCGCCGTTGTTCGTGAATAGGAACGTCTGCACGGTGTGGTTGCCGGCCGAGAGACCCGTCTGTGTCTGCACGAACGAGCCGGCGCCGAAGAACCCGTTGGGCACGTAGCCAAGGAACGGGCAGCTGGGCTGGGTCATGTAGGCGCCGTCGACCTGCGTGCAGATGGCCCAAGCGTTGTTCGCCGTTGATCCCCTGACCTGCACGTTCTGGTCTGCTTCGAAGGTGCAGGTTGTTGTTCCCGGACAGTGCAGCGTCGTGACGCCGTCGATCGGCTGAAAACCACTGGGGACCGCGACGATCCCGCCGCCCTGCGACCGAGCCGTGACCTTGAGCACGCGCTGCTTTACGACGGCATTTGGCGTAACGGTTGTCGAGTGGGAACTCGACGCCGTGGGGCTGGATGGGGATCCGGAACTGTGATGCGCGGCGAAGGCCTGGGTGGCACCGCCTGTCATCAGCGCTGCCACGAGGCCGACCGGAATGGCCCACTTTTTCACTTTATGCATACTGACTCCCAACTTTGACGGCCTGTAGCCGTTCCGTCACACTTTGTGTCCGTTTATGCATGGTAGTGGCGTGTCGTGGTCTTGGCTTGGGAATCCTGACGCTGAACCTTGGTTCCTCTGGCTACCGATCCGCGTCCCCCAGCACGAGCTGGAGGGCCTCGTGGGAGTAGAAAGGTGCAATGACCGATTCTGACCGTGTGGCCAGCTGGATCGTCGGCTACGTCCGGGCGTGGAACACCAACGAACCGGACGACATCCGCGCTCTTTTCACTCCCGACGCGGAGTACTACACAGAGCCGTATCGCCCCCCTTGGCGCGGACTCGACCAGATTGTCAAGGCATGGCTGGAGCACCGGGACGAGCCCGGCGAAACCACGTTCGACTGGCACCCGATCGCCGTCACAGACGACGTGGCGATCATCGAGGGCACGACCACCTACCCAGGCCAGACCTACAGCAACCTGTGGGTGATCCGCCTCGACGACGACGGGCGGTGCCGGCAGTTCACCGAGTGGTGGATGGAACACCCCATCTCGCCGGCCTGAGAGGCCAGCGCCGCTGGGCTGGCAGTGACGCAGAGTCGGGATACAGAAGGCGGATGAGCACGAGGCCGATGGCTCCGCCGATGAGCTGCATGAGAGTGAACATCGCAACGGATGACGGTGCGATGCCAGCCTAGGTGTCGGAGAACATTCGCGCCACCGTGACGGCTGGGTTCGCAAAGCTTGTCGAACTTGTGAACCAGTATGCGGCGGTGATGTAGCCACCAACGGCGACGGCAACGAAGTCACGGCGGCCCGAGCGGACGGCGCCGAAGATGACCATGAGGAGCCCGAGCGTTGCGACCACTTCGCCCAACCAAAGACCGCCCGCGGACCGATCGCGGGTCGCGATCGAGATGGCGTCGAGGTCGAACATGAGATTGGCGACCACTGCGCCGATGAAGCCGCCGACCAGCTGGGCACCGATCAGCGTGACGGCATCGGCTGTGGTCAGGGCTCCCAGTGCTCGCTCGACGAGCGTGACGACGGGGTTGAATGCCGCTGAGACTGGCTGCAAGGCGATGATGAGGGCGACGAGCGCAGCGCCGGTGACCAGACTGTTCTCCAGGAGTTGCAGCCCAACGTCGTCAGGTGACAGTCGAGCGGCTGCGATTCCCGAGCCGATGACGGCTGCCACCAGAAACGCCGTGCCGACGAGCTCCGCGAGCGCCTTGCGAGCAAGCCCGTGGGTCACGGCGTGACGCCCCCAATCAGTGCGGCGAGGTCGGCCAATGCTTCACTGCGGATCTTGTAGTAGACCCATACGCCTCGCTTGCTGCGATCCAGGAGCCCGATCTGGTGCAGCACCTTGAGGTGGTGGCTGATCGTCGGCTGGGACAGGTCGAAGGCCTCGGTCAAGTCGCAGACGCATGCCTCTCCGTCAGCGTGCGATGCCACGAGGGAGAGCAGTCGCAACCGGACGGGATCAGCGAGAGCCTTCAGTAGGGGAGACACCCGCTCGGCGTGGTCCTTGCTCAGTGGCTCGTACATAAGAAGCGAGCAGCAGGCCACGGTTTGGACCGGAGTCAGCTCAATCTGAGACTTTGACACCCATCTATGTTGACAGACATCTATGTCTTATGGCAAGGTCACCACTCATAGACAGTCATCTATGTGTTGGAGGTTCACGTCATGTCCAGAGTTCAACTCGCGCTCAACGTCAACGACATCGACGAGGCGGTCGCCTTTTACTCCAAGCTGTTCGGTACCGAACCAGCTAAGCGACGCCCTGGCTACGCCAACTTCGCCGTTGCCGAGCCAGCACTGAAGCTTGTGCTCCTGGAGAACCCCGGCCAGGGAGGCTCCCTCAACCATCTAGGCGTGGAGGTGCCCGACGTAGACACCGTTGACGCCGAGCAAAGCCGCCTGGCTCAGGAGGGCCTTGCCTCGATCGACGAGCGCGGCACCACGTGTTGCTACGCCAAGCAAGACAAGTTCTGGGTGCAGGGTGCGCCAAACGGTGAGAGCTGGGAGATCTACACGGTCCTCGCCGACAGCCAGACGTTTCATGGCGATGAGTCTGAGGCGGCGCCAGAGTGCTGCGGCACCGACGCCGAGGCATCGGAGGGGTCGGTCGCGGCCGCCTGCTGCTGACCGGTCACGAGACACCTGAGAGTTTGTTCCCCATCTCAGAGGTTCAACATCCACGATTGAAGTTCTTCGCGCGCTCGCGCTGCGAACGTGAAGCGCAGCATGAGGTATTCCGACTCCTCCGCGGACAGGTCGTCGGCTGAGTTTTCGGCGCTGGAGGCGGAGACGCCGAG
>JBDUDR010000161.1:0-5536 GCA_040002845.1 Nocardioidaceae bacterium
GGACGGGTTCAAACGTTCCGGCGTGGACAAAGGCACAGCTCGATGCCATCGCCCGGATCGTCGCGTGGGCTGCGAAGACACACGACTTCCCGGTTCGTGCGATGGAGAACTCGAAATCTGCTCAGCGAGGTGTGGGTTGGCACCGCCTCGGGATCGACTCCAGCCCTCCGTACCAGCCCGGCTACCGGGTGCGCGGCGGCGAGCACTGGTCAACGTCGGTCGGGAAGGTCTGCCCAGGAGATCGCCGCATCGCTCAGGTGAAGTCCGAGATCATCCCTCGAGCACAAGCAATCCTCCGAGGGGCGGTCAGGCTCGAGCTCAGTCAGGACATCACCCCAGCTGACGACTCGCGGGACGAAACGGTGGGTGACGCCCTGCGCATCCTGCCCCGCATGCCCGGCCGTTTCGACGCTATGGGTGCCCGTCTTGATCGCATCGAGAAGAAGCTGGACCACCTGATCGACCTGGTGAAAGCCCTTCCGTAGTTCGGGCCCCGGACCGGGCGGAGTAACCCAACTCGAGCCGGGTGAGGTCGGTGATGTGCACGAGCCCGCGTCTAGGGCAGCGACAACCCACTCGGGGGGATCACGAACCAACAGGCATCAGCGCTCCCATCCGCGAGAGACAGGGCGGCCGCGGCGGTGCGACGCCCGAGCTCGATGCCGGCCGCGAAGTACTCCTCGTCGAAGAACAGGTAGCTGAGCAGCTCTCGGCGCCCGACTGCGTTCCCGGCTCCGCGGATGGCCCGCCCGACCAGCCAGTTGTCCATGTCGGTGAGCCGGCCGAGACCTCGGGTCCGGCGGTCGAAGACGTCCGCGGCGATCCGTCCCATCTCACCCGGGGGCGGGGACACCTCCATCACGTCGATCTGCCGGCACGGATGACCCGTGCTGCCGGTCAGCAGGTCCGGCCGGCCGACGTTGGATGCCTGGCCCACCAACCGGTTGGTGCGACGCAGCGCATCGAGATCTTCGGTCGTACGGTCGGCGAGGGCGGCGTGCAGGACTTGCGCGGCCGCGTCGGCGACGTCAGGCGTCCTACTCGTAAGGTCAGGCGGTGGCCTCTGATCGTAGGTCGTTGAGGTCGCCGAGACGAGCAGGATCCGCGTTGCCCCGAGGCCCACCGCCGGATGCAGCGGCGTGTTGAGCCGAACCCCGCCGTCCACGTACCACCCGGCGGCCTGGTCGGGCTCGGTGATCTGGATCGGGGGGAAACGCCACCGGGATCGCCGACGACGCCAGGACGTGGCCAGGGTTCAGCGGTCCACGCACAACGTCGAGGGCGCGGTCCGGATCGCCGGTGTAATTCCCAGCTGAGTTCTCTGCGAGGAAGAGTACGCTGCGCCCGCTTGCCGCGCCGACGACTCAGACGCCGAGGTGCGCCGCGGATCCCCACAGGAAGGCGTTGATGCTGCCGGCGCTCGTGCCCAGCCAGACCGTCGGCGTAAGCCCGTCGCGCTCAAGTGCCGGGATCAGTTCGGCCAGCGCGCCTGCCTGGAAGGCGCCGCCGTGCAGCCGCTCCGGACAGGACGACGGCGACCGTCGGGGTGCCCTCGTCGGCGCTGGAACTCGGCCGTGTGGTCATGTGCCCCCCTCGTCAGCTCTCGAGCCCAATCCGCTGGCGTACCGCCTGAGCGCCCTCGACGTGTACGTCATGCTCAGATCGCACCAGATCCTGCGGCCGAAGGGACAGTCTCTGGCTGATCGCGAGCTCGCCTTCACGCCGTTTCTCGCGGGTACGGCCGTTGGACGTGTATCCCACCTTTCTGCTCACCGCGAGGGAGGCAGGGTTGTCGAGGAAGGCCGCGGAGGTGACCTCCTGGGCTTCCAGAGAATCGAAGAGGAAGGCGCAGATCGTCTGTCGCATGAGTGTCCCGATGCCCTGACGTTGGAACTCACGACCCAGCCAGGATCCCGTCTCGCCGCTGCGAGTCACACAATAGTTCTCCGTGCTGAAACCCTGGCAGCCGACGATCACACCCCGCCATCGCACCACGAACTCGAGGGACCACTTCGCCGGACTGAAGTCCGCACGGTTGCGCCAATAGAAGACGGACATGTTGCGTCCCAGCTCGGTTACCGGCGCGGTCGACCAGGGAAAGGCGAACGGCATCGCCTCGGGGTCGTGGATTCCCCGCTCCGCCAGGTCGACCAGGGCAGGAATGTCCGTGTCACGTACTGCCCGCATCTCCAGTGGGCCGGCGACGACGCAGAGACGAAACAACGGCCAAATATCCTCGAGCTCCTTCATCGAGCCAGTCTCGTGACCAAATCCTCGAGGGGCAATTGACTTGTCCTGCGAGCCCGGCTCGAGCACAAGGGGCGGATCAGCTTCTGCGGGTGTCCACAGAGGTGGACGCACGGTGGGGTGGAAGGATTCTCTGACACAGGAGTCCGGCCTGAGTGCGCCGCGGCCGGGCCGGTGCGAGGCTGGGCTGATGATGCGGGACGAGGTGGCAGAGCGGGTCGCACAGGTCATGCGCGACGTGCGGCGCGCCGACTTCCTGCCAGAACTCCTGCAGCAGTCAGCCGACGTCGACTCCCCGCTCCCGATCGGTGGTGGACAGACGAGCTCGCAGCCGCGCACTGTGGCAGCGATGCTCCGACTACTCGAGCCGCGAGCCGGCCATCGGGTGCTTGACGTGGGCGCGGGCTCTGGCTGGACAACCGCCTTGCTGGCCCGGCTCGTGGGGCCCGAGGGATGGGTCGTGGGAGTGGAGCTGGATCCCGGTTTGGCGGAGTGGGGGGCAGACAACCTGGCGGCGTACGCCATGTCGTGGGCGGAGTTGCACCCAGCCGAACCGGGAGTTCTCGGTCGGCCCGACCTGTCTCCCTTCGACCGCATCCTCGTGTCTGCCGAAGCTCACGAGCTGCCAGGCGAGCTGTTGGACCAGTTGGGGTTCGACGCAGTGATGGTGGTGCCTGTCTCGGGTCGGATGTGCAGGGTGGCGCGCGCCCGTGACGGCACGGTGACTCTTACCCGGCATGGCAGATACCGGTTTGTTCCCCTGCGGTGACTCGCGCTCGCACGCCGGGCAGCAGGGGCGGGCTCCGCCACAAATTGTGACGGTCATGCTGTCCGGTGACCCGGCCGACTACCGGAACGTCGCATTTTGCGATGACCGGCAGGCAGACTGGGCACATGCGGTTCGTGATCTACGGAGCGGGCGCCGTCGGTGGAGTGATCGGCGGCCGGATGTTCGAGGCCGGGCACGAGGTGGTGCTGATCGCGCGCGGCGAGCATTTCGCGGCCATCCGCCGCGACGGCCTCCAGTTGGATTCCCCGGACGGTACGTCACGCCTCGCGGTCGACGCCGCTGACCATCCAGGTCAGGTGGATTGGCGGGACGACGACGTCGTACTCCTCACCGTCAAGTCCCAGGACACCGGCGATGCCCTCGACGCCCTTGCCGCGTACGCGCCCGAATCGACAACGGTCGTCTGTGCACAGAACGGTGTCGACAACGAGCGTCGGGCGCTGCGAAAGTTCGAGCGGGTGTACGCCATCTGTGTCATGTGCCCGACCGCCCACCTGCGACCCGGGGTCGTGCAGGCGCACTCCACCCCCATCACCGGCATCCTCGATGTCGGCAGATATCCCTCCGGTGTAGACGAGTGCGCGCGTTCGATTGCCGCCGCACTCGAGGCGGCAACGTTCCTGTCCGAGCCACGCGACGACATCATGTGCTGGAAATACCGCAAGCTGATAACCAACCTCGGCAATGCGGTGCAAGCGCTGTGTGTCCGGGGCCATCGAGGCGGCCCTAGGCAGGGCGAAACGCTGGCCCGACTCGTTCGGGAGGAGGCAGCGGAGTGCGTCGCCAAAGCCGGCATCGACGTGGTCTCGGAGGGGGAGGACTCTGTCCGTCGAGCGGACCATCTCCAGATCGGCGCGATAGGCAGCCAGCACCGTTCGGGAGGCTCATCTTGGCAGAGCCTCGAGCGGGCGACCGGGACCATCGAGACGGACTACCTCAACGGTGAGATTGTTCTGCTGGGCCGCAGCCTTGGCGTGCCGGTGCCTGCCAACGCACTCGTGCAGCGGCGAGCCAACGAGCTGGCCCGGACACGGCAGCCGCCGGGATCGGTTTCGGAGGCTGGGCTGCTGTCCGAACTTGGGCTCGGCTGACCGGTCCTCACGTGTTTTCGATGTCGCGCAACCGATGGAGCGCCGCGGTTATCTTTCGCGCGCGTTTCGTCTTGTCCCGCCGGATCGATCGCTTGCGCGCCTTCGCGAGCAACCGGATCGCATAGTCGACTCGCTCCCCGCGCGTACGGTCATCGGGATGTGCCGTCCCCAGGGCGGCTGGGACGGAGAAGACGCGAACGCCATTGAGGTCTTCGGTGTAGCCACGCAGCGATACGGGCCACACGCTGCTGATCGTGTCGATCCGGGCCAGATCGACGAATCCCGCACGGTGGAAGTCGGTAGACAGGCAGATGCCACCGCCGACCGACAGCGCGACGTGACCCAGGCCTCTCGAGCCGCCGTCCCAGAACACCGGCGCTCCGCGAGGAACGTCATCGCCGGAGTCGACCGGGTGACGTGTCTTGGCGCCTTCCCAGGCCTCGGCAGCGTCGAGAAAGAGAGCGTCGACGTTATACATCGTCCGGACGGTACGCAGGCAGAACCCGACGTCGACAAAGGTGTCGTCGTGCGACATGGCCAGTCCGAATGCGATCGCCTCGCGAGGGTCTCGCGGCATCTCAGCTCACCTCATCTTGGGCGGAACGACTTGGGTAGGGCTGAGTCACTGGACGCGCATCCGCCGCCTGGACCCGGTCGTCGAGCGTGAGCGGATCGTCATCGAGCGTCGTGGCGGGCGAATCGCCATCTTTCGTATGATTTGTCATGACTGGGTCCTTTGACCGTGAGGAGTGCCCAAGCCCCCGCTTGATGCATTCTCTCCGCCTCGGGTCGGTGGCGGTGGCTGATCTGAGACATCTGCTCGCAGCACACCACTCCGGATGGGCGATAGCCTCACTCCCGTGACAGCCCCGGAGCCTGTTGACCACGGCGAGGCGCCGACGACGTCTCCACCGACGTTGGCCGACGTCGTGATGGTCCTTGACCGTCTGTACGACCCGTCTTGGGCAGACGACTGGGACGCCGTCGGCACTGTCACCGGACACCCCGAACAGCCAGTCGGCAAGATCATGTTCGCCGTCGACCCGGTACAGGCGGTCATCGACGAGGCGGTTGAGTGGGGCGCCGACCTGCTGGTTGTACACCACCCACTCCTGCTGCGCCCGGTCCATTCGGTGGCCGCGACCACGCACAAGGGCCGCGCCGTGCACGACCTCATCTCGAACGGTCTCGCGCTCCACGTGTGCCACACAAACGCAGACACACCGGCTGGCGGTGTCAGCGAGGCACTCGCGTTGACTCTCGGGTTGCAAGGCAGCCGGCCGCTGGTGCCTGCTGACAGGTCGGCGCTCGACAAGATCGTGACGTTCGTCCCGCATGACCACGCGCAGCGGGTCATCGACGCGCTCTCCGCGGCCGGTGCCGGGGCGATCGGCGAGTACGACAGATG
>JBDUDR010000162.1:0-5530 GCA_040002845.1 Nocardioidaceae bacterium
GGGGTCAGTCGGCGCTCCGCACCTCGAGAGCATCGCTGGACTCGTTGAGGTCCACGATCACCTTGCTGCCATCCCGGACTGTGCCCGCCAGCAGCCCCTTGGCCAGCCGGTCGCCGATCGCCGTCTGCACCAACCGGCGCAGCGGCCGGGCGCCGTAGACCGGGTCGAAACCGGTCAGGGCCAGCCACTCCTTGGCGGCGTCGGTGACATCGAGCTCGATCCGCCGCTCGGCCAAGCGAGTAGCGAGGTGCCCCACCTGGAGATCGACGATCTTGGTCAGCTCCTCGGCGCCGAGGGAGTCGAACATGACCACCTCGTCCAACCGGTTAAGGAACTCGGGCTTGAACGACGTCCGGACGACGTTCATCACGGCCTGCCGCTTGCTGTCGTCATCGAGTGCCGGGTTGGCCAGGAACTGCGACCCGAGGTTGGAGGTGAGGATCAAGATGACGTTCCTGAAGTCGACGGTGCGCCCTTGCCCGTCGGTGAGCCGCCCGTCGTCGAGCACCTGCAAGAGCACGTCGAACACCTCGGGGTGGGCCTTCTCGACCTCGTCGAGCAGCAAGACGGAGTACGGACGGCGCCGCACCGCCTCGGTGAGCTGGCCGCCCTCGTCATACCCCACATACCCCGGCGGAGCACCCACCAATCTTGAGACGGTGTGCTTCTCGGAGTACTCGCTCATGTCGATGCGTACGATCGCCCGCTCGTCGTCGAACAGGAACTCTGCCAGCGTCTTTGCGAGCTCGGTCTTGCCGACGCCGGTCGGCCCAAGGAAGAGGAACGACCCGGTGGGCCGGTCCGGGTCGGAGATGCCTGCCCGGGCACGGCGTACAGCGTCCGACACCGCCTGCACCGCCTTGCGCTGGCCGATCAGCCGGCGGCCCAGCTCTTCCTCCATCCGTAGCAGCTTGCCGGTCTCCCCTTCGAGCAGCCGGCCGGTGGGGATACCTGTCCAGGCAGCTACCACCTCCGCTACCTCGTCGGCTCCGACCTCCTCGCGCACCATCGGGTCGGAAGCGGCGACGTCGCGTTCCTGCTCCGAGGCCGCAGCCAGCCGCTTCTCCAGCTCGGGGATGTCTGCATAGAGGATCTTGGAAGCGGAAGTCAGGTCGCCGTCGCGCTGAGCGCGCTCGGCCTGCCCGCGCAGCTGCTCGATCTGCTCCTTGATCTCACCGACCTGGTTGAGTGCTTCCTTCTCCTTCTCCCAGCGGGCTTCCAGACCGCGCAGCGACTCCTCGCGATCGGCCAGCTCCGCTCGTAGCCGCTCGAGCCGCTCGCGAGAAGCCTCGTCGTCCTCGCGTTCGAGGGCGAGCTCCTCCATCTTGAGCCGGTCCACCTGGCGACGCAGCTCGTCGATCTCGATCGGCGAGGAGTCGATCTCCATGCGCAACCGCGACGACGCCTCGTCGATGAGGTCGATCGCCTTGTCCGGGAGCTGGCGTCCGGTGATGTAGCGATGGGACAGCGTCGCCGCCGCCACCAGCGCTGCATCGGAGATCACCACCTTGTGGTGCGCTTCATACCGTTCCTTCAGACCGCGCAAGATCGCAATCGTGTCCTCGACGCTGGGCTCGCCGACGAACACCTGCTGGAACCGGCGCTCGAAGGCTGGGTCCTTCTCGATCCGTTCCCGGTATTCGTCGTGGGTGGTGGCACCGATCATGCGCAGCTCACCGCGCGCCAGCATCGGCTTGAGCATGTTGCCGGCGTCCATCGACGAGTCACCCGACGTGCCGGCGCCGACGACCGTGTGCAGCTCGTCGATGAACGTGATGATCTGGCCCTCCGAGGACTTGATCTCCTCGAGCACAGCCTTGAGCCGTTCCTCGAACTCGCCGCGGAACTTCGCCCCGGCCAACATGGCGCTCAGGTCGAGCGACACCAGCCGGCGGTCCCGCAGCGACTCGGGCACGTCCCCGGCGACGATGCGCTGGGCCAGCCCCTCCACGACCGCGGTCTTGCCGACTCCCGGCTCGCCGATCAGCACCGGGTTGTTCTTGGTACGACGCGACAGCACCTGCACGACCCGCCGGATCTCGGAGTCGCGGCCGATCACCGGGTCGAGCTTGCCGTCCATCGCCAGCGCGGTCAGGTCCACGCCGTACTTCTCGAGGGCCTGGTAGGTCCCTTCCGGATCGGCGCTCGTCACCCGCCCCGACCCCCGCACCTGCGCGAAGGCCTCCAGCAGACCGGCTGGGGAGACGCCGGCGTCGGTCAGTGCCTTCTTTGCCGGAGAGTCGACGGTGGCCAGCGCGACCAGCAGATGTTCGGTGGAGACGTACTCATCTCCGAGGGAACCGGCCTGCTCCTCGGCAAGGTCCAGCACCTGCAGCAGCGGGCGGCTCATGGTCGGGCCGGACACCGACCCACCCGACGCAGCCGGCAGCGCGCCAAGCGCGCCTTTCACCGACGCCTCGACCTCCGCAACCGGTGTCCCCACCGCCTCCAATAGCGGGCGCGTGACCGAGTCGGGTTGCGCGAGCAGGGCGGAGAGCAGATGGATCGGTTCGACCGCGGGGTTGCCGTCAGTGGCCGCCCGGCGGACAGCAGTGCTGAGCGCCTCCTGGCTCTTGGTGGTGAGTTTCTGGGCTTGCACTGGCTCTCCTAGGTTGGACCGGTCATGAGCCGTCGGTGAGGTTCGTCCGGGGGCGAGAGCGCCGCCAGACGACCAACGCGTGCCCTGAGCTGTCGACCGGAATCGGCAGGTTGGGAGTCGTGGCCATCGCGGCGTACGCAGCGCCCAGCTCGCCTTGCAGCTCGGTCACGCGCGCCCGCAGGGACTCCACCTGGTCTTGCAGGTCGAGGATTCGGCGTACGCCCTCCAAGCCGATGCCGAGGTTGGCCAGCCGGGAGACCTCCCGCAGCTGCTGGATGTCGTGCCAGGAGTAGCGGCGCCCACCCCCCACGGACCGGGCTGGTCTGACCAGACCGATCCGGTCGTATCCGCGCAGCGTCTGCGGGTGCATGCCCGTGAGCTCGGCAGCGACGCTGATGACGTAGACCTTGGCCTCGGGGCTCGGGACAGGCGGGTCGACGCGACCCGGCGATGAGATGAGTGGGTCTGTCACGTCAGCCTCCCTTCGTGAACAGCGATCCGCGTGGGTCCTGCGCTCCGGTCGCTGCCCGGTATGCCTGCAGCGCCTCGCGGGACGCATCGTCGAGCTCAGTGGGTACGACCACGTTGACGGTCACGAGCAGGTCGCCCTTGCTGCCGTCGCGTCTGGTCACCCCCCGGCCCCGGACCCGGAAGGTCCGGCCGTTCGGAGTGCCAGCGGGGATCTTCAGCTTCACCGTCTTGCCGTCAAGAGTTGGTACGGAGATCTCGCCGCCGAGCGCCGCCTCGTCGAAGCGCACCGGCACGGTGATGGTGAGGTTGTCACCCGAGCGCCCGAAGGTCGAATGACCGTCGACGTGCACAGTGACGTACAGGTCACCCGGCGGACCGCCGTACTCACCAGGAACGCCCTTGCCGCGCAGCCGGATGCGCTGACCGTCGCGAACACCCGCCGGAATGCGGACCTGCATGGTCCGGCTCGACGTGCCCCGGCCCGACCCGTGGCACACCGGGCACGGGTCGTCGACGATCAGCCCGCGGCCACGGCAGTCGCGACATGGTTCCGGGATGCTGAAGCCGCCCTGGCTGGTCATCGTCATGCCGGCGCCCTCACAGGTCGGGCAGATCCTGGGCACCGTGCCTGCACGTGCCCCCGTGCCGCGACAGGCGGCGCACGGCGTCTCGCCCGTCATCCGAAGCGCGACGGTTGCCCCGTCGATGGCACTCTCGAAACCGAGCCGGGTCTCGGTCTCGACGTCCGCGCCCCGCCTCGGTCTCGCGCCGCTCGTCCGGTTGCGTCCGCCGGTGAAGATGCCACCGAGCAGGTCACCGAGTCCGCCGGTGCCCTGGCCGAACAGGTCATTGATGTCGAACCCGCCAGGGCTGTCGCCCCGGCCCGGATAGCGGAACCCGTTGCCGAACAGGCTGCGCTGCTCGTCGTACTCCTTGCGTCGCTTGGGATCGCCCACCACGGCGTACGCCTCGGAGATCTCCTTGAAGCGGCCGTCGGCCTTGGGGTCGTCCGGATGGGCATCGGGGTGGTTCTTGCGTGCGAGCTTGCGGTAGGCCTTCTTGATCTCGTCGGCCGACGCCTCCTTGGACACGCCAAGCACTTTGTAGAAGTCCTTGTTCATCCAGTCCGCGTTGCTCATCGCTTCGTCACCTCCTCGCTACCGTCGCGGTGGTACGGCCCCGGGGCGGGCGCCGCTCAGCTCGCCGGCTCGTCGCCGGCTGGGTCAGCGGTCGCGTCCGCAGGCTCCTGGAGCTGCTCATCCAGCTCGACGTCGGCCGGGCCCTCAGTCTTGGGCTCCGCCACGGCGACTCGTGCAGGTCGGACGATCCGGTCCCGGAACCGGTAACCGTCCTGCAGGACCATGTGTGCAGTCGGCACGTCCACGTCTTCGGAGTAGCTGTGCATCAGCGCTTCGTGCACGTGCGGGTCGAAGACATCGCCCGGCTCGCCGAAACGCTCCAGGCCGAGTGCGGTGACGATGCGTTCGAACGACTCCGCGACCGCCTTGAACCCGCCCTCGAGCTCACCGTGCTCGCGGGCCCGGCCGATGTCGTCGAGAACGGGCAGCAGCTGAGTCAGCACGCTCACGATCGCCGAGTCGCGTACGACGTCGCGATCGCGGTCAACGCGGCGCTTGTAGTTGACGTACTCGGCTTGGATGCGTTGCAGGTCTGCCGTGCGCTCCGCCAGCGTCGACTCGAGCTCGGCGACGCGGGCGGCCAGGGACTCTGCGGTGTCGGGCGGAGGGGTTGCCGGGGCCGCGGCTTCCCGCGGCTCCCGGACCGCTCCGGTCACCGGGTCGATGCGACGGCGGTCGCGGATCACCGGACCGGTCGGTTCCCGGTCACCCGGGTCGCGGTCGAACCCGTTACCGGACCCGGCCTCCGGCCATCGCTCGCTCCCCCGCCCTGGGGTGACAGTCACTGTTGCCCGCTCGTTGGGTCGCCGGACTCGGCCTCGTCGACGATCTCCGCGTCGACGACGTCACCGTCGTCGGCGGCGGCGTCGGTGGGCTGCCCGGAGGCTGACGCGCCGGTTGCGTCACCGGACTCCTGAGATGCGCTTGCGTACATCGCCGCGCCCATCTTCTGGCTCGACTCGCTCAGCTTTGCGACCGCGGCCTTGAGCGCGTCGTCGTCCTCGCCCTCGAGGGCCTTCTTCAACGCCGCCACATCGGCCTCGACGTCGGACTTCACATCGGCGGGGATCTTGTCGGCATTGTCGGCCAGGAACTTCTCGGTCGTGTAGACGGCCGAGTCGGCCTGGTTGCGCAGCTCGACAGACTCCCGGCGCTTGCGGTCCTCCTCGGCGTACTGCTCGGCATCGCGGATCATCTTGTCGATCTCTTCCTTGGACAAGGCCGACCCGCCGGTGATGGTCATCGACTGCTCGCGCCCCGTGCCACGGTCCTTTGCCGAGACATGCACGATGCCGTTGGCGTCGATGTCGAACGTGACCTC
>JBDUDR010000163.1:0-5470 GCA_040002845.1 Nocardioidaceae bacterium
GAGCACACGGCTCATAATCGTGGTGTCGCGGGTTCAAGTCCCGCCCCCGCTACCAGTGCCGCCGCGCCACCCGAGCAACGGCAGCACCGCCCGCTCGACCGCACCGCCGTACCATCCAGACGAATGCACCGCCCGAAGACGAACACCGAATAAGAGGCAAGCCCGTGGCCAGCAAGACCGCAGACGTCCGCCCCAAGATCACCTTGGCTTGCACGGAGTGCAAGGAGCGGAACTACATCACCAAGAAGAACCGCCGCAACGACCCCGACCGCCTCGAGCTGAAGAAGTTCTGCTCGCGCTGCCGCCGGCACACGCCGCATCGCGAGACCCGCTGATGCTCACAACCCGAAGCCGTCACAACGGCACCTGACCGGGCCGCCGCTGGAGTAATCCCGCGACGGCTCTGTCGCGCCGGAACCAGTTTCGCCGCTCCCGCGTCTATCCTGCACGGACCAAGGTACGACTTGGACTGGGGCTGCCAGTGGCCTTTCACAGCGTGGAAGGCGCAACCGACCCGACGCGGAGGACGCCATGCGTTTACTGAAGACTCTGGCCGCGGCGCTGGTGCTCGTTCTTGCTGTCGGCTGCACCGCGGCCAAGCACAATGGTCAATCCGGACACGCGACGCACCCGACGGTCGCCGGCCCTGACCGGGAAGCCGCCATCTACTTCCCGATGCTGAACCATTACCTGTCCAACGAGATCTCGACGCCGATCAACACGATCGGCACCGTCTACATCGTCAACCACACGGGTGTGAGCCATTCCGACGGACCCCAGCTGGCGATCGAACCACGCGTACAAGCCGACCTGACCGCAGGCTTTAGTGGCCAGCTGGTCGTGAAGTGGGTGGACAACATCAACGACGTCCACATCACGGGCCGGCTCGACTGCAAGCCGAGCGCCAAGCGAAACGTCGTGATCTCGTTCGCAAAGGTTCCCGCCTCGGGCGACCAGGTCTCGGTCGACCTTGACGGTCGAGCCGACTGCGGCCTCGTCGGCGGTTGGAGATACATCGTGTTCAAGACCGACGGCGACTGGGACGTCAAGCATTGGTCTGCCACCTGGGCGGCGTGAGCATCCAAGGACGCTGCTAGCGTCGCGGCCATGGCTGTCGACGCTGGGCTGGTGGGCCGGACATTTCCGGCAACTGCCCCCTACGAGGTGAGTCGCGCCAAGATCGACGAGTTCGTCGCTGCTATCGGCGACGACGCACCCAGCGCAGCACCCCCGACCTTCCCGACCGTCGTCACCTTCCAGGCGATGCAGGCTTTCTTGGCGGACCCTGGAGTCGGCATCGAGCTGCACCGGATCGTGCACGGCGACCAGCGGTTCGTGCACCTGCGACCGTTGCGGCCAGGTGACGTGGTCACCACGCGGCTGACCGTCGAGTCGATCCGCGCGATGGGCGGTGCGGACATCATCGGCACCCGTTCCGAGATCGTTGATGCGTCAGGGGAGCCGGTGTGCACCGCGTACGCCACGCTCTTCCATCGCGGTGAGGACACAGGCACATGATGGAGTGGAGCGAGGGTTCCGAGCTCGAACCACAGGAGTACGCGATCCGACGGGCCGATCTGATCCGGTACGCCGGGGCCTCCGGCGACTTCAACCCCATCCACTGGAGCGACCGAGTCGCAATGTCGGTCGGACTCCCGGGCGTCATCGCCCACGGCATGCTCACCATGGCCCTGGCCGGACGCGCGGTGAGCACCTGGGCCGGCGGGTCCGAGGCGATTCGCGAGTTCGGTGTGCGGTTCACCAAACCAGTCATCGTGCCGGACAACGACGAAGGGACGGTGCTGCGAGTCTCAGGAGTGGTGGGCCAGCTCCGAGACGATGGCACTGCCCGCATCGATATCACGGCCACCAACGGCGACCAGAAGGTCCTCGGTGCGGCGCGCGCCTTAGTGCGCCTGCCCGGGTAGGTCGCCAGCCGTGCGCACCCAGACCCAGGTACGGCTTTCGGACCGGACCACGCTGCGCCTGGGTGGTCCCGCCGCTGAGTTGGTCACCGCGACCAGCTCGAAGGAGATCGTCAGCGCCGTCTCGGCGGCGGACGCCGCGGGCGAGCCGCTGCTCGTTCTCGGTGGCGGCAGCAATCTCGTCGTAGCCGATGCCGGGTTTCCAGGCACCGTGGTTGCGCTGGCTTCTCGCGGCATCGACGTCGACCAGGATGCCTGCTCGGGCGCGACCGTGCGGGTGTCCGCAGGTGAGTCATGGGAGCCGCTGGTGGAGCGGGCGCTGGCTGAAGGATGGGTCGGGATCGAGGCCCTGAGTGGCATCCCGGGACAGGTCGGCGCCACGCCCATCCAGAACGTCGGTGCTTACGGTCAGGACGTGGCCGAGACCATTGCCGCGGTCAGCACCTACGACCGCACAGCCGGCAGCCGCCGCACCTTCGCCCGAGCCGACTGCGGGTTCGGCTACCGCACCAGCCGGTTCAAGCAGGAGCCGGACCGCTTCGTGGTGCTTGACGTGACCTTCCAGTTCCCATTGGGAGACCGAGCGGCCCCGATCCGGTACGCCGAGCTGGCCAACGCACTCGGGGTGGCCACGGGAGATCGCCCTCCCGCCGCGGAGGTTCGCCAGGCCGTTCTCGCCCTGCGGCGTCGCAAGGGGATGGTCCTCGATCCCGACGATCACGACACGTGGAGCGCAGGATCGTTCTTCACCAACCCGGTGCTCGACGCGAGCGCAGCCGCCGGCTTTCCAGCGGCCGTGCCGCGGTGGCCACAGCCTGACGGCCGAACGAAGATCAGCGCGGCGTGGTTGATCGAGCAGGCCGGTTTCGCGAAGGCGTACGGCAACGAGCGAGTCGCACTCTCGCACAAGCACACGCTTGCCCTGACCAACCGTGGCGGAGCCACTACCGAGGACCTGCTGGCGCTGGCCCGGGAGATCCGTCAGGCCGTGCACCAGAAGTTCGGAGTGGTGCTTGTCAACGAACCCGTCCTGGTCGGGTGCGAGCTATGATCATGGCCGCTCGTGGGTGACTAGACCGCCTGCTTTGGGTCCGAACACGATCTCATGTCGGCTGCGTCGCGCGCCTGGGAGGATCCTGCGAGCCAGTCGTCGATGCCTTCGAGCAATCCGGCTCGCACGTCTGCGGTGGCGTTCGACGCGCGGATGGACATCCGCGCCAGCGACGCCAGCGTCTCGTCGCCCAGACCGAACACGTTCCGGCAGATGGCGTACTGATCGAGGAGTCTCGAGCCGAACAGCAACGGGTCGTCTGCGCCGAGCGACAGTGGGACGCCAGCTCGAAGCAGCTCGTTGAGCGGAACGTCGCCGAGGGTGGGAAAGACGCCGAGACCGACGTTCGAGGAGGGGCACACCTCGAGCGTGGTCCCGCGAGCCGCCAGCCGCTCGATCAGGCGCGGATCCTCAGCTGCGCGAATGCCGTGCCCGATGCGGTCGGCTCCCAGGAAGTTCAGGCAAGCCCACACGCTCTCGGGTCCACAGAGCTCGCCTGCGTGCGGTGTCGACATGAGGCCGGCCCTAGATGCGATGCGAAAGGCGCGCTCGAACTCGCTGGGGTTGCCCCGGCGCTCGTCGTTGGACAGGCCGAAGCCCACCACCCCGCGGCCCGCGTACTGAGCCGCCAGCCGGGCCAATGTCCTTGCGTCCAGGGGATCCCGCGTGCGGTTGGCGGAGATGATCAGAGCCACCCCGACACCGGTGGCCGCCGCGGCCGCGCCAGCTGCGTCCAGCACCAGCTCGGTGAACCTGGTGATGCCGCCGAACCTGGCGCCGTACCCCGAGGGGTCCACTTGGATCTCGAGCCACCGCGACCCGTCCGCCGCGTCGTCCTCGGCAGCCTCCCGCAGCAGTCGGCGCAGGTCGTCATCGGTGCGGAGGACGGCGCGCGCTGCGTCGTACAAGCGCTGGAAGCGGAACCAACCGCGCTCGTCGTTGGCCGTGAAGGTTGGCGGCCAGTCAGCGCGCAGCAGGTCGGGCAGCCTGATCCCGTCGCGGTCCGCCAGCTCGACCAGCGTCGAGTGCCGCATCGACCCGGTGAAGTGCAGGTGCAGATGCGCCTTCGGCAGCGCCTCGATCGGGCGCGGGCTGCTGGTCAGCTCAGCAGCTTCTTGATCCGACCGACGCCTTCGACCAGGTCATCGTCGCCGAGTGCGTACGAGAGCCGCAGGTAGCCAGGGGTTCCGAAGGCCTCGCCCGGGACGACCGCGACCTCTGCCTGGTCGAGCAGCACCTCGGCCAGCTCCCCCGACGTGTGCGGGATCGTCCCGTTGATGTCGCGTCCGAGGACGCCCTTGACGGATGGGTACGCGTAGAACGCGCCCATCGGCTCGGGACACACCACACCGGGTATCTCGTTGAGCATTGACACGATCGTCCGCCGGCGCCGGTCGAACGCCGACCTCATGGTCGCAACCGCATCGAGATCGCCGGCGACCGCTGTGATCGCGGCACGCTGCGCGACGTTGCACACGTTGCTGGTGGCGTGCGACTGCAGATTGGTGGCCGCCTTGACGACGTCAGCCGGCCCGATCATCCAGCCCACTCGCCATCCTGTCATCGCGTAGGTCTTAGCCACCCCATTGAGCACGATGCACGTGCCGGCCAGCTCCGGCACGACGACCGGCATCGACTGCGCGGTCGAGCCCTCGTAGGTCAGATGCTCATAGATCTCGTCGGTGAGTACCCAGACGTTGTTGGCCACCGCCCACTCACCGATCGCCTTGACCTGGTCAGGCGGATAGACCGCGCCGGTCGGGTTGGAGGGCGAGCAGAAGAGGAGCGCCTTCGTGCGTTCGGTACGAGCCGCCTCGAGCTGTTCGACGGTCACCAGATAGTCCTGCCGCTCGTCTGCCAGCACCTCGATCGGCGTGCCGCCTGCGAGCCGGATCGCCTCCGGGTACGTGGTCCAGTAGGGGGCGGGAAGGATCACCTCGTCATCCGGATCGGTGATCGTGGCGAACGCTTCGTAAACGGCCTGCTTGCCGCCGTTCGTGACGAGGACCTGGGCGGAGGCGACTTCGTATCCTGAGTCCCGTCTCGTCTTGGCGACTATCGCGCCCTTGAGCTCGGGAAGTCCACCGGCTGGTGTGTACCGGTGGTTGCGCGGATCGCGGGCGGCTTCCACCGCTGACTCGACCACGTAGTCAGGCGTGGGGAAGTCGGGTTCCCCGGCCCCGAAACCGATGACCGGCCGGCCGGCCGCCTTGAGGGATTTGGCTTTGGCGTCGACTGCGAGAGTGGCCGACTCGGCGATGGATCCGACTCGCCGGGAGACGCGTCGTTTGGGTGCCGCGGGTGCTTGCTCGGTCATGCGCCCATCCTTCCATCCGGTTCGACCTGTGGGCGCCGACCCCGTACACTCGATCTCTTGGTGGCTTCTGCACCCTAGGTTGGCATGCCCGGGAACGGTCGGTCACGCGGAGTAGAGCCGCCGGAGGGCAGTGGCTCAACTGGCAGAGCATCGGTCTCCAAAACCGAAGGTTGGGGG
>JBDUDR010000164.1:0-5368 GCA_040002845.1 Nocardioidaceae bacterium
AGTCGAGGCGAGCCGCCCGGGATGGGTTCAGCTGATCGTGGCGGCCTCGCCCGGCCAGAGGGTGTCGGCGGAACTCAACCCACCTGCCGTCGTCCCGGATGCGAGCAACCCGCCGAGCCGGGGCAACGCGAACGTCACTTCGGCACTCCGTTGCGATGGTGCGTCGAACACCACCCCGAGCGGCTGGGCGGCGGCCCCTTGACCAACTAATCCCCTCGCCAGCGAGCACCGTCGAAGCAATCTGGGCCGTGCGATGCGCGATCGGGGGAGAAGCCCGTGCTGTGATCGGGTCCTGACCGGAGATGCAAAGACCCCGTACGGGCGCGTGGGGCCTATACGCATAAATCGGACAGTCGGAAGTACCCTCCACGGTTACCGCAGGAGTGGCACAACACGTCGGCGAACTCATGCTGCCGAGCACGATCCCGTCGGCGGCGAGGACCATCACCGATCCACCGCCCGCTGCTGCCCACCGCGCCCGGTGACCCGCTGCCCCAGATCAGCGACTCGGTCCTGCTCACACACCTGCGCACCGAAGCTCAGGGCGAGCAGGTCGACCTGTCGCTGGATGCCGGGACCGACGTGCCCGGCATCGCGCTGCCCGGCGGCGGCACCGGCCCGATGTACGAATCGCCGATCGGCAAGCTCTCCGAGCTGATCGCCATCCTTAACGAGAGGTTCGGCATGACCCTCATCGACGCCGACAAGGTGTGGTTTGAACGGCAGAAGCAGGCCGTCAAGGACAACGGCCCCGCCCGCGTCGTTGCGCTCAACAACGACCGCGACCAGTACCGCGTGGTGCTGGAGAAGATCGCCGAGAACGCGATCATCGACCGCCACGAGTCCAGCGGGCAGCTATTCAACGCCTACTTCGAGAAACCCGGCTTCCGCGAAGCTCTGATGGAGTACCTCGCCGGCTCCTACGACGAGATCCGCGGCGAGGATGCCTCGTGATCGCACAGGGTCCGATTGCGCGTGTCCTTTGCTGATCACTAGGGAGGCATGTGGACTGGTCCATCCTGCGCCAGGCACGCCAGGCCGCCAGGAACAGTGGCGCCGCGTCGTAGGGGCTGGGTAGCCGGCGGGCCAGGTTAATCTACAGCTCGATGCCGGGTAGGCGGCCATCGTCCGTGGCCAGCCACATCGCATCGCGGACACTGCAGGGCTACCGCGAACCTTGCCGCGTCGAGATCGGTGGGTATGCGCCCGGCCTGGGCGGCACGGTGTGCCGCGAACAGGGTCCGGATCGCCGATCGGGTTATAGGACACGAGCCGCTTGTGCAGGGCGGCATCGAGCTGCTCGCCGTGATGATGCATCAGCTCCGCCGACAGATCGGTGCGCTCGGGCATCGGCGCGAATATGTCGGCCAAAGCGTCCCGGCTGGGCCGCTTCCCCGCGTGCGGATGGTTCCGCGGGCGTTGTTCACACCCCGCTGTCCTGGGTCCGGACGGTCAGTACACGTGAACAGAGGAGGCTCGACCTATAGATACTTTCCGTGCAGGCAAGCCTTGTACCGCTCGGAAAGTACTTCCCTGTTCTTCGTGTAGACCCTGTAGGCAGCAAGTATTGGACTGTCGGCCAGCGACAACGGTCCCGTCATCATCCATTCCTCGTCGTCAGGGGAAAGCGGGGGTTGCGCCTCAAGGATCGTCTCGATCTCCTGAAGGTTCCGTACGCACTCCCTCGCCCACTCCTGCTCGTCGGACCTCAGGAGCGGAGCTTTCAGGTTTAAGAAGTTGTTCAACGCCTGCATCTGCACAGTGAAGCCCTCGGGCGTGACTCGATTAACCCGGGAGGCCTCCTCAAGGCTCGACAGGTTGTTCCATAACTGCCTCAAGGTCTCCACGCGCTCTTGCCCGTACGCGTTGCGCTGGTCATTCGACCCACTGCGTCGCCATTGCCAGAAGCCGATGCCGGCCACGGCCAGCGTCGCCGCAGCCCCCACGATGGCGGCGATCACGCGCGCGTCCATGGCTAGAAAGTATGCCGTGGGCCCCTTCATGGCTAACTGATCGGCACGCAACAACAGGCCGTGCCGCGTTGATCGGTATTGCCGATCAGCGTGTTGGCGTTCAAGTGTTCGAGCGTCTCTCTGGACGTGCTGTTCTCCTTCTGGACATGACAAAGCCCCCGACCGAATGGCCAGGGAGGCAAGCTCGTCGCCCTGAACGACCTGACCGACCCGCGACCGCAGATACTTCAGCAGGCGCTCCTGTCCGCTGCCGAGCCCGACCAGTCTGCTGACCTCGGCGGTCGCCTCGCGCACGGCACCCATGCGCATACCCACCGATGCCAGGTCGTGCTTCCAGGTCAAGGCGGTGGTCGCGGGCCTGATCGCCAACATGGTTGTCTGGGTCTCGCTCGCGGCGCAGCGGGTCCTGGAGGTCGGTCTTCCAGTCCAGCTTTAGCGCGCCCTCGAGGTGGCCCTTGTCGTAGGCGCTGGTGTCCTCGTCGACATCGACGAAGACGACGCCGGGCTGGCCCAGGTGTTGCTGGGCCCAGCCGGCGGGAACGAGCACGTCGGTGCGGCTCGTGGTTTCCTCCTGATTGGGACGGGTCGTGCGGTGGGGATGTGCGTGCGGCGTGGCCGTGTCAGTCGCTGCCGAGGTAGCCGCGCATCTGGGTGATTTGGGCGCTCTGCTCGTCGGCGATGGTGCGGGCGAGGTCACGCAGCTGCGGATGGGTGGCCTGCTTGATCGCCTGCTGGGCCATGTCCACGGCGAGCTGGTGGTGGACGATCATCATCTGCAGGTACATCCTGTCGACCCCGGCGTCGCCCAGCATCGACCGCATCCGGCCGGCCGGGTCGCCGCCCATCATCGAGGTCATCATCTGCGGGGCCATGGCCGCCGGGTCCATGCCGCCGGCGAAGGTGGCCGGGGTGTTGGGGTACCAGGCCTGACGCCAGCTCCTCATCTGGGTGGCCTGCCGGCTCTGGCTGGTCTCGATGTCGGCGGCCAGCTTGCGCAGCCGGGCGTCCTTCGAGTTCGTGATCATGGTGCGGGTCGAGACCAGCGCCATCTCGTGGTGGGCGATCATCTGATCCAGGAACTGCACGTCGAACGGCTGGCCGGCGGTGAAGCGGCCCATGACGCCGCCGTTCATCCCCGTGCCGGTCGCCGCCATCGTGCCGGTGCCGCTCATCATGGTTGCCATGGATGACCCGCCGGTCGTGGGGGGCGCGGACGCGGGTGTGGCGCTGGTGCCGGCGGCCACCCAGGCGGCGGTGGCGGCCAAGGCGGCGGCCAGGCCGCCGGCGATCAGCCAGCGGCGGGCGCGGATGGTGGTGGACATCGTCTCGTCTACTCCCTGTGCGCGGTCGGCCCGCGCGGTCATCGGTGAACTGGTTCCTCTTCCACGGTGACCGGCGGCGATGAAGAAGTCGTGAAGGCGGTGCGCGGATGCGGTGAAGATCCGGCCGGCAGGGTCACCTCGAAGACGGGGCCGGCATCCGCGACCATATCGGTCACGCTCATCCGCCCGGTGGTGACGGTGCCGGTCTTGTCCAGCACGATGGTGTCGACGCGACGGGTGGACTCGAGGACCTGCGGGCCCTTAATGAGGCTCTTCGGAAATGCGCATGGTGGGCCTTTGTCGGGAAGCCCGGGTCGGTCGCGCTCCGAGCAGGATCCTCAGGCGGTAGTTGGTGAAGTTCCCGAAGCGGTGGGCGAGCCTGCGGGTCTCTCGATGACTCCGTTGATGGCCTCGGTGCCACCGATGTTGAGCCCGCAGGTAGCGAAGTAGGCCAGGACCTGTTGGCACCAGGTGCTCGGAGCTGTCCGAGCACGTGCCAGGCCGCATAGCGGTGCAGCAGTTTCCCGCCAAGGTCATCCCGCGCGGTCGCCCCGCCGAGGACGTTGTCGGCGAGCCGTTTCCGGACGCAGCAGTCAACTGACCTCGGTTAGCCTGCCGGTCGCGACGTCGTACACGAAGCCTCGGACGTTGTCTTTGAGCGGGATGAATGGATTGACCTGGATGCGCGCAATCGACTGCCGCACGTCGGCCGTTGGGTCGGTGAAACTCTCTGGCGCCCATGGTGGCCGCAAGGCGGTGTCGGCCTCGATGGCGGCCTTGAGTTCATCGTCGGTGAAGGTCAGCATCCCGCAGTCCGTGTGGTGGATTAGCACGATCTCCTTGGTGCCGAGTAGGCGTTGGCTAATGGCTAGTGAGCGAATCACGTCCTCGGTGACGACGCCGCCAGCGTTGCGGATCAGGTGGGCGTCGCCCTCTCGCAGCCCGAGCAGGCCGTAGGGGTTGAGCCGGGCATCCATGCAGGCGACGACGGCGATCTGCCGGCCGGGCGGCATCGTCAGGTCGCCCTTGTCGAAGCTAGCGGCGTACCGCTCGGCGCTCGCAAGCAGTTCATCTGTGACGGTCATAGTGTCTCCTGTCTCGGGCGCGTGTCACGTTAGGTCGCGTGCAAGACGCATCCAACTCCCCGACAACATCCGCACCACTCCGGAGCCCGTGCAACCCGGCGAACCGAACGCCATCGGTCGAACCTTCACGCCCGTCGTGCAGAATCCGAGAACAACACCAAACACTGCCCGGCACGGGGAATGGAGGAAAGATCCGGGTTAGCAGCAGGTCGTGCAATCCGCGCAGGTCATGCCTTTCATGTGCCGAACGGCCAGACCTGATTGGCCTTTCGATCTTTCGACCGACTCTCAGCCGCGGACGGCTACCGCCGGCCCTGCGTCGGCGATCGCTTTGCGGAACGCCAGCTGGCCTATCAAGATTGGGCGCCGGGCGATATCCCAGGGGCGCCCGATGTGTCGCCGCGTGCACCACCTTGAGTCGGGTCTGATGATCTTCGCTGGTACACATCGGGTACACACGACGACCGCAGACGACCAACGCCAGCCAACGCGGCCAATTCATGGAGGCCAGCAAATACAAGGCATCCAGCTTCCACCATCACCAGCCAACGAGGTCGGGCTTACCCAGCGTCGGTGTCGGCGACCTCCGCGCACGGCACCGACGAGTCACCAGCTAGCCGATAGGAACTGAACTGTCCCAGCTACGGCCGGCCGCGACGAACCACGAGTGGAATGCGCGCACCGGGCGGAACCGGGTGCGACGCACAGCACGGCGCTGACCGGCCGCCAGCGGCGGCTTCGAGCCCGAGCGGGCAGCGCGCACCAGGCGGGCGTGCTCGGCTTGCCTGTACAGGTCGCGCCGGTGTTCCTCGGCGACGGCGATAGCGATGATGGGGTGCATGACGGCTCCTCACGTTGGTGTTTGTCACATCCGAAGAGTCCGGCGCCAGGTTTGGTGATACACCAAACGGCCGCGGCTTTGATGCTTCGCCGCTCGACCCCGACCTCGACAACAGGTCTCCGAGATGCTCGCCCACAAACGAGCGTT
>JBDUDR010000165.1:0-5348 GCA_040002845.1 Nocardioidaceae bacterium
TCGGCGAGCTGATCGCCGAGGCCTTCGACAAGGTCGGCAAGGACGGCGTCATCACAGTCGAGGAGTCCAACACGCTCGGCACCGAGCTGGAGTTCACCGAGGGGATGCAGTTCGACAAGGGCTACATCTCCCCGTACTTCGTCACGGACGCGGAGCGCATGGAGACGGTGCTCGACGATCCATACATCCTGGTCCACCAGACGAAGATCTCCGCGCTCAATGACCTGCTGCCGCTGCTGGAGAAGGTCGTACAGGCGGGCCGGCCGCTGCTGGTCATCGCGGAAGACCTCGAGGGCGAGGCGTTGTCCACTCTCGTGGTGAACAAGATCAGAGGTACGTTCAACGCTGCCGCCGTGAAGGCGCCCGCCTTCGGCGACCGCCGGAAGGCGATGCTGCAGGACCTTGCCGTGCTGACCGGCGCCGAGGTCGTGTCGCCGGATGTCGGCCTCAAGCTCGATCAGGTGGGACTCGAGGTGCTGGGTCAGGCTCGTCGAGCCGTGATCACCAAGGACAACACCACGATCGTCGATGGAGCCGGCGAGTCCGACACGGTCACCGCCCGGGTCAACCAGATCAAGGCAGAGATCGAGAGCTCCGACTCCGACTGGGACCGCGAGAAGCTGCAGGAGCGGCTGGCGAAGCTGGCTGGTGGCGTCTGCGTCATCAAGGTGGGCGCGGCAACCGAGGTCGAGCTGAAGGAGAAGAAGCACCGCATCGAGGACGCCGTCTCCGCGACCCGGGCCGCCATCGAGGAGGGCATCGTTGCGGGAGGTGGGTCGGCTCTGGTCCACGCAGCGTCGGTGCTCGACTCCGGTCTGAGCATGAAGGGCGACGAGGCGACCGGCGTTGCGATCGTACGCAAGGCCGCCGCCGAGCCGCTGCGCTGGATCGCCGAGAACGGCGGCGCACAGGGCTACGTCGTGGTCGCCAAGGTGCGGGAAGCCGGTGAGGGCAAGGGCTACAACGCCGAGACCGAGCAGTACGCCGACCTGGTCGCCCAGGGTGTCCTGGACCCGGTCAAGGTGACCCGGTCGGCGTTGGCGAACGCCGCGTCGATCGCAGCGATGCTGCTGACCACCGAGACGCTGGTTGTCGACAAGCCCGAGGAGTCAGAAGACGGGGACGGCCATGGCCACGGTCACGGCCATGGGCACCGTCACTAGGGCATAGCAGGCTCACAACAGACCCCGGCGTCCTCCCGCCGGGGTCTGTTCGCGTCCGCACGCCGGTAGCTGGCGTTGCGTCCGCGAAGTGTGACGGCAATGCTGTCGGCTCGTCCGGTCGACTACCGGAACGTCGCTTTTTGCGATGCCCGGCCGGGATCGGCGGACGCGAGCGGGTCAGCGCGAGCCCGGGAAACCACATCGCAGAAACCGTCAAAAGCCCTAATCGGATAAACTGCTCAAATAGGTGAGATGCCACGGAGTTCGGCACTGGGCTAGGCAGCGTGCCCGGAGGCGTGGCACGCTTGCGATGGAGTCGCCCGGTGCGGCTCCATGGCTTAGCCAACTCTTGGGGGGTTGATGGACCCGGACGCAGTGACGTCGGTCGATGAGGGTGCCCTGCCGATGCCTGATATCGCCGACGTAGCCCAGCGCGCCTGCGGCGGAGACCAGGAGGCGCTCGCACGTCTGATGACTCGCACCCGCTTCGTCTCCTACCGCTACTGCCGGGCCAAGCTCGCGGGCTATCCGGGCGGCCTGGAGGCGGCGGACGACGTCGCCCAGGAGATCTGCCTGGCTGTCTTGAAGGCGCTGCCCAGCTACCGCGACGAGGGCCGTCCGTTCGAAGCCTGGGTCTACGGCATCGGGGCGCGCAAGCTCGCCGATGCGCAACGAGCATTCGCCAAGCAGGCCCCCGTCACCGACGAGCTACCAGACGCACCGGCACTCGAGCCCACCCCGGAGGAACGGGCGGTGCGCGCCGCCGAGGTGTCGTTGGCCGTCGAGCTGCTGGACGGGCTGCCTGAGAAGCTGCGCGAGGTGTTGTTGTTGCGGGTGGCAACCGGACTCACGGCCGAAGCGACAGGTCGCACGCTGGGCATGTCCCCCGGGGCGGTACGAGTCGCCCAGCATCGCGCCCTCACCAGATTGCGGGAGCTCGCGGCGGCGCGGCAGGCAAGGGAGGGGCCTCATGTTCAACCGACGTGATGTGCCCCTGGACGGGTCCGCCCTTCTCGACGACGTCATCGTGTCGGAGCTGGCCGCTCGCCGGCCTGCGCCGATCACCGACACCGCTGTCGGGCTGCTCGCCGCCCTAGTGGCTGCGGTCGACAGCCGGACCATTCCGGACCTTCGAGGGGCCTACGACTGGGTGCTCGACGTCGCGGTGGCCGAACCACCGCCACCGCCGGCCGGCCGGGTCGCACGCACGCCATTGCCTGACCCGCAGCTCGCAGAACCGGGGCCACCGCCGGTCGGCCAGCTCGTCATCCGCCGGACCTGGGACGGTCCGCGTCACCGCCGGAACGGACCGGTCCGACGCCGCGTCACTGGGTCGGTGGCCGTGATCACTGTGGTGGCCTCGACACTGGGCGTGTCTGGGGTGGCCGCCGCCGTCACAGGTGACCCGTTCCGCCCGTTCCACTCCGTGGTGGCTCGGGTCTGGCACGGGGTCGCTGGGCAGCCCCGCACCACCGATGCGCGGGAAGGCAGCCACGCCAACTCCCATGCCCGGTCAGTCACCCGGGTTGCGACAAAACACCTGCACGCGTCGGCGGCCCCGATGGGCACCCATCTCCGGTCGGTCCAGACCGCTGGCCCGCACTACTCGTGGACTGATGTGCACGGCCAGGGCGGTACGTCCATCGGTCCATACGTGCCCGGTGGCGTGTCGTACCCGACCCTCCCCGGTCTCCCGGTCAGTCCGGGGGGCGACGGCACTGTGGTTGGCCGTCCGGTGAACGGGCCGGGAGGATCCTCCCCCGGTAGCCAACCCGGCCATCCCTCAGGCCCCGTGTGGCTGCCGTCGATCGGCTTTCCAACGGGCGGGATCACCCCGAGCCAACCACTACCCACGGTTCAGGCCCCGACTCCATAGCCGGCACGGCGACCTGCACGCTGCGAAAAGCTGGCGGGTCGTGTGCGCCCTTGGCTTCGCTGCCACCGATAGACTGACGCTCAGTCCCCGCGATCCCGGCTCGGCGACCGTCGTGGAACCGGCGAGCATGTCGGGGGAGACCAGCTCGAGTCCGAGAAAGGGTGCCATGGACGTCCCAGCCGATGGTGTTCCCGACAAGTTCGCCCGGCTTGGCCTGACGTTCGACGACGTCTTGTTGCTGCCCGGGGACTCCGACGTGATCCCGAGCTCGGCGCAGACGGCCAGCCGGGTGTCCCGCAACATCGCGGTGGCTGTCCCGCTGGTCTCGAGCGCTATGGACACCGTCACCGAGGCGCGGATGGCGATCGCGATGGCCCGCCAGGGTGGGCTTGGCGTACTTCACCGCAACCTGTCGGTCGACGAGCAGGCGCAGCAGGTCGACCTGGTGAAGCGTTCCGAGGCCGGCATGGTCGCCCAGCCGGTCACCATCGGCCCCGACGCGACAGTCGGCGAGGCGGACGCGGTCTGTGCACAGTTCCGCATCTCGGGCGTTCCCGTCGTCGACCCGGACCAGCGTTTGCTGGGCATCGTCACCAACCGCGACATGCGCTTCGAACCCGACCTGTCTCGTCTCGTACGCGATGTGATGACCCCGATGCCGCTCGTGACCGGTCGGGTGGGGATCAGTGCCGACGAGGCTATGGCGCTGCTTCGCCAGCACAAGATCGAGAAACTACCGCTGCTCGACGAGGCAGGGGTGCTCCAGGGCCTCATCACGCTGAAGGACTTCGTCAAACGGCATCAGTTCCCGGCTGCGACGAAGGATGCCCAAGGCAGGCTCGTGGTGGGAGCAGCAGTGGGTTTCCTTGACGACGCGTGGAAGCGCGCCATGGCCCTGGTCGACGCTGGAGTCGACGCGCTGGTCGTCGACACGGCCCACGGACACACTCGCGGCGTCACCGAAATGATCGCGAGGCTCAAGGCAGATCCTGCGTCCGCCGGGGTCGACGTGATCGGCGGCAACATCGCGACCCGCGAGGGCGCCCAGGCGCTGATCGACGCGGGCGCAGATGGTGTCAAGGTCGGTGTCGGGCCCGGCTCGATCTGCACGACCCGCGTGGTCGCGGGCGTCGGCATGCCGCAGGTGACGGCAATCTATGAGGCCGCCCTGGCGTGTCGCGCCGCGGGGGTTCCCGTCATCGGGGACGGCGGTCTGCAGTACTCCGGAGACATCGCGAAGGCGCTGGTGGCCGGGGCCGATGCCGTCATGCTCGGGTCGTTGCTGGCCGGCTGCGAGGAGAGCCCCGGCGAGCTCGTCTTCATCAACGGCAAGCAGTTCAAGACCTACCGGGGGATGGGCTCGCTGGGCGCCATGCAGACCCGCGGCACCAGCACGTCGTACTCCAAGGACCGCTACTTCCAAGGTGATGTGACCTCTGACGACGGCCTGGTCCCCGAGGGCATCGAAGGGCAGGTGCCGTACCGAGGTCCGCTCGCAGCTGTCGCCTACCAGCTGGTCGGCGGGCTGCGTCAGTCGATGTTCTACTGCGGGGCGACGACCATCGCCGAGCTCAAGGCCAAGGGGAGGTTCGTGCGGATCACGTCCGCGGGTCTGACCGAGAGCCACCCGCACGACATCCAGATGACCGTCGAGGCGCCCAACTACTCCTCGCGCTGATACCTTCGCCATCGGCAACCTGGCGGCACACGCCACCCAAGCCAACACTGAGGTCCTATGGAGATCGAGATCGGGCGAGCCAAGCGGGGTCGCCGCGCCTATTCGTTCGACGACATCGCGGTCGTGCCCAGCCGGCGCACTCGCGGACCGGAGGAGGTCTCGGTCGCCTGGCAGATCGACGCCTACCGGTTCGAGATCCCGGTCGTGGCGGCCCCGATGGACTCCGTCATGTCACCCGAGACTGCTATCGCGTTCGGAAAGTTCGGCGGGCTCGGCGTGCTCGATCTCGAAGGTCTGTGGACGCGGTACGAGTCTCCCGAGCCGCTGCTCGACGAGGTCGCCGAGTTGCGGGGTACGAAGGCGACGGCTCGACTGCAAGAGATCTACGCGGAGCCGATCAAGCAGGAGCTCGTCTCCCAGCGGCTGCAGCAGATGCGCGATGCAGGGGTGACGGTGGCGGGTGCCCTGTCGCCGCAGCGCACCAAACAGTTCGCCAAGGCCGTGGTGGATGCGGGAGTCGACCTGTTCGTCATCCGGGGGACAACAGTCTCCGCCGAGCACGTCTCGAGTCATTCGGAGCCGCTCAACCTCAAGCGGTTCATCTACGAGCTCGACGTGCCCGTCATCGTCG
>JBDUDR010000166.1:0-5335 GCA_040002845.1 Nocardioidaceae bacterium
ACTTCTGGATCCAGCTGAACGACCGTTTGGTCGCGAGGACCCGCTCGTGCGCCATAGTGATGGCCTGAATGCTGACCTTCCCACCCGGCGCGAGCAGCCGGTCGATAGTGGCGAAGTACGTCGGCCAGTACGCCTCGCCCACGGCCTCGATCATCTCCACGCTGACGATCGCGTCGAACTCACCTTCGAGCTCTCGGTAGTCCTGCTGTTGCAGGTCCACCAGGTCGGACAGACCAGCCTTCGCGACCCGCTCGCTGGCGAGCGCCAACTGTTCGGCCGAGATCGTCACCGCGGTCACATGGGCGCCGCGTTGCGCAGCTCGAATGGCGAGTGCTCCCCATCCGGTGCCGATCTCCAGCAGACGCGTCCCCGGCCTGACCCCGGCGTAGTCCAGGACCCCGTCGATCTTGCGAAGCTGTGCCTCCTCGAGACTGGCTGAGGTTACAACGGACTTGCTCTCGTCGAACCACGCCGCCGAGTAGCTCATCGTTGGATCCAGGAAGGCCGCGAATAGGTCGTTGCTGAGGTCGTAGTGTGCGTGGACGTTGTCGCGTGCCCCGTCGAGGGTGTTCTCCTGGCCGATCGGGATCCGTTGGTCGACCATCGTCCTCAGCCGCTGTAGCGGCTCGGGGACCAAGCTGGCGAGCCTGGCTGCGAACGGAGTGAGCAGGTCGGCCAGGTCCGTGCCGGGGCTGACCCGCCAGTCGCCGGCCATGTAGGCCTCTCCGAAGCCGATCTTGGTGTCGCGGCCGAGTCGGGCGAAGAAGGCGCTCGGGCGAACGAGCTCGAACGCGGGGGAGTCGTCGGATCCGCCGCCGATGCTCGCGCCGCCGGGATACGTGGCCCGTACGGCGGTCAATTGGACCGCCCGCTCGAAGATCAGCCGAGCGACGGTGGCGGCAAACGGAGCCCTTGGCGGGTGACCGATGGACGCCCACCTCACGGCAGTGGAGACGGTCATCTAGACCCCTTCCTGTGAGTGATGGTGCGGAGGGCGGAGGATGGGCAGGCGATGCAGCCAGAGCCAGATGCCATGCATCCGGATCAGGGCTGAAACCTGTTGCGGCATCAAGGGTTTGCGGATGAGCTGACCGACCAGCGCCATCCGGGTCGCCGGGATGGGTCGGCCACGGAAGGTTGCAGTGAATGCCACTGTTCCCTCCCGGCGCAGGATGATGGTGCTGGAAACGACCTGGCGCGACAGTGTGAATCGCAGCTCGTAGCGGCCACTCACGTCGAAGAAGGGCGAAACGTGGAACGCTTTGTCCGCTGTTGCGACCCCGGACGCGTCTGGGCGGAGCAGATAGACGTGCCGCTCGCCATACGTGTTGTGGACCTCGGCGACGGTGCAGATCAACCGAGTCCTCGCGTCGAAGCACCAGAACACAGACATCGGGTCGAACACATGGCCCAGCACCCGAGCGTTGGCCAGCATAACGATCCGGCTCGACTCACCGAGCCGGACACCGTTTAGGGACAAGTAGCGCTCGATGTTCGCCCTGATCGACCTGGCGGGGTCTCCGAGATGGTTGACTGCGCTGAAGCTCGCAAATGGCCTGAGGTACCAAGGCTGCTCCGGCAGCGCGTCCAGATCGACCAGCCACTGGTACACGCTGTGGCGGAACGTATGGCACACAGGTCCCCTGCGGCAGTGTGCGACGTGTCCGTTCACTAACGACGGCAGCGTCGGCAAGGTGTGGGCGGTGGTGAGCGGGGCGGTTGTCACCAGTGCACCCCGAAATGCCGGGCAGCTTCGACGCCGGAGCGGCACCCGTCCTCATGGAAGCCCCAGCCGTGGTAGGCGCCGGCGTAGACAGTCCGATTCGTGGCGAGGGTGCCCAGGCGCGACTGTGCGGCTACCGCCTCGGGTGTGTAGATCGGGTGCTCGTCGTCCATGACCGCGAGCGCGTCGTCAGGATCGATGCGCTCCCGCGCGTTGAGCGTAACGAGGTACTCCTCGGGCAAGTCGTGTCCTTGCAGGCGATTCATCCAGTACGTCACGATCGTGGGTTCGTCCGGCGAGGTGCAGGAGGACATTCGGTAGTTCCAGCAGGCCCGCGCCGCCGTGGACTCGGGCAGGACCGAGGCGTCGGTGTGCAGGACGGTCTCGTTGCGCGAGTAGCTGAATGCCTTGAGGGTCTGCACCTCCTGGTCGCTTGGGTCGGTCAGCAGGTTCAACGCCTGGTCTGCATGGGTCGCGATGACGACCCGGTCGACCCGCGTGACCTGTCCCATGGCGTCACGGATCTCGACACCATCGTCGCGCCGGGTGACGTCCGTGACGGCCTGCGACCTGCGCACGTCCGGCAGGCTGGCGGCAAGAAGCTCAACGTACGTGCGCGAGCCGCCGACTACGGTGTACCACTGCGGCGAACGAGTGATGCGCAGCATCCCGTGGTTATCTAGGAACCGGAACAGGTATCGCGCCGGGTAGAGCAGCGCGGTCTCCGGTCCCGAGGACCACACGCAGGACACCACCGGCACCGCGTAGTGAGCCACGAAGTGTTCCGTGAACCCCTCGCGCTCCAAGAACTCGCCGTAGGTCGTGAGGTCACCGTCGTCGGTCGCTCGCAGAAACGCCGTGGCGCGACGATGGAACCGCTTCACCTGCCACAGCAGGCGCACGAACTGCGGGTCGAGGATACGGTGCGGCTGGGCCAGGATGCCCCGTATACCCCGCCCACCGGCGTACTCTAGGCCGCAGCCCTGGCACCGGACGCTCATGCTCATCTCGGTGGGGCGCACCTCGACCTCGAGCTCGGCGAAGAGCTTGCGCAGCCACGGGTACGTCCGGTCGTTATGCACGATGAACCCGCTGTCAACCGCGTGCTCGCTACCGTCGGACGCGGTGAGATGGTGGGTGCGGGCATGACCGCCGAGGCGGTCGTCCGCCTCGAACAGTGTGACGTTGTGCGTGCGGTCCAGCAGGTAGGCCGCGATGAGGCCCGAGACCCCGGAGCCGATGACGGCCACGGATGGTCGGGGTGACGCCAGGCAGGTGGAGACCTGGTGCACGCACTTCATTGTGCCCACTTTCGTCTAGGGTTTGTCGAAGGAGACGTTACGCACCATGGTTCATGATTGTCAAATGTTCGTCTATTGCTTGTAGAATGCTTGAAAATGGAGCATGAGAAGGGGTTGGCCGTGCTACGGATCGGCGAGCTGAGCCGTCGAGTCGGCGTCAGCGAGCATGTTCTGCGAGCCTGGGAGCGCAGGTACGGGCTGCTCAAGCCCGAACGATCCGCGGGTGGTTACCGGCTGTACTCCGAGGATGACCAGAGCAGGGTGCTTCGAATGCAGGCCCACCTTGCCGACGGTCTGGCAGCAGCACAAGCAGCGCGCGCTGCCATCGCGGAGGAGCAACCCGGCAGCATCGCTATTGACGTCGGCGATGCAGCTCCCCGTGCAGACCTGGTCGACTCTGCCGATGCTCTTCGGCAGGCCCTGGACGAGCTGGACCAACCGGCGGCCCAAGGAGTGCTTGATCGGCTGCTCACCGACTTCACGGTGGAGAGCGTGCTCCGGGACGTACTGCTGCCATATCTGCACGAGCTGGGTGAGAGGTGGGACCACGGCGCGATCAGCGTCGCTCAGGAGCACTTCGCCAGTCATGTGGTCCGAGGGCGTCTGGCGGGCCTGGCTCGGGGATGGGGAAACGGCCGCGGACCACTTGCGCTGCTGGCCTGCCCGCCCGGTGAGCTGCATGACATGGCACTGCTCGTTTTCGGAATCGTGCTCAACCGGAGCGGTTGGCGCGTCGGGTATTTCGGAGTTAACACGCCCATCCTGGACACGATCCAAGTAACCTCCGAGCTCCGGCCGACCCTTGTTGTCCTGGCCGCGACCACACCCGAGCGATTCGCGGCGGTCGTGCCGGAGCTCTCGCGGCTGGCCGGAATGGCACGCCTTGCCCTTGCCGGGGCGGGTGCGACCAAGGACCTTACACATAGCGTCGGTGCGCGGCTCCTCACGGGGGACCCTGTCACCGCTGCGGAGCACATCGCGGGTTCATGAGATGACGCGCGTCATTTGGTTCAGGCGAGATCTTCGGCTGGCCGACAACCCAGCGCTGATGTCGGCGGTCTCGGACGCCCGCCGAATCGGGGGCGAGCTAACTCCCGGCTTGGTATGCAGGCACCAACTGATGGATCGGCCGCTCGGACAGCACGAGAACAACTGTCCTACCGGGTCGTTTCCAACTGAAGCATGAGACGCCGATCGATTCGACAGGAGCCGACGAATGCTTCTGGGAACCTGGACGAGAAGGGCAAACCGTGAACAGTACAACCTGTTCAGACACCGAGCTCGAATCGGCAAAGGAGCAACTTGCGGCCGTATTCCGCGCCGCCGCAATGCAAGGCTTCAATGAGGGCATCGACAACCATTTCAGCTTGGTCGTACCCGGGCACCCGGGTCGCTTCCTGTTGAATCGATTCGGCCCGCTCTGGTCCGAGATCCAGACCCACGACCTGTTGACCGTCGATACCGACGGGAATCTGGTCGATGGAGAAGGCGAGTGGGAACACAGCGCCTTCTCCATCAATCTCGCCGCACACCACACGAGCCGAGCAGACAGCGGTGTTCGATATCCTCCCGACCCTGACGCTCTACGAGCAGGTGGATCGAACCTTCGCTACAGCATATTGGGAGTGGTTCTTCTTCACCCAGGACAGCGACTTTCCGGAGCGTTTGATCGCTGCCGATACAGAAGCATTCCTTCGACACGAACTCGGACATCTCGTCGAGCGCGGCGTGATTACCGCAGATGTCTGGCAGACCTATTTGCGAGCCATCTCGAATCCGCGTGCAATCCACGGAATGTGTGAGGACTATCGCGCGGGCGCGACGGTCGACCTCGACCAGGACCGTGCCGATCTCGATCAGCGAATCGAGTGCCCCCTCTTGGTCCTCTGGGGCACTGAGAACATCATCTGGAGCCGCTTTGATATGCAATCCGTGTGGCGGGATCAGGCTCGCATCGTGAGCGGCGAGGGAATTCCGTGCGGCCACTACCTTCCGGAGGAAGAGCCGGAAGCCACGGCAAGACTGCTGAACGAGTTCTTCTAAGGGTGCACACGACCTCCGGAATCACCCACGCAGATAGGGGGCTCATCGGAGATTCGGGCGGGTGAGCTTGCCGGAGGCGAGGATCATGCGGGGGGTTGACGGGCTTGCGGAAGCCGCGGGCGATGCGTCGGTGGAGTTCGATGATGCCGTTGATGGCTTCGGTGCCGCCGTTGTTGGCGCGGACATGACTTGGCTCACGATCGGGCTGTCGGCGAGACCACAGCGTTGTGACCTGCGGTTTCGCTGATCGAGCCGCCTGAATTTGCAC
>JBDUDR010000167.1:0-5265 GCA_040002845.1 Nocardioidaceae bacterium
CCCGGCCGTAACCCCATGCCCCCTCATCGCTCTTGACTCGGCAGGCGAAAGCTAGCGGGCCCCTGTCTACCCACCAGCACCGGTCGGGCGCCTCGATTCGTGCAGACGATCGGGGCCGTCACTCCAGGTCGTCGGAGGACGCTCGGCCCGCCTCGATGGTGCGCTGCAGGAAGTCGACGATGGTGTCGAGTTCCTGGTCGGAGTACCGGTCGCAGATCTCCTCGAGCCTGGTGTTCATCCCGTTGAAGAGGCCATAGAGCTCGCGCTGGCGGTTGGGCATAGCCCCTACGAGCACCGCGCGGCGGTCGCCCTGGACAGGTGTGCGGGTAATCCAGCCCCCTTCCTCGAGTCGACTGAGGATCCCGGTCATCGTGGCCACGTGCACGCCCAGACGGCCGGCTAGCACGCTGGGCGTCAGTGGCCCACGGCGCGCGATGACGTCGAGGCAGTCGAAGTCGAGGTCCCTGAGCTCGACCCGGGTTCCGACGCGGTGGTTGAGCACGGCCAGCTCGATGCGAAGGTCACGAAGGACACGACCGGCAGCGGCCACCCGTCGGCGGCGCTCACGGCCTTGGCTCTGCTTCTCAGCCACCTTCACCTTTCATTACTACGAGAATCATATAGTATGAGTTACGTAGGACTGGCCATCGGGTCGTCGCCATGACCCGACGGCCCGCGGAGTTCCCGTTGCGCGATCCCAGCCTGGATGTAGTCGGCGGCGATGTTCTCGACCAGGGCGCGGTCGACTCGGTCGTCGAGGGCAGCGACGCGGTGCTGTCGACACTCGGTGCACCGTTCGGCAAGGAACCTGTCGAGGTGTACTCCCGAGGTGTCGAGCATGCCCTCGACGCGATGAAGCGGTACGGCGTACCCCGCCTCGTGGTCGTCAGCTCAGGTGCGGTCACGGGCGAGGACGAGCCGACCGGCGGCTTCCTCTTCAACCGGGTGCTCCAGCCGTACGTCACCCGGGTCATCGGCAGGACGGTATACGACGACATGCGGCGGATGGAGGCCTTGGTCACCAGCAGCGACACCGACTGGACGATCCTGCGCCCCTCCGGCCTCTACGATCTGCCCAAGGTGACCGAGTTCTCGCTCACCGAGGGGCACGGCCCCGGCCGGTTCACCTCCCGTGCCGACCTCGCGGCAGCCATGGTGCTGCAGCTGTCCGACGCACGATTCGTCCGCAGGGTTGCCCACGTCATCACGACCGAGGACAACCCGAGCCTGTTCTCGGTGATCTGGCGTGAGGCGCGCAAGAAGTGATTGGTCAACGGCCTGTCGTGCGTGGGAGTTGAGAATCAGACCTCGGTGGCCCCGTCGATGCGCTCTCGGAGGAAGTCGGCGTGGCCGTTGTGGCGGGCGTACTCCTCGATCATGTGCACGTAGATCCAGCGCAGCGAGACTGAGATCTGGCGTCCACCTCGTACGCCTTTCCCGATCGTGTCAAGGTCCGAGTGCTCGGCCGCGACGCGGCGGCAGCGATCGAGTTCGTGGCGGAACCGCGCCATGTCGCCCACCACGTCGGCCGCATCCACGTCGTCGAAGTCCCCGTCCTCGTTCTCGTCGGAGCAGTACAGCGGCGTTGCATCCTCGGCGGCGAGGACACGGCGGAACCAGTTCCGTTCCAACTGGACCTGTGGTTCAGTGGCCTGGGCAAGGTGCGCCTTGAGTTCAAGGGCAACTCGGACATCCGCCAACTGGGCCACATGATCGCCACCTTCGTTCTCTAGAAGGTGCGGAAGTCAGCGGCCGATGGCAATCAGCAGTTGATGGAGGCGGTGAGCACTGTGGGCTACTCCGTTGTGATGGCCCGCAACACGTCGAGCTTGGCGGCCCGACGAGCCGGGAGCACAGCTGCGAGTACGCCGACGACGGCCGCCAGCGCGATGAACACGACGAGCTGGATCACCGGGATCTTCAGGACCTCGATGCCCTGGGAGGCGATAGCCTGCTGCAGTGCCACCCCGAAGATCACACCCATCACCACACCAAGGACGGCGCCGAGCACCGAGATCGCTATCGACTCGAGCCGCACCATGCGACGCAGCTGTCGGCGGCTCATGCCCACCGCCCGCAACAGACCGACCTCGCGGGTGCGCTCGATGACCGACAGCGCGAGCGTGTTGATGATGCCGAGAACAGCGATCACAATCGCGAGGGCCAGCAGCGCATAGATCAGTGCGAGCACCTGGTTGATCTGGTCGCGCTGTGACTGGGCGTACTGAGTCTGGTCCTGGAGTTTGACCGTCGGCACGTCCTTGATCTGCTGCTCGATGGCGCTTCCAACCTGCGTCGCCGACGCCGATTGGTCCTTGGTGATGTAGATCAGCGAGTCAGCTGGCTTGATGCCGCCCCCGGCCATCGTCTGGGTGGTCACCAGGTAGTTCGCGGGGACGACCGGCGACCCGTTGAAGGTGCCTACGACAGTCAGCCTCTCGTCGCCATCGGGGAACGCGACGGTCTGCTGATCGCCGACTTGCACATCCTCGCTGTCGGCCTGATGGGCTTCCATCAACATGGTCCCCTCGCGCAGATCGGACAGCGAGCCGCTCTGGATGTCGACCGCCACCGCCTTGCCGAAGTCGGCCGGGTCGATGCCCCCGAAGAACTGCGTGCTGCCGTTGACCTTGATTTGTTGTCCGCGGAACATGGCGGCTGTGTCCACGCCTGGAGTCTTGGCGATCTCCCGGCCGATCGTCGGGGAGAACGGCGTCTGAACCGTCGTCGAAACTACGAAGTCTGCCTTGAAGGTGTCCTTGATCAGCTTGTCGGTGCTTGCAGCGGTGGACGAACCCAGGATTGCCATCGTGGTCACCAGGGCGAGGCCGATCATCAGCGCAGACGCGGTGGCGGCCGTACGCCGTGGGTTCCGCAGCGCATTCTGCGAGGCCAGTCGGCCTACCGATTTGTACATGCCGCCGAAGAGCGCGCCCAGGCCTAGCAGGACCGGTCTGCCCGCTACCGGACTCACCAACGCGACGCCGACGAGGACGCCGAGGATGCCGATCCCGACCATCAAGATCGCCTTGCCAACGCCGGTGAATAGCCCCAGCCCGAGCAGTACGAACCCGACCACGAGCAATGCCATACCCATGACCATGCGTCGACGCAGCGAGGACTCTGGGAGGGCGACGTCATCGCGCATCGCGGCCACGGGTGCGATGCGGGAGGCGCGGAGCGCGGGGATGTATGCGGCCAGCAGTGTGACCACCATGCCCACGAGGTACGAGACGATCACCGTGCGAGCGTGCAGCTGGAGACCGGCACCGGACAGGTCCAGTCCGAACAGGCCCAGCAACGCCTTCAGGCCGATGGCCAGCAGGAACCCGCCCAGCAGGCCGAGCGTGGAGCCGATCAGGCCGACGACGAACGCCTCGAGGAGCACTGACCTGGTGACCTGGCGCCGGCTGGCACCCAAGGCGCGGAGCAGAGCAAGCTCGCGACTGCGTTGAGCGACCAGGATCGAGAACGTGTTGATGATCAAGAAGATCCCAACCACCAGGGCCACCCCCGCAAAGACCAGCAGGAACGTGTTGATGAACTTCAGTGCCGACCCGATCGCGTTCAAGCTCTCGTTCGCGACGTCGTTACCGGTGCTGGCCTCCAACGTCTTCGGCAGCAGCGCCCCGATCTCGTCGGCGACCTGTCGTTGGCTGAAGCCGCTGGCCGTGGTCACGGTCAGATCTGTGTAGGCGTCATGGCCGTGGAAGAACAACTGCTGCATCGCCGAGGTGTCGAAGACCGTCAAGGTGGCGCCGAGTAGGCCGCCCCCCGAGCCGAACTCGACGATGCCCGACAGTTTCGCGCTCAAACGCGCCGGATCGCTGGAGGTGACCAGCGGAACCGTGTCGCCGATCTCGTACCCAGCCTTGTCGGCAGTCCGCTTGTCGAGGGCTATCTCGCCGGTGCCGGTCGGCGCCTTCCCCTCGACGACTTGGAGCACCGGCGACCCCTGGTCGGTCTGCGCGTCGTTGAGGTTGACGCCGAGTGCTGGTGGCCCGTTGCCACCGATCGCCTTACCGTCCTTGCCGACGACGAACACTCCGAAAAGAGTGATGTCGCCTTGCACGTCCGCGACGCCGTCAAGCCCCCTGACCTTGGCGATCAGGGAGCCGGGCACATCGGCGGTCGGCTGCACGTCGCTGGAGGCGTCGGAGCCGGTTTGGCGGACGATCACGTCACCCGTGGTGTTGTCCACGATCTTGGTGAAACTCGCGTCGAGGGCGTCTGTGAAGATGAATGATCCGGCCACGAACGCGACGCCCAAGACGATGGCGAACCCGCTCATCAGGAGCCGAAGCTTGCGGGCCAGCAGGTTCCGCAAGGTGACACGTAGCATGTCAGCTCTCCCGCGGCGTCGAGTCGACGTGGGGGCTGAGCTTCTTCATCTCTTCCAGCACGTCGTCGGCGCTCGGATTGCGGAGCTCGTCGACCACCCGGCCGTCTCCGAGGAACACCACCCGGTCGGTGTACGCGGCGGCGATGGGGTCGTGGGTAACCATCACGACGGTCTGCTGGAAGTCGTCGACGCTACGCCGCAGGAACCCGAGCACCTCGGCGCTGGCCTGGGAGTCGAGGTTGCCGGTCGGCTCGTCGGCGAAGACGATGGCGGGGCGACTCACGAGTGCGCGCGCACACGCGACCCGCTGCTGCTGACCCCCGGACAGCTCGCTCGGCCGATGTCGGAGCCGGTCGCCCAGACCGATGGCGGACACCACGGTGTCGAACCACTCACGGTCGACCCGGGCGCCCGCGATGTCGACGGGCAGCGTGATGTTCTCCCCCGCGGTGAGCGTCGGCACCAAGTTGTATGCCTGGAAGACGAATCCGATCCGATCCCGCCGCAGCAGCGTCAGCGCCTTGTCGTTGAGCTGAGTCAGATCGTGGTCACCGATGAACACCTGTCCCGACGTGGCGTCGTCGAGGGCGGCCAAGCAGTGCATCAGCGTCGACTTGCCGGATCCCGACGGACCCATCACCGCCGTGAACTCGCCAGAGGCAAAGTCCACACTCACGTCCGCGAGTGCCTGCACAGATGCCTGGCCGATGCCATACGTCTTGCTCAAGCCGACCGCTCTGGCGGCGACCTTGGCTCCGTCGGCCTGTGGGTGTGCAGGCTGAGCTCGTCTGCTGCGTCGCATTCCGTGATTTCCTCGCGTTCATTGGGGGTTGCTGGAGGTAGCCGTGGGCTCCTGCAACGGTATCGAGGGTCGCCAACCCGTCTCCATCCGGCGAACCCCTGAGACTCCCCCTGCCCGGGCC
>JBDUDR010000168.1:0-5110 GCA_040002845.1 Nocardioidaceae bacterium
ATTGGCTGGCTCGCTGTTCAGATCGCGCTTGGTCATCGAAGCCAGGAGGCCAATCAACGCGGTGCGCTGGCGACCGTCGCGCAGCACTCCTATGGCGAGGCGCTGCTGTGGATCCTTGGTTTCGGTTTCGCTGCATACGCGCTGTGGCGGCTGAGCGAGGCAGCGTTCGGGACCGCGGCGCAGGGTCGTAAGGCTGGGCCGCGGCTGCAATCGCTGGTCCGTGGCATTGTGTACGCGGCTTTCGCGGTGACGACATTCAGCTTCATTGCGGGCGCGTCTCACCGAACCCAAAAACAGCAGCAGGTGACGGCCACGGCGAAACTGATGAAGCACGGCTACGGGCGTTGGCTGGTCGGTCTCGTCGGAGTGATCGTCGTCCTCATTGGGCTCGGCATGGTGATCGAGGGGCTGCGAAGGAAGTTCGAAAAGCAGCTCCAGATGAGCGAACTGCACGGGCTGACTCGTACCATCGTGGTGCGGCTCGGGATGGTCGGCACGACCGCACGCGGCATCGTGTTCGCGGTGGCGGGTGGGCTGGTGGTCGAGGCGGCGATTAGGTACGAGCCAGCGAAGTCGACGGGTCTAGACGGAGCGTTACGGACTCTCGCCAACCGCGCGTACGGACCCTGGATATTGGGCGTCCTGGCCGTGGGTTTGATCATGTTTGGTGTCTATGGGCTCGCCGCTGCTCGTTTCGCGAAGACCTGAGAGCGGTGGCGGTGAGACCCGACGATGGCGACGACGATCCAGCGCGCGCATTGGTCTCTCGCGGCCGATGAGCGGCGCAATCCGGCGCCGGACATTCGAGTGTGGACGGCGGGGAATCGCGTCGAGCCGCTGGCGGACGGCGCAGTCCACTTTGCCAGCCTGTACCAGGCGCTCACCGCGGGTCGGTCCCGGCGATCACGTCTACCTGGTGGACTTCGGAGGCGACACCAGCGAGGAGTTGGCGGGTCCGGGCACCGACATCGGCGGGGTCCGATCCAAGGTCGCGGCGCGGGGCGTGAGGATCTTTGGGCTGATCTAGCGCTCGCAACCGGACTGGCTCGATCAGAGCGAGGGAGCGAACGCCGAACTCGTTCGGACGGTGGCCGAGGCCGGCGGGGAGATGCTGTTTTGTGCTCGCACCCGCCGCGCTGGCTCACACCATCAAAAGTTCGTGATCGCGACAGCGGGCTTTCCTGCGGCGTGCTCGACACTGAACGCGACCGGCGAGAACCGATCGACCCGGCCGGTCTCGGTGACGGCGCACGGGTCTTCACCCGGGGACCTTCGGCTGCGATTGTGGCGAGAGCAATTTCGAGCGGGCGACCGGTCATCCGATGGAGGAGTTTCTCGATCCGGCGAAGGCATTCGAGCAAATGGCGAACAGCGAAGGGAGGTTGCAGGCGTGGTACGACGGTGACTGCGCCGGCTCGCGACCACCGGGCCGGTTGCGGCCCCATATCCCCAAGCGCCTACCCAGACTTCAACGGCCCTGGGCCGTCCCGATCTGCCGCTGGCTTTACGACCCGGATGGTCGCGCAATCCGTGACCGGATCCCTCATCGCTCCTGACCCGGAGGACCAATGAACCCTCGCCCACTCCGGTCCACCACAGGCGGCAAGGCCCGCCGGTGGCCGGAAGTCAGCCGTGACGCCCTCCTGCTCTTACCAGGCGCGTTGCTGGTCTGGCTGCTGATGTGCGGGCTCGGCTACCTCCTGACGCATCCGCTCACAGACGCTGGCTTCACGCATTGGGAAGGTGGCCTTGACCGCTGGTTCGCTGGGCACCGCACGGCGGGATGGAACACGATGACCAATGCCGCGAGCGTGGCCGGTGATACACCGGCGGCAATCGGCATGTCAGTGCTGGCGTTTGTCGTCCTCCGGCTCGTGCTGCACCGCTGGCGGGAGGCGGTACTGCTGGCCGTATCGATGGTCGGCGAGGTCGCCATCTTCGCCGCCACCGCGGCCGTCGTCGGCCGGCACCGCCCAACGGTCAAGCATCTAGACGGATCGCCGCCGACCTCGAGCTTCCCCTCCGGCCACACAGCAGCATCCACAACATTGTATGGAGTACTCGCCGTCATCGTGATCATCTACGCTGGACGCGCCATCTGGGGGACGCTTGCTGTTACCGCCGGCGCTCTGATCGTGCTGTCGATCGGGGTCTCCCGGCTATATCGAGGAATGCACTATCCAAGCGACGTCGTCGGCGGCATCCTGCTCGGGTTGCTGTGGATCACGGCGACGACCCTGGTCGTGCTGCACGGCAACAGTCGGTCCAAGCGCGCAGCACCGCAACGCATCGCTGACTCCGCCACCCACGAGGACCTGCCGTAGGCGAGGGCGACGCGTTGGGACGACCCCAGCCGCAACCTCTCAACCGGACACATCCCCAGTCGCCGGAGGCCGTAAGACCGCGCCCCACCGTAAGCACCGTGGCGCCGTCGTCGGAGCGGCGGGCCTCGGTAGCCCCGACGGTGATTAGGGATCCGGTTTCAGCCGCTCGGCATGCTCGGGCTCAAGCCCATCAGTGGGACTGACTGATGGCATATGTCGGTCTCGGCGCCACGCGGAGAATGCCGCGGTCATCGCCAGCAGCCACGCGGTCCCGATCACCACACCACCCACGACGTCTGAAACATAATGCACACCCAGGGCGATCCGTGAGAAACCGATAACGCTTACTATAACAAAAGCGAGAATGACAAAAATATGACGCCAGCGGCGCGAAGCAACGGGTAGGAAGATCAGCAGAAGAATTCCATACCCAACAACCGCTGACTGGGTATGGCCGCTTGGGAAGGACTTTCCGGTAGCCGTGGCAATCGGGTTCGGCAGGACGGGGCGAGTTCGGCCAACCGCGGCTTTGATGGCCTCGTTCAGCAGAGAACCGCCGATGGCTGTGACGGCAAGAAATGCCGTCAGCCGGTATAGGCGTCGGTAGAGCAACCACAATCCCACCACGGTCAGGACCACGATCCAGGCAAGTGACGACCCCGAATTCGTGACGACCCTCATCGCGGTCACGAAGCCAGGATGACGCTCGTCGTAACTGTGCAGACTGCTGGCCGTGTCAAGGTCGACATGACGAAGCCAGACCGAATTCTCCCGCACCAAGAGCACCAGTATCCCGAATGGGACCGCCACAAGGAGCACGGCTATAAAGGCCAGGATTCCATGTATTCCGAACCGAGCTTGCGCCTTCGACTCAGGCGTGGGTGCCGGCGAGGTCACGCCGGCACGACGATGTGAGGGCCGTCAGGCGGTGCCGGTAGGGTCAAGGGAGTCGCGGTACCCGTCGGACTCCCAGCGAGATCAAGTCGAAAATGGTTATTAACGACAATGAGGTTCCAACGACCTATCACGGTGACGCCTGTACCCCCGTTCGCGCGTCCGGCGATCTCGCATTCGCCATTGTCTATTGGTAGTAGCAATCGCAGGGTATCGCGACCCCTCCTGCGCGTCAGCTCCGACTGGGAGCGAGGCGGTAGGGAAACCGGACGAGACCGGGAGCGCATGTCCTGCGGCCGAGTCCCAAGGCCCGTTGGGGTAGCGTCCGCCTGGAAGGGCTGCCTCCGCCGTGCGGGCGACGGATTTTGGCAGAGGAACTCACAAGGTGTCCGGGCTTCTAGCAAGCCGAACGCGAGGCGAAGAGAGTTCAGATGAGCGCGCAAACAGTGTCACTGGGTTCGCGCGTGCCCACCGACGTGGCACGGAAGGCCACAGTCGCGGTGGTCGCGCACTCCGGAAAGACCCTCGAAGGCGGCCTGCCTGAACTTCGGGAGCAATTGGGTCTGGCCGGATTCACCGATCCCCTGTGGTTCGAGGTACCGAAGTCGAAGATGGCGCCTAAGCGAGTCCGTACCGCACTCGAGTCCGGGGCCGATCTTGTCTTCGTCTGGGGCGGTGACGGGATGGTCCAGCGGTGCATCGACACAATGGTCGGATCGAACGCCGTGCTCGCCATCATCCCGGCAGGTACTGCGAACCTGTTCGCCAACAACCTCGAGATCCCCGAGAGTATTACCGAAGCGATCGCGATTGCACTAACCGGATCTCGCCGGCGACTCGACCTCGGGCAAATTAACGGTGAACACTTCGCCGTTATGGCGGGCGCCGGTCTGGACGCGCTTATGATCCGTGACGCGGACGGCACGTTGAAGGATCGCCTCGGACGAGCCGCCTACATCCTGACCGGCGCCAGGAACGTTTCCCTCACGCCAGTCCGCACCCGGGTCCGCCTCGACGGCGACAAATGGTTCAACGGAAGGGCCAGCTGCGTGCTGGTCGGCAACGTCGGCAAGATAATGGGAAACATCGCGGCCTTCCCCGATGCCCGACCGGACGACGGAGTCCTAGAGATTGGCATCGTGACCGCCAAGGGCTGGTGGCAATGGTCGAGAACACTCGCGCGCACAGCAGCCGGCAGCGCGACCTCCTCCCCATTCGTGGAAACTGCACGTGGGAGAAAGTTCGACGTCCGCTTCTCCACACCAGTCCCCTACGAACTTGACGGAGGAGATCGTAAAAAGACCCGACGCCTAAAAATCGAGGTTCGCGCAGAGGCCATTACAGTGTGCGTCCCCGCCTCGATCGCCTGACTTCTCCAACAATCCGCCCCGGACAGTTGCTCCTTTCAGTCAAGTCGATTAGTCGCTCGGATCGAGCAAACCAACAGGTCGACGATCGCCGTTCACAGCGGCGAGTTCCACAAGGCTCGGGTCCTGGAACGGGCCGACAATTTGGTCTGCTCAAAAGCTGCGGGCTCCTCGTAGCCGGATCAGGCGGCCATCGGGGTCGTACATGGTGCGGTACAGCGGAGTTGCCCACGAGCTCACCCGGTTCGGTACACCGAGTTGATGTGGGTCACGCTGCCAGGTCGTCGTTGCTGACGCCGTAGCCTCGTTCGTCGGTGACGCGCGCGACGGACGCCCCATTGGGCACACACCTCACTTCGGCCACGGACCGAGCGCACGGCACGGTTGCCGCCGTCGTGAGTACCGGCGTCATGTTCGGCGCTGCTCTCATCGCGTGGCGCCTGCACCGTCAGACACGTGCCCTCCGAGAAGGCCGTCATGGCTGACCCGTCGATCGCGGGCTGGGTCCGGGCCCATCTGGCCAAC
>JBDUDR010000169.1:0-5078 GCA_040002845.1 Nocardioidaceae bacterium
TCCTCATGTCGGCAGGTATGGCGCTCATCGCCGTAGGGGTGCTCCTCGTTGAACTCGGCGCCCACCACGCATCATGAATGCTCACCAGATGACTGCTCACCAGCCCACGATGTTGGTCATCGAACGAGCCCCACGGCAGTCGCACACCTCCCAAGACCGACCCCGCCCTGGGCCTTTGCCTCGTAGGCTTCATGCATGCAGCCTCTGCCGGTCTTCGACTGCGGTGCTCTCTTCGACGCGCTCGACGAGCAACGTCGAGAACGTGGGTTGGGGTGGTACACGAGCTCGCCGATGAGCTGTGGCAACAGTCGGCAGACCTTAACGCGGAACGCACCGACCATCCGCTGTGCGGCGGGGCGATCCAACGGCTGCAACACCGGGGCGCCACGTCGTGCCAGTACGCGCTGTTCATGTTGCGCTGGCTCAACCGGGCTCCGGAAGACTTCCTGACGGGTCCGGTGATCGAGGTGGGTGGCGTCTCGTTGCCGGGAGCGGGAACCGACTCTCGGCTTCGGTGGGACCTCAACCAGCTGCATTCCGCCCTCAACGAACAGCGTCAGAAACGTCAGCTCACCTGGGCCGACCTGGCACGAGAGCTTGACTGTACGCCGTCTCGGCTGACCAACCTGCGAACGGCGCGCCTGGCCGACATGGACCTCGCCATGCGCATCACCCAATGGCTCGCTGAGCCGGCCGCAGCGTTCATCCACCGGGCTCGGTGGTGACCGCCTCCGGGTTGCAGCTGCTCACCTGCCCACGGCGTACAGTTTGCCGTTCTCGATGGCGTAGGAGGTGCCGTCAGGACCGATCAGCGTCGAGGTGTAGGCCTGTCCGCGAGGTTTGTTGAGCTGGATCTGGTCGGTGAGCTTCCCGCTGCTGAGGTCCCAGCGGTAGACGTGCCCGTCCTCGTTGTTCGCAACGGCCACGCCAGTAGCGGGATCGACCGCGATCGAGTTGATGCACCACTCGTAGCGGGTGCCCTTAGGCGTGTGCGGCGGGTGCAGGGGTGACAGCACAGTTCGCACCTCACGCATGACCCGCACGCGGGAGAACCGGTCGCGCTGTGCGGCGCGTGGGTCGAGCAGGGCGAGCTCCATGCGACCGTCGCCGTGTGGCCCGATGAGGTAGTTGTTGTACTTGCTCACTAGCAGGTACGGCGATCTGCCGTCATAGCTGCTCACCGCGCTCGACGAGACCACGGACACGGTCTGGTCCCAGCCGAACGATCCGGGTGTCTTGACCGTGCGCAGGCGGTTGTCGAAGTGGAGCAGCCAGCCGCGGGCATCGTGGCGGAGCAGCGGGTTCCCCAAGACGCCGTAGAACACGTCACCATCCGGTCCGACGGTCGGAGTCGCGGACGAGCCTCCGTAGATGATCGCCGGCCGGCCTGTCTGTGGATCACGCAGGCCATGCCGGTACTGCGGCTCCAAGGTGGCGGCGGCGAACCCGACCAGGAGGGGCTTGTCACCGGACATCAACGCGATGTACCCGGTCCGGCCGTCCGGGGAAATGGCCGGCGCACAGTTGAGGGCCACCTCGCTGTCGCTCGAGCTCCCGGCAAGAGCGCGGGCCGACACCCAGCTGCCATGTCCGGAGGGAGAGATGCGGGCCACACCGCTGGTCAGGCCATCTGGCGCATCCTTGGTCGCGGAGAAGCCGAAGTACAACGACCCGTCGGGCCCGGTGGTCAAGGGCGTGGTGATGTGCACCGCACTCGCGTAAGCGGCGCGGTGCGCCCTCCAGTCGCGAAGTCCGTAGAACGCGAGGCGTCGAACGCCACCGTGCGCGTGGTCCACGTTGGTGCGCACCAGCACGGTTCCGCCTCCCCCGGCCACGGCCACGCGGTGGTCATCGATGAGCGAAGCCGGCAGCGGTCCCGGGAACTTGCGGCTGGATCCGGGTGGCACCGTGAAGTCCGTGCGCAGTTGCCAGATCTTGGTACCGTCCGCACCTTCGTACGCGACCAACTCGAAGCCCTGCCGTTTGCCGATCCTGGTCGGGATGATCACCGTGTTCGTGCTGGTGATCATCGGAGACGCGTAGTGCGCGAACGTGCCGTCCGGTGGCAGTCGCACGGGATGGAGGTCCACCGCGGCGTGCCAATGGATCCGGTTCAGCGGTTGCGGTGGCGCTGGGGCGACGGCCGTGTGCTGAGCATTGGCGGCGAATCCTGCCCACGCCGGCTCGGGTCTCCCACCTCCGACATGTGACCCGTCGGCCGTGCCGGCTGTCAGTGCGACGACAGCCACCGTTAAGGCCACGTTCCAGGCGGTCCGTCGTGGAAATCCGATTCTCATGGGCGCCTCCGATGCGACTACCCTGCGCAGAGTCTCCCACCGCGCGATGTCGTTCAGATAACGCTTCCGTTGCGATGTCCACGTTCGAGGGCGATGGAGAGGAAGGAGCGGCGGTGCATTGTTTATAACTCACGGAGCCGGTCGGTAGCACGCGGACCCGCAACGTGGGGTTCCGGACGCGCCTGCGAGGTTTGTGAACCGGTACCGGGAGGGGGAACGGGGGCGGCGGGTTCGGCTGCGGGTTCTGGCCGGGTCGCCATGTTGGGCGCCAGCTTCCTTCATCAGCAATGCGTTTCCCGCTGCGGCGAGTTTCTTCGACGCCTTGAGGCCCCACGCTGTCGGTGGGTCCTCGTGCAGAATGTGCGTGGTCTTGTTGGTGACGATGGTCAGGTAGGCGTCCCCACGCTAATTCGGTGACAGGGCGTTGAGGCCGCCGGTCATGGCGAAGGCCACTCCCCGTCCGAGGCCGCTCTTCTTGGTGACGTCCGCACTCGCCTCAATCGCGACAAGTTTCTCCACTTCCCCCGCGCGGACGATCCCGGACACACGGACGTACGCCTTGTCGTACAGATAAACCGTCTTCCCGCCAAAGCTCGCCTGTTCGAAGACGGCGCCATACGCCTCGCGTTCCGCAGCAACGGTCTCCTCGCGCAACTGAGCTCGATACGCCTTCTCCTCGGCCTTGAGCTCGTGGTTGGCTTCCTTGACCTCTGCCCGACTCGGACCTTCGGCACTCAGCACCGTTGAGCTCGCCTGGCGCGACTCGAGAGCCGAAATCACTGCTCCTGGCGCAGGGTTGTGACTTCCATACTCGAAGTAGTGCCGGATCGTGGGCACGTCCTCTTTGGGAATGCTTTTGAACTTGACCGACTGCTCGTCAGTGGTGGTCAACTCCACGTGGCCGCGCTTTTCGTCATAGTCCAAGGCGACGATCTGTGCAAAGCAGCCTTGTACTTCGCCGTGCCCTCCGTGGACGACACCCCCAGCACTCGGGCGTTAGTCAGCAGCACCACGTCGACCATCGGCTTGAAGTTGTTGCACTTGGTCATGAACCAAGGCACTTCGCCGTCGACGAGTTCCCTGCTGAGCTTCGACAGAACCTTGTCGACCAACTGGTCCTTGATTCCCTTGCCGGCCTCGATGTCCACGAGACACACCCGTCCTCTCCCCGTTCTTGCACGCCATTTGGACCATAGTTCCCGGAATCGGGAACCCGCCACCTAAGCGCAGTAGCTCCCGGTCCCGGCATGGACCGCCCTCGGTGTGGATCAGGCGACCGACGTCCGGGCAGTACGGGCGATCCGCACGTGAGCGTGGTGGCCCGCGGTTGCAGAGGGTCGTTGGTGTATCGACCCCAGGGAAGACTCGGCGGCAACTGTCTGGATCCCTAGGCTGGCGCCCATTACTTGGCCCGTCGTACGGAATGCACTCAGCGAGGGGATGTTCTCGCCGGCCAATGTCCGAAAGGGAGCGTGCAGTCGGATCGACTCAACAACCGGCCACGCAAGCGCCACGGCTGGCGAACACCGGCCGAGATCTACGCCCAACACGGGGCCGGGACGCCAGCGCGCCCATCGCGGGCGCGTCATAGCCCAGAATGACCCGGCCAGGTCGTTGATGCTTGTGAAGCCAAAGCATCCGGATCTGCTTGTTATGCCGATGAGCGGCCGTCTTGCGCGAATACCCTCGCCTCGTAGCCTCGCCGGACAGGCGCGCACCGCTCGGACCCGTTGAGCCCTCGCCGTTTCTCTTGAAAGGTCCACGCCCATGAGCAAGTCACAGACCGTCGATCGCAACAGCGACCATCGGGCTCAGGCCCGAAAGTTGCTGTGGCCGGTCGCTGTCGCGGTCTTCCTGTTCACGGTCTCCTATCCCGCCAACGACTTCGTCGGCGCCACCTCCCCTACGGACATCGGCCCTGGCTTGTTCCTCGTCTATGCCGGCATCGCCGCGGTCACGGTCGGTGTCGTCTTCGCGCTGGTGCTCCCGTGGGCACTTCGCCGTGAAGGCTCCGGTGGGGTCGCCCTGGCACTCGCGATCCCGGGCACGCTGTTGGCACCGGGCTTCTGGACCGGGTTTCCGCCCGGACTCGCGGCCGGGGGTGCGTTGCTCGGCTGGGCCGGAATCTACGCGACGAAGGGCCGCAAGCTTTCGCAAGTCGCGTTCGTGATCGGTGTGCTCGGTGTCATGTTCAATGTCGTCTCCTACGCGGACGTGTTCATCTGACACGGTCCGCCCGACCGGCAGTGTTCAGGCTCGCGATTGGTCGATCGACGCCCTGGTGACGTTCCCACGTAAGTGCCCGCTCCTGGCTCGATCCGCGTTGGTATCGAGTCGGGGCGAGGCGCGTCTTTCCGGCTCCCCTCTGTTGTCAAGGGCGCGGTCCCGTTGCCGTTGAGGGTGCACCAGCGCTTGTCGCTGTCAAGGTCGTTCGTCCGGTGGGGCGCTCCACCTTGACGGCTCCGACGCGCCGGTGCGGAGGGCTGGCTGCCGGGGCCGCATGGTTTGTTTTGACGTCGTGGGGGTGGGAGTACCGTCGGTTCTGCGGGTCCGGGAGTGGCTGATCCGAAGTGTCGATGTGCGGGGGTAGGTCGACCGCGCTGGATTCTTGAGTCGCCCCGCAGTGCCCTCCCGGGCCCGTGCCGGCCCCGTTCGCGGCTTCGGTATCGGCTGCGCGTTGGGCGTCGGCGACCAGCTGTCGGTAGACGACGTCGGAGAGCCGCCGGTTCAGGCACCGCTTCGCCTCCATGGGTTTCTTGCCGGCGGCGATCTTGCGGCGGT
>JBDUDR010000170.1:0-5037 GCA_040002845.1 Nocardioidaceae bacterium
AGTGTTCGGAGACGGCGGGTGGAGAAGTAATCCCGATAGAGCGCTATCGCGATGGTGTCGTTGCTTGCGGTGTGCAGGAGGTTTCGGTCTTCTGCCACAAACAACACGATGAGCCGGTAGGCAATGCGTAGGAGTGCGCGGTGCAGGTCTTTGTCTGCATCGGGTGCTGCGGCCAGGATTTCGATGAGCGAGCTGTTGTTGGGGTGGGAGACGAATCCGGTGCCCAGGTGGATGAGGGCTTCGGCGACGCCGTCTCGTAATGCGTCAAGCGCGCGGGTGCCGTCGGCGATGGCCGCGGTGCGCCACTGTTCGAGCCAACAGCTCTCTGGTCGGAGTACGTCCTTCGTTGGGAGATCGGCGTGGTCGATTTGCAGGTCGAGGGCGTCCTCATCAGCAGGGGTCTCGTTGGCCTCTTGCGGATCGGGCACGGTTGTTTCGCGTGACGTTGGGCGGGCGATGGGGCTCAGGCGGCTGACGTGGACGGTCAGGAAGAAGGCGCGGAACTCGGCGTAGCGCTGGTTGTCGAAGATGTCGTCGAGGTCGAATTCGACCTAGGACTGTTTGGTGAGGCTGGAGGCGTCTCGTAGTAACCGCACGCTGTGTCCGTTGGACACGATGCCCCAGAGGTATCGAGGTGAGCGGTTGAGGAAGTCTTGGACCATTGACTGGGGTGCTCGGGCGGTCACGCCTCGGGTGGGGGAGTCGAGGGAGACGCCGCCACCGACGAGGTGCAGTGGTACGCCTACCTCGGCATCGGGACCGGATGTAGGCCAGGACAGTTGGTGGGAGATGGGGTAGTGACCTGGCTGGGTTTCGCCTAGCCCTGGCGGTAGGTCGATTCCTGCCTGGAGAACCTCGGGTCGTCCCCAGCCGAGCTCGTAGAACAACGGTAGGAGCCATTTGTCGCGGGTGAGTGCGGTGGCGGGATCGGAGTCGGGAAGTCGTCCCAGGCTGTCTTTCCATGCTCGATGTGCCCCGAGGGCTGCGTCCCAGGCGCGAGCGGCGGCGGCGTTGATGCTCATCCCGGGGGTGAGCTGGTAGTCCTGTGCGGTCTGGCCGGGCATGCGTAGGTCGACGGCGCGTGTCAGGGCCTCGCTGGGTAGTACGGCTCCGACGGTGCGTACGCCGCTGAAGGCCGCGAGTCCGGTCATGGCGCGCTTCGGTCGGGCAGATAGACGTATACACCGAGGACATCCGGAGGCGGCAAGAGCCTGGCGTCGAGGCCGCGGAGGCCGAGACGGCTGCTGCGTCGTACGGCGCGGTGGGCTTCGATCGCGGCGGTGGCGATCCCCTCACCAACGGTGTTGAGGTGGCTTTGTAGCGCGGGGATGCGGTCAAGGGCGCGTTGTAGCTGTGTGGTGGCGAGTTCGTCGTGGACGTTGCCGGTGGGACGGGTGTCGAGGAGCGCTTCGGCGTCTGTCGGGTCGAGCCAGGTGAGGTTGTCTTCGCTGGCGGTGAAGGCGAGGAATTGGGCGTCTTCAGCGACCTGGGTGATGGTTGCGCGCGATCCGGGGACGATGAGTTCGATCCGGAATCTCACGACGAGCAGGGTGGTCACAGACTGCACGTGCCGGGTTCGGATGACGGCGGCGCGGCGGGCCGGCCTCGCGGCGTCGGGGAGCATCGGGTCTAGGGCGGCGTCGAGGACGTAGCGTGCGGTGGCCGCGACGAGATGGCGGGGTTGGACCAGAGCGCGGGGAAGTCGGTGGCGAGGCCGCGGATGCGTGCCTTGTTCTGCTCGTTGAGTGTTTCGGCGCCTGCGCCGCGGCCTTGTCGTAGTCGTCCTCGGCGTCGCGCAGCGCGCGAAGCGCGTCGTTCCAGTCCGCTTCGAGTCTGTCGGCGACGAGCCGGTTGCCGGGGTCGACGGCGAGGTAGCGGCGGCGGGCCAGGTCGGCACGTTCGCTGGCCCGGTCGACGTGCCAGCGGCGCAGCGCATCGGCTTCGTCGGCGCGGGTCTCGAGTTCGGCCTACACGGACAGGGCAACGTCGAGGGGTGAGCGGAGTGACGGTGTCGAGCAGAAGTCGGCCGATCGCAACGTCCACGGCACCGCCGGGGAAGGCCTGGCAGCGCGGGCCACCGGTGTCGATGGAGGCACGCATGCACTGGTAGTCGGGGATCTGGACACCGCGACGAACGTTGTAGCGCACGGTCATGCGCCGCTCGCACCGTCCGCAGGTGGCCAGACCCTGCAGCAGCGCTGGTCCTTCCCGCGCCGGGCCACGGTCGCGTTCCTTGTCATGGGCTTGCGCGTTGGCCGCCAGTAGCTGCTGGTTGATCTCGAACTGCTCACAGCTCAGGTAGCCGGGGTGCGTGCCTCGCGGCGCCGGCCGTAAACGAACGCACCGGCATAGCGGGCGTTGTGCAGGGTGCGCAGCACCTGCCAGTGGCTCAGCGGGCGCCCAGGTGAGCTCGGCCTTGTGCGCGCCCTTGCGGACACGGACCGGGAAGAGCAGCCCGTCGCGGGCGAACTCTTGCACGACCGCTCGCGCCGAGCCGGTGCGGGCCAAGGCCGCGAACAGGTGGCTGATCGCGTCGCGGACCCTGGCGTCCGGATCGAGCACGATCTTATCGCTCAGGTCGTAGACCAGGCCGATCGGCAGGCCCATCTTCAGGTCGCCGCGACGGGCCTTGGACAGCGGCCCGCCACGCAGCCAGGCCCGGATGAAGTGCAGCTCGGCCTCGCTCATGGTGCCCTTCAGTTGGCGAACGCGACCGCTTCAGCCTCTTCGACCGCCCCGCGACGCACCGGCCGCGGCGGCTTGGACCAGGCAGGCTTGCGCGCCATCGCCGATGGCCAGCAACGCTTGCGTGTTCCCGGACGAGCTGGTGCTCATGGACGGCGCCGACGTAGACCCGAACGCGGCGAACGGCGACCGAGTGGTCCACTGGCCGACCTGGAGCCACCTTCGCGAGCGCCAGTACTAACGCCATCATCACGCCCTACCTGAGCGGATTGTTTTTTCCCGGTGAGCGGCGCGCGTGGTAATCAACGCCGTGGGGCTGCCCTCAGCAGCTACGCGGCCGCTGGCGACACCACGGCTTGGAGGTCTATACAAGTCTATACAACTGGAGCTGGAGGGTCGCAGGCGTTCTCCTCACCCTCGTGATCATCATCGTCTGGCGAAGGGAATGTGACCATGACGGCCTCGACCTATGGTCAACGCACGCCCGCCGTGCAAGCGTTCTACGGCCCTAGCAATGCCGGCGGTCTGGTCGCCTGGCAGCCTGACGTGCTCGGCGACACCGACGGCACGGTGACTCGCGCCGAGTTGCCGAATTCGCCCGTCGGCGCGGACCCGAACATGTCACTCGTGCTTGACGACTGCGTATTGCTCATCCCAGGGACGGACGGGCAATTCACCGCGGCGTTGGAGCTGACACCGGGAGGGCAGTAGGCATGACCGTCGGCGATGTCTGGTACGACTTCTCCACCGCCCGCCCCACCGTGGCGCAGCTGAAAGCCGCCGGTGTGGAAGGCGTCCTCCGCTACCTGTCGCCGCTGAATTCCGACGGCTCCTACTATGGGCCGACCGCTCCGAAGATGATCACCAAGCAGGAGTTCGACTCCTACATCACGGCCGGCATCGACGTGGTTTGCAACTGGGAATGGTATGAGGGCCGATGCCTCGAGGGCGCACCGGCTGGCGCCCAAGATGGCTCCTGGGCCGCGCACCTGTGCCACCAGATCGGCTACGCACCCGGCGCCACCATCTTCTTTAGCCACGACACGGCCGAAGGCGACAACACCACCGTCGGTCGGTACCTGATCGCCGCGCAGCAAGCCATCGAAGCCGCCGGGTACAGCTTCGTCGCTGATGTCTACGGCGGGTCCGGTTTCGTCAACGCGCAACTGCAGGACCGTCGTTCACCAGTCAAGTACGGCTGGCAGACCTCTGCCTGGTCCGGCGGACAATACCATGGTGTCGCCGCGTTGTACCAGGACCTGGCCGGCGCCCATGGCTCGCCGCAGATCGGCGGCTGTGATCTCAACATCGTGATGAAAGAGCCGTTTGGTTCGCACCTCCAAACCCTGGGTGGGCAGATAGGAGATTGGTTCGACATGGCAACGCAAGCAGACCTCGAGAACGCCGTCCGCAAGGTCCTCAACGAAGGCACCGCGCCAGGACAACCCAGCTGGGCGGGCACCAGCAAAGCCACCCTGGGCACCGTGCAAGGGCTGACGAACCAACTCGCCGAAGCGGACCGCGGTTCGGCCGGCCGCGTTAATGCGATCCTCTACGGCGACGGCCGGGATGTGCCCGTTGGCCAAGACACCCACCCCTGGAACCTCAAAGTGATTCGTCAACTGATCCTGGATCTGCAGGCCGCCGTCGACGCGATACGGGAAAAAGGATGACCGCACCCGAACCCGACAGCGAAACCCCCACCGTCGAACTACCCGACCCGGCCGCCGTCGACCGGTCCCGTGACGACGAAGACCAGGCCGCCGGGCACTCCGGTGCACATCGCGATGCGAGGGGCGGCGCCGACCAGGGCCTCAACGACTAGAGCCGGTTCATTGCGAAGCACACTTACCCCGGATCCACCGTGTAGGTCGGCAGTCGGGCGGGTCCTAACGCACGAATGCCCTTCTGAGCAAGGACGATTGGGCTTGTCGAAGGTCCACATCAGTCCCAGGAGAAGGGCATTCGTTCGGCGCGAGCATCTCACGACCTCAGCCGTGTAAGTCAGCTTCGACGAGCCGAATTTGGTGCCGTGCGCCGGTCTGCTGCCTGCGGCCGTGCTGGCGCAGCGGATCGACCTGGCCGGGCTGGTCGACGAGCGGGTGGGCTTGGCCCGGCACGGCGCGAGCAGCGGGGTGAAGGCGCTGGGCGTGATCGGGTCGATGCTCGCCGGTGGCGACAGCATCGATGACACCGCGCTGCTGCGGGCCGGGGCGCTGCCACGGCTGTTCGACGTCACCCGGGCGCCGTCGACGATCGGGACTTGGCTGCGGGAGTTCAAATGGCACAACGTGCGGTGTCTTCTGAACCCGGGTGGCCAGCCTGGGAGGCGACGGTGTTGCTGTCCGACTG
>JBDUDR010000171.1:0-4942 GCA_040002845.1 Nocardioidaceae bacterium
CCGGGCCGACCTCGCCCTCACCGGCCAGCTGTACGCGGGTGCCGCTGTCGACGCCGCCCGGGATCTTGACGTTGAGCGACCGCCGCGAGCGCACCCGGCCGTCGCCTGCGCACTCCTTGCAGGGGTCGGGGATGATCGATCCGTAGCCTCGACAGGTCGGGCAGGGCCTCGTGCTCCGGATCTCGCCCAGGAACGACCGCTGCGTGTGCAGGATCTCGCCATGCCCGTGACAGGTCTGGCACGTGATGGGCTCCGACCCCGGTTCGGCCCCGTTGCCGTGGCACTTGGCGCAGGTCACGGCGGTGTCGACCTTGAGCTCGCGCATGATGCCGAACGCCGCCTCGGCCAGCTCGACCTCCATCCTGATGAGCGCATCCTGGCCGCGCCGGCTGCGCGGCCGGGGTCCTCGCTGGGCGTTCTGGCCGAAGAACGCGTCCATGATGTCGGTGAACGAGAATCCCTGGCCGAATCCGGTTCCGCCGGCAGCGGCAAACGGGTCGGCGCCGAGGTCGTACATCCGGCGCTTCTCCGGGTCCGACAACACCTCGTAGGCGCGAGTGACCTCCTTGAACCGCTCCTGGGTCCGCGGGTCGGGATTGACGTCGGGGTGGAGCTGCCTGGCTAGCTTGCGGTAGGCCCTCTTGATGTCCTCGGAGTTCGCCTCGCGCGAGACCTGGAGGATCTCGTAGTAGTCCTGTCTGCTCTGCGCCATCGCTGCGTTGTCTGCCTTCGTCGTACGGATTGGGCCGGTCGGTCAGGACTCGCCGAGGATCTGGGACACGTATCTGGCCACGGCGCGAACCGCGGCGATGGTGCCGGGGTAGTCCATGCGGGTCGGGCCGACGATGCCGAGATTCGCCAGCGCCTCCTCCCCGGGACCGTAGCCGGTGGCCACGACCGAGCTCGCGCTCAGCTCCTCGAACGGAAGCTCGTGGCCGATGCGCACGGTCATCGCCGACAGGCTCGTCGCCTCACCCAGCAGCTTCAACAGCACCACATGCTCCTCGAGAGCCTCGAGGACGGGCTTGATGGAAGTGTCGAAGCTCTCACCGAACCGAGCCAGGTTGGCAGTGCCACCGATGAGGATGCGTTCGTCGGATCGCTCGTCGGAGAATGCCCCGACCAACGTCGCGACGATCGTCGAAACGCTCGACTGGTCGGCCGGATCGAACGCATCCGCCAGCGACTCGACATTGACGGCGGCATCCGCCAGCCGTTGCCCGATCGCCAAGGCGTTGAGCCGGGCCCGCAGGTCGGCGACCACGGCATCGTCCAGCGCGGGCGACACCTCGATGACCCGCTGCTCCACGCGACCGGTGCTCGTGATGAGCACCAGGAGCAGCCGCCCGGGGGCCAGCGTCACCACCTCGACGTGGCGGACCGTCGATCGGGTCAGCGACGGGTACTGGACTATCGCCACCTGCCGCGTGAGTTGCGCGAGCATCCGCACCGTTCGCTGGACGACGTCATCGAGGTCGACCGCCCCTTCGAGGAAGGTCGAGATCGCTCGCCGCTCGGCTGCAGACAGCGGCTTGACACTGGTCAGCCGGTCGACGAACAGCCGATAGCCCTTGTCCGTCGGGATCCGACCGGCGCTCGTGTGCGGCTGCGCGATGAACCCCTCGTCCTCGAGCACGGCCATGTCGTTGCGTACGGTCGCCGGCGACACACCGAGCCGATGCCGTTCGACCAGCGCCTTGGATCCGACAGGCTCCTGGGTGCTGACGTAGTCCTCGATGATCGCGCGCAACACATCGAGCTTGCGGTCGTCGAGCATGGCACCTCCCTGCGGGTAGGATCAGCCGGTGCTGGCACTCCCCTCTGCTGAGTGCCAGTCTACGCAACATGTGATGATCGCCATGTGACGAGCGCGTGGACCCAGATCGGGGACCGCTGTTACCTGCGGGCGTACGCCGCGTGGGATGTCAACGTGACCGTCGTGGAGGGCGCCGGCGGCGTGCTCGTGGTGGACACGCGAGGCACCCAGGACCAGGGCCGTGAGCTGCGCGAACAGGTCCGCCGTCTGACCGCCGTCCCGGTCAGATGGGTCGTCAACACCCATGTGCACTTCGACCACACCTTCGGCAACATCGCTTTCGATGAAGCCCAGATCTGGGCGCACGAGAACGCCGCGGCCGCGCTGGACGATCACCTGGACTACCTCAAGGCGCTGGTGGCGGCCGACCCCGACGATGATCCGCTGAACGCGGCTGTCGTGTCGACCGAGCTGCGCCACCCTGACAAGACCATGTCGTCGGTGGCGGCGCTCGATCTCGGTGACCGGATGGTCGAGCTGGTGCATCCTGGCCGCGGACACACAGACGGCGATCTGTTGGTCAAGGTGCCTGATGCCGGTCTGCTGCTCGCAGGGGACCTCATCGAGGAGATCGCCGCACCGTCGTACGGGTCCGACTGCTGGCCGCTGGACTGGTCGGCCACCCTCGACGTGCTCATCGGATCGGTAGCGTCGACGAGCACGATCGTGCCCGGGCACGGTCGTGCGGTGGACCGGGAGTTCGTCGAGTCACAGCGCCAGCTGGTGGCCGACGTCGCCCAGACGGTGCACGAGTTCGCGGCGGCTCGTACGCCTGTCGACGACGCGGTCAACGACACCCGCTGGCCGTCAGGTGACCACCCGCTCAGCGAGTCGAGCCGGCGCCAGGCTTTGCTCCGCGGCTACGCCGTCATCGGAGTCGCCCCCACCTGACCGCCCGCCTTCCGCCGAGACGCCAACTTTTCGGCAGTTTTCTCGGCGTGTCGCGGCACTGTTGGCTTCTCGGCTGGCTGCGCGAAATGAGGTTGAATGAAGAGTCTGCTGAATTGAGGACCCATGACCGATCAGCCACCTGTCGGGCCGCCGCCTGGTGCTCCACCTCCTCCCAGCCAACCACCAGGCCAGTTCCCCGGCCCCGGGCCGATGTCGGTGAGTGAGGAGCGCAACTGGGCTATGGCCGCGCATCTCGGCAGCCTCGTTGCCGCCGCGGTAGCGATGGCGTTTCTGGCGCCGCTGGCGGTGATGCTCATGACCAGAGGCCGGTCGGAGTTCGTACGCCGTCACGCAGTCGAGTCGCTGAACTTCCAGATCTCCGCCCTCATCTATGCAGCCATCTCGGTCGTCTTGATCTTTGTCCTGATCGGGCTCGTGCTGCTGGTCGTGCTTGGCGTCTTCTGGCTGGTCGCGGTGATCCTCGGCGGAGTCGCCGCCTCACAAGGCCACGAGTTTCGCTACCCGCTCAACATTCGGTTCATCTCCTGACCGAGCCAGCCGGCAGCTACGGCAACAGATCGCGTACCACAGCGTCTGCCAGCAGCCTGCCTTCACGAGTCAGCACGACCCAGCCGGCAGCCAATGCGGTGCCGTCGATGAGACCCCGATCGGCCACTTGAGAGGCTGCCCGCAGACCCTTTGCATCCAACGCTTCGACAGCCAGACCGTCGGCGAGTCTCACTCCTAGCAGTACACGCTCGACCCTTCGGGTCTCGGCCCCCAGCACTTCGCGCGCCGCGCCCGGGCTCTCACCGGCCTCGATGCGGGCTGCATACGCCGCCGGATGTTTGACGTTCCACCACCGGGTGCCGTTGACATGCGAGTGGGCCCCAGGCCCGACGCCCCACCAGTTCGCCCCCGTCCAGTACGACATGTTGTGTCGTGACCGTGACGCGCGGTCGCGAGCCCAGTTGGACACCTCGTACCACGCGAAGCCGGCATCGGTCAGGACTGTGTCAGCCATCAGGTATTTGTCTGCCAGATCGTCCTCGTCGGTCATGGGAAGGTCGCCTCGGGAGATCTGGCGAGCCAGCGCGGTGCCCGGTTCGACGATCAGCGAGTATGCACTGACATGGTCAGGTCGAAGCGCCAGCACGGTCTCGAGGCTGGCCTCCCAGTCCGCGAGTGACTCCCGCGGTGTGCCGTAGATCAGATCGACGTTGATCTGCTCGATACCCGCCTGCCGCGCCCAGGACACGACAGCCGGAACCCGCTCCGGATCGTGGGTTCGATCGAGCACATCCAGCACGTGTGGACGCACGGACTGGACGCCGAACGACACGCGATTGAAGCCGCCGGCGGCCAACGTACGCAGGGATCCTTCATCCACCGAGTCCGGGTTGGACTCGGCGGTGATCTCGGGGTCCGAAACCAGCCCGAACTCCTCCCGGATTGCCATCACGACGCGAACCAGGTCCTCCGCGGCCAGCACGGTGGGCGTACCGCCGCCGAAGAACACGGTGGCGGCGGGCAGCTCCCGGTCTCCGAGAATGCGCCGGGCAAGCCGGATCTCGGTGATGGCGGCATCGACGTACGACTCCCGCGAAGCTCCCCTGCCCACGCCCAGCTCCTGCGCCGTGTAGGTGTTGAAGTCGCAGTAGCCGCAGCGAACAGCGCAGAACGGAACGTGGACGTAGATCCCGAACCGCTGCCCGCCCAGCCCCTCCAGGGTCCGCGCGGGCAGCACACCATCCCGCGGCGCGGGGTCACCGTCGGGGAGGGAAGCAGCCACGGCCCCATCCTCCCAGCGGGGCAGGCCTACCCGTAGAGCGCGTCGAGCCGGCTCTTGTTGTTCTGCTCCACCACCTTGCGCTTGACCTTCAGGCTCGGCGTGAGCTCTCCCGACTCGATAGAGAGGTCCTCGGTCAAGATGACGAACCTCTTGATCGTCTCCCACCTGTTGAGCTTGGCGTTGAGCTCGTCGATGTAGCCCTGGACCATTGCCTCGGCAGCCGGCGAAGTCACCACCTCGGAGTACGGCTTCCCCGCCATATCGTGGTGCTCCGCCCAGGTCTCCATCGCGTCCGGGTCGAGCGTGATCAGTGCACTGCAGAAGTTCCGCTCGTTGCCGTGCACGAGTATCTGGCTGACGTACGGGCAGATGCCCTTGAACTGACCCTCGATCATCGAGGGCGCGACGTACTTGCCGCCGGAGGTCTTGAAGAGGTCCTTCTT
>JBDUDR010000172.1:0-4905 GCA_040002845.1 Nocardioidaceae bacterium
GGGGTTTTCGGCCTTGCGGGCGATCTTGTCGACCTCGTCGATGTAGATGATGCCGGTCTCGGCCTTCTTGACGTCATAGTCGGCGGCTTGGATGAGCTTGAGCAGGATGTTCTCGACGTCTTCGCCGACGTATCCCGCCTCGGTCAGCGCGGTCGCATCGGCGATGGCGAACGGCACGTTGAGCATCCTCGCCAGGGTCTGGGCCAGGTAGGTCTTGCCGCACCCGGTGGGGCCGATCAGCAAGATGTTGGACTTGGCCAGCTCGACGAACTCGTCCTTGGCGTGGCGGACCGACGGCTCGCCGGTCTGAACCCGCTTGTAGTGGTTGTAGACAGCCACCGCGAGCGCACGTTTTGCGTTGTGCTGACCGATGATGTAGCCATCGAGGAAGTCGACGATCTCGCGAGGCTTGGGCAGCTCCTCCAGCCCGGCCTCGCTGCTCTCGCTGAGCTCGTCCTCGATGATCTCGTTGCACAGATCGATGCATTCGTCGCAAATATAAACACCCGGCCCGGCGATGAGCTTCTTGACCTGCTTTTGACTCTTGCCGCAGAAGGAGCACTTCAGCAGATCGCCTCCGTCACCGATGCGTGCCACCTGCGACGTCTCCTTCGGTCGGGGCGAGCCGGCCTTGGCGGCCGGCTGCTTGGCTCGTGCAAGAGTCGACGTTACCACCTGGGGCCGGTCAACGGCGGCGGTCTGGCGGCGCGTCGCCGTACGCCGCTGGCGAAACCGAGGCCAGCGCGGTCAGCGCCGCTCCCCGACGGGCGTGTCGGCGGCGGCAGAGACGAGGACCTGGTCGACGAGGCCGTACTCAACCGCCTCTTCGGCGGTCAAGATCTTGTCGCGCTCGATGTCGCGACTGACCTCTTCGATCGATTTGCCGGTGTTGTCGGCGATCATCTTCTCCAGCAACGCCCGCATCCGCAGGATCTCGTTGGCCTGGATCTCGATGTCACTGGTCTGGCCGTAGGTGCCCTCGGTGTAGGGCTGGTGGATCAGGATGCGGCTGTTGGGCAGGGCGAGCCGCTTGCCCGGCGCGCCTGCGGCCAGCAAGACAGCGGCAGCCGAAGCCGCCTGCCCCAGGCAGACGGTCTGCACATCGATTGGTTTGAGGTAACGGATGGTGTCGTAGATCGCGGTAAGCGCGGTGAACGACCCTCCGGGTGAGTTGATGTACATGCTGATGTCGCGGTCAGGGTCCATGGACCGCAGGCAAAGCAGCTGCGCCATCACGGCATTGGCCACGTCGTCGGAGATCGGGGTGCCGAGGAAGATGATGCGGTCCTCAAACAACTTGGCGTACGGGTCGATCCGCCGGTAGCCGTAAGACGTGCGCTCTTCCCACTGGGGGATGTAGTAGTCCATGACAGGAGCCGTTAGCTGGTGGAGGGGCTTACCCGACCCTGGAGCTGCACTCATAACTGGTCCTTGCTGGTATGTGGGGAGGGTGGGCATCCCGCGGTTGGGTTCGCTGGTCATCTGGGCTGCTGCGGGGGAGGTCATTTGGCGGGCCGACCCTGGTCGGCGACCTGGCCAGCGCTAGCCACCACGTGGTCGATGAAGCCGTATTCCAAGGCCTGATCGGCGGTGAACCAACGGTCGCGGTCGGCATCCAGCTCGACCTGTTCAACCGGCTGTCCAGTGTGTCGGCCGATCAGCTCGAACAGCTGCTTCTTGATGTGCAGCGACTGCTGTGCCTGGATCTTGATGTCAGAGGCCGAACCCCCCATCCCGCCGGTCGGCTGGTGCATCATGATGCGCGCGTGGGGCAGCGCATAGCGCTTCCCCGGAGCGCCTGCGCAGACCAGGAACTGGCCCATCGACGCCGCGAGCCCCATGGCGACCGTGGCCACGTCGTTGGAGATGTACTGCATGGTGTCGTAGATCGCCATGCCGGAGTCAACCGAGCCGCCGGGTGAGTTGATGTACAAGAAGATGTCGCGGACCGGGTCCTCGGCGTTGAGCAGGAGCATCTGCGCACAGATCGCGTTCGCGTTGGCGTCGCGGACCTCCGAACCCAGGAACACGATGCGTTCCTTCAGCAGGCGCTGGTAGATGTGGTCGTCGAGTCCGGCGGGCTGGTTGTCGCCGTTCATCTCGGGCGGGCTCACGCTCATCATGAGCGGGTGCGAGTTCGTCTCAAGCGGGTTCACGAGACCGACATTAGCGGCCGGGACCGGCCGACCCACGTGGAGCCGCCCCCTGTTCGCCCAAAGCGCACCCCTCCCCCGTCATCCGACACTTATTCCCCGCGATCCGACACTTATTCCGAGCCCATCCGTCGCCGCGGAGCGTCCGCCACATCCAGTGCTGTGTTCGCCCATCCGACAGCTGTTCTCGTTCATCCGATGGCTTGAGTCCCGTCGTCGGACGACGGCGGATCGTCAAACTGACCTAGCCAGCAGATAGTGGTTCGCCCGTGCCTCGCGACTACCGATTCGCTTAGGTCACGGCTTGGGTTTCTTGACCTTGGGCGGAAATGAGCCCACATGGTCCAGCGCGCGCTTGACCCACGGCTCTGCCTCGCCCGGCCGGTCTCGCCAGGCGCCCGGAAGCGTCACATACCCGGCCATCGGACGCTCTTCCGGGCCGAACGGTCCACCACCTTCTGCGAGCAGCCCCTCTCGGTCCCTGTCGGCGAGCTTGACACCGACATCCTTGCCGAACAAGCCACAGAACATGTTCCCGTTGACGAAGGCACCGAGGTTGCCGAACATCGGCTTCACCTCCACCCCAGGATGGTCGGGCACAAGGCCTCTGAAGTAGTCCTTATCGTCGTCAGTCGGTTTCGGGATCTGCATCCTCGCTCCTCGAAGGTGCCGGTACGCCAGCGGCGTCGCCCGGGATTGACAACGAGGCCTACTGGCGCCTGATGTGCGTTGTCGGTCCGGCGGGCCCAGGCTAGGTTCTCCCGGTGAGATGTGGCAACGGGTACACCCAACCGACCCTGCGTTGACCTGGTGCGGGATAGCATCCCGGTGTGCCGTTGCGCGGAGCTGACGAACCGCTACTGCGCCGGCCTCGCCGGGTCCTGGTGACGGGGACGTCTGGCAGCGGCAAGTCGTCTCTGGCCAGATCAATCGCAGCGGTGCTCGATGTGCCCTACCACGAGCTGGACGGGCTGCATTGGGGTCCAGGCTGGACTCCCCGTCCCGAGTTCGCCGACGATGTGAGGCGGCTGGCCGGCACCGACACCTGGGTTACCGAGTGGCAGTACGGCGACCTCCGGCCCGTGCTGCTCGCCCGTGCCGACACCCTGGTGTGGCTCGACCACACCAGGGCGGTCACCATGTGGCGGGCAGCCCGTCGTACCTACATCCGTAGACGTCGCCGAGTGGAGCTGTGGCACGGCAATGTGGAACCGCCGTTCCGCACGATCCTCACCGACCCCGATCACCTCCTGCGATGGGCCTGGCGGAGCTACCCTCGCGCGGCGCAGCGCGTGGCGGACGTACTCAACAGCCCCGATGGCAGCCGAGTCGATGTGATCCGACTGCGTGGTCAGTCGCAGGTCGACCGGTGGCTTGCGGGTCTCCGACAGCAGTACGCAACCTCAGCTCGGTAACACGTCATCAGATGCCACATCATCAGATGCCGTTGACGCGGCTAGCTCCTCGTCGGTGAAGAAGGTTCCATCCGTCTTGAGCCTCTTGAGCTCGATCACCCGCCCCGAGGTGTCGGTCACCTGGGCCGCCTCCACGACCAGCTGCAGGGCCTTCGCTCGTACGACTTCCGAGACCAGCTCCGGAATCCGCCCACCCTGGACGATCTGTTCGGCGTACGCATCAGGCTGCATCCCACTGCGCTGCGCACGGCGAACCAGGTGCTCGGTCAGCTCCCCCTCAGCCACACTCAGCTGCTTCTGCTTGGCCAGCTCGTCCAGCAGGAACCGCGAGGCCAGGGTGTCTCTGACGCGCTTGTCGAGGTCGACGTCGAACTCCTCCTCGGTCTGCTCTTCCACCTCCAGGTACCTCTCGAAGTCCATGCCGACTTGCTCAAGCTGCTCGCTGATGGTGTCCTTGCGGGCCTTGGTCTCCTCCGCCACGGCGCTGTCCGGCACCGGTATGTCGGTCATCTCCAGCAGCTTGGCGAGCACAGAATCACGAGCTTCAGCCGCCTGGTCGAGACGCCTCCCCCGCTCCAGCCGTGAACGCAGGTCGGCCGTCAGTTCGTCGACGGTGTCGAACTCCGAAGCTGTCTGGGCGAACTCGTCGTCCAGATCGGGGAGCTCCTGCTCCTTGACCGACTGAACGGTCACCTCGACATCAACTTCCTCACCGGCCAGCTCGCCGCCGACGAGCCGACTGGCAAACGTCTTCGACTCGCCCGCCGTGAGGCCGGTGAGGGCCTCGTCGAGGCCGTCCAGCATCATGTCGGATCCCACCTTGTACGACATCCCGGATGCTTGAGCCTCCTCGATCGGTTCGCCGTCCATCGATGCCGACAAGTCGATGCTCACGAAGTCGCCGACCGCGGCGGGCCGCTCGACAGTCTTCAGGGTGCCGAACCGCTCACGCAGCGTCTGCAGCTGCGCGTCAACGTCGTCATCCGTCAATTCCGCGTCTTGCACCTCGGCCTGGATGCCCTCGTACTCAGGCACCTCGATGTCCGGTCGCACGTCGACCTCGGCCGCGAAGGCGAACTCCCCACCGTCCTCGAAGCTGACGACCTCGATGTCCGGCTGGCTGAGAGCCTGGATCTGGTTCTCCTCCAGCGCCTGGAAGTAAAGCTGCGGGAGCGCCTCGTTGACCGCCTCGTCGAGCACCACTCCCCGGCCAACCCGCTGGTCGACGACCTGCGGCGGCACCTTGCCTCGGCGGAACCCCGGCACATTAATCTGCCCGGCGATCTTCTTGTACGCCGCGTCGAGGCTCGGCTTGAGCTCCTCGAAAGGCACCTCGA
>JBDUDR010000173.1:0-4747 GCA_040002845.1 Nocardioidaceae bacterium
AGCCAAGGGCATGCCCATCACTCGCCAGCGCGGTCGAGGCCGGTGTGCCGGTGCCGGTCGAGGTGGGAGGTGTCGCCGTCGACTCCCTTGGGGCCGGTACGGCCGGCTCGCTGGCGCTGGCCTGCGCACAGTCAACCGGCGTAACGGTGCCGCTGGTGAATGACGAGGACATCGTGTCCGCGAGGCAGTGGCTCTGGCAGCGTTGCCGAGTGCTGGCCGAGCCCGGTGCGTGCGTACCCCTGGCGGCGGTGTTGGCCGGCGCGGTGACGGCGCAACCGGGCGACACGGTGGTTGTCGTGGTCAGTGGTGGAAATGATCCGCGCATCCCGTGACACGCTGCTCAGAGCTCGGTCGTCGGCTGCGGCGGCGGCCGTTGAGGCTGCCGAGAACACCGAGTCCGCCGTACGCTGTCGAGCATGAGCGCTGAAACCGAGTCCGGCCTCCCGTTCGACCCGATCTACGACCCGGACGCGCTCGCCGAGTGGGACGCGCAGGCCCAGCTGGGTGCTCCTGGTGAGTACCCGTACACCCGCGGCGTCTACCCGTCCATGTACACCGGCCGGCCCTGGACGATGCGCCAGTACGCAGGCTTCGGGACGGCCATCGAGTCGAACCAGCGCTATCACCAGCTCATCGACGCCGGGACCACGGGACTGTCGGTGGCGTTCGATCTGCCGACGCAGATGGGATACGACTCCGACTCGCCGATCGCCGAGGGCGAGGTCGGCAAGGTCGGGGTGGCCATCGACTCGGTCGAGGACATGCGCACCCTGTTCGACGGCATTCCGCTCGGCAAGGTGTCGACGTCGATGACGATCAACGCGCCGGCCGCGCTGCTGATGCTGTTGTACGAGCTGGTGGGGGAGGAGCAGGGCGTCGCCGGATCCGCCCTGACCGGGACGACGCAGAACGACATCCTGAAGGAGTACATCGCCCGCGGGACGTACATCTACCCGCCCAAGCAGTCGCTGCGCCTGGTGACCGACATCTTCAAGTACTGCAGGACGGAGATGCCCCGCTGGAACACCATCTCGATCTCCGGGTACCACATGGCCGAAGCCGGCGCGACGCCGGCGCAGGAGATCGCGTTCACGCTGGCCAACGGGGTTCAATACGTCCGGGCCGCGATCGCGGCGGGTCTGGATGTGGATGAGTTCGCTCCCCGGCTGGCCTTCTTCTTCGTGTCGCGTACGTCATTCCTGGAGGAGGTCGCCAAGTTCCGGGCAGCTCGACGGATCTGGGCAGAGGTGATGCATGAGGACTTCGGTGCGAAGAACCCGAAGTCGCTGATGCTGCGCTTCCACACCCAGACGGCGGGGGTTCAGCTCACGGCTCAGCAGCCCGAGGTGAACATGGTCCGGGTCACGGTGCAGGCGCTGGCCGCGGTGCTTGGAGGCACTCAGTCCCTGCACACCAACTCCTACGACGAGGCGATCGCGCTCCCGAGTGAGAAGGCCGCCCGGCTCGCGCTTCGTACCCAGCAGGTGCTGGCCTACGAGACCGACGTCACCAAGACAGTGGACCCGCTCGCGGGCTCCTACGCGGTTGAGTCGCTGACCAACGACCTGGAGACATCGGTTCGTGGGCTGATGAGATCGGTAGAGGACATGGGTGGCGCCGTGTCAGCCATCGAGCGCGGTTTCCAGAAGGGGGAGATCGAGGCGTCGGCGTACCGGATCGCCAAACAGATCGACGACGGCGAGCGCACCGTCGTCGGTGTCAACCGTTTCGTGACGGGTCCGGACGAGAGGTATGCGCCGTTGCGGGTGGACCCCGAGATCGTCGAACAGCAGGCCGAGCGGTTGGCTGCGCTGCGGGCGGCTCGTGACGACGACGCGGTGCGCCGGCATCTCGATGCGCTACAGGCGGCTGCGAAGGGCACCGACAATGTGCTGATCCCGATGAAGGCCGCGCTGGCCGAGCTCGCGACCGTCGGCGAGGTCTGCGACGCCCTGCGCGAGGTCTGGGGTGTCTACTCCCCACCCGCCGCCTTCTGATCTGTACCTTCCCGCCAGCGCCGTGGCGAGAAAGCCGTTTGTGCCCCGACACGCCGACAAAACTGCCGAAAAGTTGGCGTCTGGGCGTTCGTGGCTCGCCGGTTTGCCAGGAGTGGAACAATGCCCGGGTGACATTCGATCCATTGCTGCTCGCGGACCTCGGCAGATCGGTCAAATCGCTCAACGACGAGCTCGTCGAATTCCGCCGGGACCTCCACCGCCATCCCGAGCTCGGGCGGTGCGAGACGCACACCACAGAGGCTGTGTCGGCCCGCCTTCGCCAGGTGGGGCTGGAGCCGCGCGTCCTGCCGCTCGGAACTGGGCTCATCTGTGACATTTCCCCCGGCGCCAGGGCAGCAGGCGCGACCGGTGTGCATACCGCAGAGAACCCGGCCGCACCCCGACTCGTGGCACTGCGCGCCGACATCGACGCACTGCCCGTCACCGACGAGAAAACCATCGAGTACGCCTCGACGATCCCTAACGTTTGCCACGCCTGCGGGCACGACGTCCACACCGCGATCGTGCTGGGAGCAGGTCTGGCGCTGCACGAGGCGTCTTTGACCTCCGGGCTGCCCAACCCGGTACGCCTCATCTTCCAGCCGGCAGAGGAGCTCATCCCCGGGGGTTCACTCGATGTGATCGCGGCCGGCGGGATCGACGGTGTCGACTCCATCTACGCCGTGCACTGCGATCCGAAGCTCGAGGTCGGCCGGCTCGGGCTGCGCGCAGGGCCCATCACCTCGGCGGCGGACCTGGTGCGGGTCCGGGTGGCCGGTCCTGGAGGCCACACGGCCAGGCCCCACCTGACGGCCGACCTGGTGTACGCACTGGGCATGCTCATCACGCAGCTTCCTGCCGTACTCTCGCGCCGGGTCGACCCACGGTCAGGGCTCAGCCTGGTGTGGGGGAAGGTGCACGCGGGGGCTGCCACCAACGCGATCCCGCAGAACGGCGAGGTCGAGGGCACCCTGCGGGTGCTCGACCAGGACGTCTGGGAGGTTCTCCCAGACCTCGTTCCTGAGCTGGTCAAGGGTCTGATGTCGCCGTACGGCGTCGATGCCGAAGTCGAGGTCCACCGCGGGGTGCCGCCGTGTGTGAACGACCCGCAGGCCATCGAGCAGATGCAGGCGGCGGCGGTGACCATTTTCGGCGAGCAGGCAGTGACCGGCACCGACCAGAGCCTGGGCGGTGAGGACTTCGCCTGGTATCTGGGCCGCGTCCAGGGCGCGCTGGCCCGCCTCGGCGTACGCCCGCCCGGGCACGCTGCCGTGACCGACCTGCACCGAGGCAACTTCGACATAGACGAGCGCGCCATCGAGATCGGGGCCGAATTTTTGGCAGTATCTGCCATCAGCTGAGTCCGAGTTGGTCATAGGTCACAAACGCGTATCAAGTCCTGCCGAACTTGAGCCGCCGGGGGCGGATCGGTCCGCGAGAGGGTTAGGCTCACCCGAAATATGGGGACCACTGAACATCTGCAAGGAGGCGCCGTGAAGAACACGGCTCGGATAGTTGCTCTGGCCTGCGTCATCGCGCTCGGCGCGGCGGCATGTGGCAACAAGCCCGACGACAACGCGGGTTCGACACCCTCGAGCCCGGGGGAAACCACCACGACGGCCGCGCCGGACAACTCCGACGTGCTGGCCTGCATGGTCTCCGACTCGGGTGGGTTCGACGACAAGTCGTTCAACCAGACCGCCTACAAGGGCCTCACCGACGCCGTCGCGCAGCTCGGCGTCTCCAAGGCGCAGGTCGAGTCGCAGTCCGACAGCGACTACAAGAACAACGTCAATGCGATGGTTCAGCAGGACTGCAACATCATCGTGACTGTCGGCTTCAAGCTCGGCGATGTGACCGAGGCGGCGGCCAAGAAGAACCCGAACATCGACTTCGCGATCGTTGACTACGGATACGCGAAGCCGGCGCCCAACCTCAAGGGGCTCGGGTTCAACACCGCGCCGAGCAGCTTCCTGGCCGGCTACCTAGCCGCGGGCATGACGCAGACCGGCACGGTTGGCACCTTCGGCGGCATCAAGATCTCAACCGTGACCATCTACATGGACGGCTTCTGGGAGGGCGTCCAGTACTACAACAGCAAGAACAACACCAACGTGAAGGTGCTCGGCTGGAACGAGGACACCCAGAACGGTTCCTTCACCAACGACTTCGAGGACAAGAACAAGGGCGCCCAGACGGCCAGCACCCTGACCGCACAGGGCGCTGACATCCTGTTCCCGGTCGCCGGGCCCGCTGGACTGGGTGCCCTGCAGGTGGCGCAGAACTCCGGTGGCCAGGTCAACGCGATCTGGGTCGACACCGACGGTTGCGTGAGCGCGGCCCAGTACTGCGATGTCATCCTCACCAGCGTCGAGAAGGGCATGGACGTCGCTGTCGAGGACGCCATCAAGTCGACGGTTGACGGCAACTTCAACAACAAGACGTACGTCGGCACGCTGGCGAACGGCGGCACGGGCCTGGCTCCCTACCACGACTGGGCGAGCAAGATTCCCACCGATCTGCAGCAGCAGATCGAGCAGCTCAAGCAGGACCTCATGGACGGAACTGTGAAGGTCAAGTCCAAGGCCCAGCCCTGAGCTGAGCGCACGACGTGCCGTGGGGAGGTCGGCGAGACAGGTCGGCCTCCCCACCGACATGTGCAGGGGCGTCTAGGGTTTGGCCTGTCGACCCGCCGGCAAGGAGGAAGAGCCCATGCAGCTCGAGATCCGGGGTCTGACCAAGCGGTTCGG
>JBDUDR010000174.1:0-4717 GCA_040002845.1 Nocardioidaceae bacterium
GGTACGACGCATTTGTCAAACCGTGGGGAATAAGTGTCGGATCGCGCAGAATAAGTGTCGGATCGTGGGAAGAAGGGTTAGGGGGTGGTGGGGGTGGAGTGGATCACGATGGTCAGCAGCATGATCGAGGTCCCCAGCAGAGTCAGAGCTGCGACATCGACCAGCCGTCGCCGCACGCGCAGCATCCCGGTCATCTCCTCCGGAAGCACAGTACGAGTCCACGCGGACAACAACAGCGACAACGCGAGCAGACCGGTGCCGTACCGCCACGGCCCGTACTCCACGGTCCCGATCCCGATCACCGCAATCACCAGGTAGAAACCGAACAGCCAATCCCCCACCACCAGGTGTCGCCCCCGACCGGGATTCCGAGCCATCATGTCGCGGCGAGCCGCTCCGCGGCCTCCACCACATTCGTGAGGAGCATTGCCCGGGTCATCGGCCCGACGCCGCCGGGCATCGGGGCCAGGAAACCCGCCACCTGGGCCACCTCAGGCGCGGTGTCGCCGACCAAGACCCCCGCGTCGGTGCGCGACGTGCCGACGTCGAGGACCGCAGCTCCCGGCTTGACCATGTCCGCCTGCAAGAGCGCTGGTACGCCGGCCGCCGCCACGATGACGTCGGCTCTCCGCAGATGCGACGCCAGGTCCCTCGTGCCGGTGTGGCACAGCGTCACTGTCGCGTTCTCCGACTTGCGAGTAAGCAAGAGCCCTAGCGGACGGCCAACGGTGACGCCACGGCCGACCACGCAGACCTCGGCCCCTGCGATCGGTACGTCGTATCGACGCAACAGCTCCACGATCCCGCGAGGTGTGCACGGCAACGGTCCGGGCGCGCCGATCACGAGCCGCCCGAGATTCATCGGATGCAGCCCGTCTGCGTCCTTGACCGGGTCTACCAGCTCCAGAACACGGTTGGTGTCGATCCCCGCAGGCAACGGCAGCTGCACGATGAACCCGGTACATGCGGGATCCGCGTTGAGCGCCGCCACGACTTCCTCGACCTTGCCGCCGGAGACGTCACCAGGCAGCTCGACCCGGATCGACTCGATCCCGACCTCCGCACAGTCGCGGTGCTTGCCTGCGACGTATGCATGACTGCCCGGATCGTCGCCGACCAGTACGGTCCCGAGCCCCGGCACGACGCCATCTGATCGGAGCCGGGCCACCCGCACCGCCAGGTCGGCCTTGATCTCGCGCGCGGTCGCCTTACCGTCGAGCGTCTGTGCCGTCACAGCGGGCAGTCTCCCATCTCCCGCGAGCTCGCAGGCCGAGGTCAAGCAAGGTCAGACCGGCGAAACCTGGTCCGAACGTATTCTGACAGCGACCGGTCAGGCGCGCCGGCGGCGGCGGAGCTCTTCGTTGATCGCCGGCACGATCTTGTGGAGGTCGCCGATGACTGCGTAGTGCGCCTTGGTCACCATCGGCGCATCCGGGTCGCTGTTGATCGCAAGGATCGTCTTCGCGCTCGAGCAGCCCACCCAGTGCTGGATCGCACCGCTGATGCCGCACGGGATGTAGAGGTCGGGTGAGATCCGGCTTCCAGTCTGCCCTACCTGTTCGTGGTGCGGCCGCCAGCCGAGGCTCGTGACCACCCGTGAGACGCCCAGCGCCCCACCGAGCAGGTCGGCGAGCTCGACAAGATCCTTGAAGCCGTCCACGCTTCCCGCACCGCGGCCGGCGCCGACCACCACCCTCGCCGTCTTGAGGGCGCCGGACTCGTCGGGCTCCCCTGCCTCGGTGCGCGCGACCTGGGCGCGCAGGTCGTCGTCACTGACCTGTACGTCGATCGTGTCGACCTTCGTGGACACCGGACTGTCGGCCGGCTTCGCCACGCATGCGTGACCGGCAACGCTGAGCACAGCCGGTGCGTCGTCGAGCCGAAGCTCCTCGAGAGCCGACCCTCCCAGCACCTGCCGGCTCACCAGGAGCGGATCTGTCCCGTCGATGGTGACGACGTTGGCCGCCATAGCAACGTCGAGACGGCAGGCGACGTGCGCCATGACCTCGTTGCCCCGTGGTGTGCCCGCCGCCGTCACGACCGCAGCACCTGACGCGGATTTGGCGGCCACGACGGCAGCGGCCCAGGCAGCCGGGGCATAAGTCGTGAAGGCAGTGCCCTGAGCGTGGAGCAGCGACACGACACCGTAGGCGCCGAGCTGGTCGGCCAGGCCGTCAGGTACCTCACCCACGACGAGCGCGGACACGGGCTGTGCCAGCTCACGGACGAAGGTCAGCGTCTCCCGCGACACTTCGATCGCACCAGTGGCATCGGTCTCGACAAGGACAAGGGTCATCGCGACACCCCCAGACGCTCGAGCAGGTCCACCACAGCCGCGGCGGCCTCGGGACCCTCACCCAGGATCTCGACCTGGCTGGGCTGGGTCGGCGGCAGCTTCAGCCGCACGCGCCCCGAACCGGCCGGTTCACCCGTGGGCGTGACAGTCTCCACGGTCACTCGCTTCGCCTTCATGCGCCCGGGAATCGACGGGTACCTGGGTTCGATGCCACCCTCCATCACGGTAAGCACCGCAGGCAGCTCGACCTCGAAGATGTCTGTCCCGTCGGCGCCGTCCGCGCGGGCGACGACGCGATCACCGACGACCTCGATGGTTGAGACACCTGCGACCACGGGGCGATCGAGGGCGTACGCCAGCCTGATGCCGACCTGGAAGTCGCCGGTGTCGGCGGCATCGTTGCCGAGAAGCACGAGGTCGTAGGTTCGGCCCTCCTGCTCGTGTGCATGCACGACCTCGGCGATCGCACGCGCGACGTCCGCGGGACCGAACTTCTCGGCCTCCGCGTCGATGAGCACGGCGCCGGTGCAACCGACCGCGAGCGCGTCTCGGATCTGCTCCAGCGAGTCGGCCGAGCCGAGCGACAGAACGGTCGCCGCGCCGTCAGTGGCCTTGGCAGTCTGGATCGCGAGCTCGACGGCGCACTCCTCGTGCGGGCTGACCGTGTGCCCGACGTAACGCGTGTCGATGGACATCGCGTCCTGGGTGAGGGTGATCTCCCCTCCGGTGTCGGGCACGCGCTTGATACAGACCAGGACGTCGGTCATGCCTAGCTCCTGATCCGCTCGTTCGACGGGTCGAACAGGCTGCTGCTGTCCGCTGAGCAGACGGTGACAGGGTAGAGCTCTTCCATGTAGCTGACCGATAGCTGCGTGCCGACGATCGCCTGTGCGGGCGGCAGGAAGGCCAGCAGCAGGTGCTTGCCGAGCGAGGGTGCCGAGCCGGCCGTGGTCACGTAGGGCCGGTGACCATGCTCATCGAGCAGCTCACCACCGTCGCGGGTCAGGATCGGCTCGCCGCCGAGCATGTAACGCTTCGTGCCGGACGCCGAGGTGTGGTCGTCGACCGTCAGCGTGCACAGAACACTCTTCGGAGCTGAGGCGCGCTGCTTGAGGTAAGCCTCCTTGCCGACGAAGCCCGCGGCTTTAACCTTCGGCCGCGCCATGCCGGCCTCGATGATCGTGCGTTCGGAGTCGAGCTCGAAGCCGAACGCGCGGTAGCCCTTCTCGATGCGGCCCGTTGTGCCGTAGACACCGATGCCGACCGGGACCGCGCCGTGCTCCTTGCCCGCTTCGTGGAGCAGGTCCCACAGCTTGCGACCAAGCTCGATCGGGACGTGCAGCTCCCAGCCGAGCTCACCCACATAGGAGATCCGCGAGGCCAGCACCGAAATGGAGTCGATCTCGATGTCCTTGCAGGTGCCGAACTTGAAGCCCTCGTTGCTGACGTCGTCGCGGGTGAGTGTGCTCAGGATGTCTCGGGCTCGCGGCCCCCAGAGCCCGATCGTGGTGAACGCCGAGGTGAGGTCGACGACGGATGCCGTGCCGTCCTTCGGCATCCGGTCGGCGAACCACTTGCGGTCCACCATGCCGTGCGCGCCGCCGGTGACGACACGGAACCTGTCGTGGGCGAGCCGCATGACCGTGAGGTCGGAGCGGAAGCCACCGCGCTCGTCGAGCACGGGAGTGTAGATCACCCGGCCGATCGCCACGTCAGCCTGCGCCACCACGATCGACTGGACGGCGTCGAACGCCCCCACACCGACGACGTCGAAGATGGCGAAGGCCGACAGGTCGACGATGCCGGCGCGGTCGCGCATGGCGAGGTGCTCCGCATTGATGATCGGCGACCACCAGCGGGAGTCCCACTCGTGCTCGCGATGCATCACCTGGTCGCCGTACTCATCGAGAAGACGCTGGTTGGACTCGTACCACATCGGGCGCTCCCAGCCGGCCGCCTCGACGAAGACGGCACCGAGCGCCTTCTCGGTCTCGTGCATGGGAGCAAGCCGCTGGTTGCGGTCGCTCTCCCACTGCTCGCCTGGGTGGACGATGCCATAGGTCTTGTTGAACGACTCGCCCGTGCGGGCCCGGATGTGGGCGCGGGTCCGTTGGTGCGGATAGAACCGCGCGATGTCGCAGTTGCTGAGGTCGATCTCCGGCAGACCGTCTGTCATCCACTCGGCCACCGCACGACCGACGCCGGGCCCTTCCTTGACCCAGACGGCGGCGGCGGACCAGAGGCCCTTGACCTCCGGGGTCTCGCCGAGCACTGGTGCGCCGTCAGGCGTCAGCGACAACAACCCGTTTATCGCGTAGCGGATCTCGGCCTTCTCGTCGCCGAGGATCTCCGGCATCAGCTCGAGCGCCTCCTCGAGCTGCTGGTCGAAGTCCTCGGCCGTGAACGGCATCTCGGTCGGCG
>JBDUDR010000175.1:0-4703 GCA_040002845.1 Nocardioidaceae bacterium
CCAGGTGCAGGCGCTTGGACAGGCGGTCCCAGCCGAAGATCCACAGCCCGAGGAACGTGGACTCCAAGAAGAACGCGACCAACCCCTCGATGGCCAGCGGGGCGCCGAAGATGTCGCCGACGAACCGCGAATAGTCGCTCCAGTTCATCCCGAACTGGAACTCCTGCACGATCCCGGTCACGACGCCCATGGCGACGTTGATCAGGAAGAGCTTGCCGAAGAACTTCGTAAGCCTCAGGTAGCGGCCATCGCCGGTGCGCACCCAGGCGGTCTGCAAGATCGCCACCAGCCCGGACAGCCCAATGGTCATGGGTACGAACAGGAAGTGGTAGACCGTCGTGATTCCGAACTGCCATCGGGCCAGGTCCAAGGCGTCCACGGGCATCTCCGCGCGGTGAGAGTCGGACGGTCAGCGTTGCGGGTCCGACCCTAGGCCCAGGGTCCAGCGATGGTGAAGCCCCGATGGTCCCTCACTCTGGGGTCGTTGGACCCTGGACGGCCTTCTCTGGTCCGGACGCTTAGGGCCGCCGCGATATTTGGGGTAACTCACCGGTGGGCACGGGTGAGTCACCCCAAACCCTCGATGTGCAACCCCAGCGTCCAGATCGTCCGGATTTGTGGGTCACGACGACCCGCCGCTAGGCGCATCACGCGGGCAGGCGGTTTCCACCAGAGTGCGGGCGGCTCCCTTGGCCGCCTCCGCAGACTCGGGGTCCGCGTCGAGCACGCCGGCCGACAGTCCGCCGTCCAGCAGCAGGGTCAACGCCCGCGAGAGTCCGTCCGGGTCCGGTGCTCTGGCGCTGTCGGCCAGCTCGCGTACCCACGCTCGTACCGCTGCCTTGTGCTCGACCGTGCGGGCGTGCACCTCGCTGCCCGGCTCAGCCTCGGAGGCAGTGTTGATGAAGGCACAACCGCGGAAGCCGTCCTGGCGGCACGCCGTGCTGAGGGCATCGAACATGCCGACGAGCCGGTCCCGCGGGTCTGGACCAGCAGCCTCGGAGGCGGCATCGAGCTGCGCTCGCCAGGCCAGGTCGACCTTGTCGAGGTAGGCGAGGACGAGGTCGTCCTTACGGCGGAAGTGCTTGTAGAGCGTTGCCTTGGCCACTCCCGACTCCGCGATCACGGCGTCCACCCCCACGCCGCGAACCCCACGCGCGTAGAAGAGGCGAAGAGCGGTCTCGAGGATCCGCTCGCGCGGCGAGGCCGCACGAGCCGGCTCCTCTGGGGTGGCCGCTGCCATTACTCCCCCACCCTCAGCCCCGGACAACCTTGATGTTGTAGTCCGGCGTGCCCAGCACACCCCACAGCGACAGCCACAGCGGGAGGTACATCTCGGTGCCGCGGGCAGAGCGGATGCCTCCCAGGTCGACGATGTTGTCGCCCTTCCACCCGAACTCGCGCAGCAGGGCCTTGACGGTCTCTTTGGCGTCGGCGTCCTCGCCGGCGACGAACACATCGTGGTCGCCGGGCACCCGCGACGGGTCCACCATGACCGACGCGTTCATCGTGTTGAGTGTCTTGACGACTCTGGCGTCGGGGAACGCATGCTGGATCTGCTCGCCAAGGCTGTCTGTGTTGACGACGGACAGGGTCGGTGGCCTGCCCTGCGAGAAGTCGAGCGTATTGGCCACGTCGATGAGCACCTTGCCAGCCAGGTTGTCGGCACCGGCCGCCTCCAGTGCCGCCAGGCTGACTCCCCCGGCGGTCGCGTTGACGACGACCTCCCCGTGCGCGCCCGCGTCGGCGAAGGTCAGCAAACGTACCTCCGGGTGATCCGCCTGCCACTGCGCGAACGGTACGTTGCCCATGCGGTCCGGCTCGGCCACCGAAAGGGTCCTGTCGACGTCTCGAGTGCCGATGACGACGTCATGGCCCAGCCCGGCCAGTCGGCTGGAGAGGGTCCGGCCGACCATGCCCGTGCCGAGGACTGCGATCTTCATGGCGATGTCTCCTAGCGTTGTCTGGTGCCTGGCCAATTCTCGGAATCTGTGCCGGACATGCTAGACAGACAGGTCTGTCTAGTGTCAAGAATTTCTGGTGTCCCGGTCGACTGGGAAGGTGTCCGCATGGTCGACGACTCAGCATGGCGGATCCCGGAACTTCAAAGCCTTATGAGTCGGGTGGCCACCGACGCTAACGTGCAGGGCCTCGTTTTGACCGGCTCCTGGGCAAGAGGGATGGCGACCGAGCACTCAGATGTCGACGTCTACGTCGTCTTGCAGCATCAACAAGGCTGGGTGACGACCCGTACCAAAGAGATCGATCTTCCGGCTTTGACGCTCGAGCAACTGCAGGCTGTGCCGAGAGATCCCATGCACTGGTGGGACCGCTACTCGTTCGTCGACGCGCGCGTGCTGCTGGACCGCACGGGAGGGTCGCTCACACCGATGATCGACGCCTGGGCCAACCTGAGCCGCGACGAGGTGAGTCGGTGCCTGGACACCTACCTCGACGGGTACATCAACTTCGTCTATCGATCCCTCAAGGCGGAACGTGACGCTCGACCGTTCGAGCAGAGACTCGACGCCGCGGAGTCGATCAACTGGATGCTCTGGGTAGTCTTCGCACTGTTCGCTCGCGTTCGGCCCTACAACAAGTACCTCCGCCATGAACTGGCCCGCCGTCCCCTGGACCGGCCGGGCTGGCGCGACCTGGACTTGGTCGGGCACCTGGAGAGCATCATGGATACGGGAGTCGCTGCTGCTCAACGCGACATTTATCGCCTGATTGAAAGGTCAGCGCGCGAACTGGGGCATGGCCCGACCGTCGACGCTTGGGGAGACGACCTCGTTCTGATCCGTGGGCAGTAGGCGTTTCGGCGATCAATGGCTGGCGCAGGAAACCCTGCACGGTTTTCAACCAGCCGACCGCTCGAGCAGGAAGACGGGAATCTCGCGATCGGTCTTCCGCTGGTAGTCGGCATAGTTCGGGAACGCCGCCACGGCGCGTTCCCACCACACGGTTTTCTCGGCGCCGGTCAGCTCCCGCGCGGTCATTTCCTGTTTGACCGGGCCGTCTTGGACCTCAACCTCAGGGTGAGCAACGAGGTTGAAGTACCAGACGGGGTGCTTCGGCGCGCCACCCAGAGACGCCACCACGGCATACTTGCCGCCGTACTCCACCCGCATCACCGGCGTCTTGCGGACCTTGCCGGACCTCGCTCCCCGGCTGGTGATGACGATCACCGGCAGGCCGCGCATCGTCGTGCCCTTCGTCCCGCCGGAGCTCTCGTACAGCTCCACCTGGTCGCGGACCCGTCGAGAGGGGCTGGGCTCGTACTCACCGTGCACAGGCATGTCCCCATCCAAACACCGATCACCAACCACGGGGCCGGCGGTACGCTGGCGACGCGGGGGTCCACCCGAAAGGAGCGATATGTTCCACGATGGGAGCCGGACCCTGCAGGACCGGTTCGACACCAGACGGGTAGCCGATCGGATCGACGAGCTGCTCGTCAAGGACACGATCAGCGAGTCCGACCGCCAGTTCATCGAGCGCGCCGACATGTTCTTCCTCGCGACGGCCGACGAGCACGGCCATCCCAACTGCTCGTACAAAGGCGGCGACCCCGGTTTCGTGCACGCGCTGGACGAGCAGACGATCGCCTTTCCCAACTACGACGGCAACGGCATGTACCTGTCGATGGGCAACATCTCGGTCAACCCACAGGTGGGGTTGCTGTTCATCGACTTCGAGAAGGGCCACCGGCTACGGCTGAACGGCACGGCCATCCTCGACTCATCCGAGGACCTCCTCGCCGGCTGGCCGGAAGCACAGTTCGTGATCCGCGTACGCGCCACCGAGGTGTTCCCCAACTGTCCGCGCTACATCCATCGGTACGAGCTCGTACGCCGGTCGTCGTTCGTTCCGCGACCTGACCGCAAGACGCCCGTACCGAGCTGGAAACGGTCCGACTGGGCGGTCGACACGCTGCCTGCCGAGGATGCCGCCACCGACCCGACTCGCGAGGTGCTCGACAGATGACCAAGACACAGCCGGTGACGGCCGCCGCCGTACAGGCGAGTCCGGTGTTCCTCGACCGCGAAGCCACCGTCGCCAAGGCCGTAGACCTCATCGCCGAGGCAGCCGAGAATGGTGCCCGGCTGATCGTGCTCCCCGAAGCCTTCGTACCCACCTATCCGGACTGGGTGTGGCGCTCGCGCCCCTGGGCTGACGGGTGGTACGGGCGGCTGCTCGAGAACTCCGTCGTACTGCCATCGCCCGCCTCCGATGCCCTCGGCAGGGCAGCGCGTGCCGCCGGTGCGTACGTCTCCATCGGCGTTAACGAGCGTGACCCGGACGGAGCCACGCTGTTCAACACCAATGTGTACTTCGGGCCCGACGGCACGCTCATCGGCAAGCACCGCAAGCTGATGCCCACCGGCGGCGAGCGACTTGTCTGGGGAATGGGCGACGGATCGACCCTGCCGGTTTTCGCAACACCGTTCGGGCGGCTGGGTGGTCTGACGTGCTGGGAGAACTACATGCCGCTGGCCCGGTACGCGATGTATGCGCAGCACATCGACATATGGTGTGCACCCACCTGGGACAACAGCGACGTCTGGGTCTCGACTTTGCGGCACATCGCCGTCGAGGGCAGGGTGTACGTCCTGGGGGTAGCACCCTTGCTGCGAGGCTCGGACGTGCCTGCCGACCTTCCCGGTCGTGACGACATGTACGGCGGCGAAGAGGACTGGCTGAGC
>JBDUDR010000176.1:0-4514 GCA_040002845.1 Nocardioidaceae bacterium
GGTTGAGGGTAACCCCCTCTCGCGGGTTCAAATCCCGCCACCTCCGCCACCTCCGCGACCTCCGCTACGGCCTTGACGTGCGAATACCGGAGGGACAGGCTGTCAAGCGGCACCGTCAGCGCTTGCCTCCCTGAGGAGTTCGTGATGACAGATCCCAATGTCGTAAGGCACGAAGTCGTTGAGGTGCTTCCTCATCACGTGCACGTGGGGCTGAAGCGGACGGTGGGCTTCTGGCCCCTGATGTTCGTGTCGCTCGGATCCATCATCGGCTCCGGCTGGCTCCTGGGTGCCCTGTTCGCCGCGCAGGCGGCCGGTCCCGCCTCTCTACTTGCGTGGGTCTTAGCGGCAGCCATGCTGATGGCGCTCGCTCTCGTGCATGCTGAGCTCGGTGCCGCATACCCGGTCGCCGGCGGCACCGCCCGATTCCCCTACTTCGCCTTCGGCGCTCTGGCCGGCTTTGCCGCCGGCTGGGTCGGGTGGCTCCAGGCAGTGGTCATCGCGCCGATCGAGGTCGAGGCAAGCATCGCCTACGTAAGCAGTACCAACTGGGCGCAGGACAACTTCGTGATGCTGAACGACAACGGCACCCTGAACGGCTTGGGGTTGCTCGTCGCGAGCGTAGCCATGCTTATCTTCTTGGCCATCAACATGGTGGGAGTGCATTTCTTCGCGAACGTCAATGGGTTCATCGTCGTGGTGAAGACGGTCGTACCGCTCCTCACGATCATTGCGCTTCCCTTCCTCAGCTTCCACCTCTCGAACTTCCATGCCGGTGGTGGTTTTATGCCACACGGTGTACACGGGATTTTCGCCGCTTTGCCGCTCGGAGTTGTCTTTGCACTTCAGGGATTCGAGTCGGCTGTCCAAATGGCCGGCGAGGCGAAGAATCCCCAGCGGGATGTGTCACGTGCCGTCATCACCGCGATGTGCATCGGCACAGCCATCTATCTTCTCCTGGAAATCGTCTACATCGGCGCCCTGAACCCCAGTGACATCGCCAACAACTGGAACAACCCGAGCGGCGTAGGGGACTTTGGGCCGTACTACACGATTGCCGTGGCCGCGGGAGCCGGCTGGCTTTCCTACATCCTGCTGACCGACGCGATCGTATCCCCGGCAGACACCGGCCTGATCTACATGGCCACCACGGCCAGGCTGTCGTACGCAATAGGTGAGGATGACTCTCTGCCGGACGAGCTCAACAAGACCAACAACAGGGGCATCCCGATCTACTCCCTGCTGCTCGCCTTCGCCGCCGGCATGCTGGTCTTTCTCCCGTTCCCTAGTTGGGGAAAGTTGGTGGGCATCGTCACCGCGGCCACCGCGATCATGTACGCCTTCGCGCCGGTATCCTTGGCCGCCCTGCAACTTCGTGACCCTGACCGCCCTCGTCCCTATCGAATGCCCATGCCCAAGTTGTTGAATCCCGTTGGATTCGTCTCTGCGAACCTCATCATCTATTGGAGCGGCTTTGAAGCCAGCTGGAAACTGCTGACCTTAATTCTCGTTGGTCGGTTGCTCTTCGAGGTGAACTTGCACACCTCCGAATACTTACACCGAGCAGACATCGACTGGCATGCAGCGAACTGGATCTGGCCGTGGCTGATCGGTATAACTGCGCTGGGGGTCATGGGTCGCTACGGGGCAGGCTCCCTCGAAATTCTCCCGGAGTGGTGGGACCTCGCTGCCGTTATCGCGTTCAGCCTCGTCATGTTCTACTACGCGGTGTCTCACGCGATGAGCCTTGAGCACATCGAGGAATCCATCGCGGTGGACGAGGAACAGTTGAGGCTGTCGCGCGAGGTAAACCTGCCCGGTTAGCCCAGGCAACACAGGCTAAAGGATGCTCAGGCAAACCTGGGCCACAGCAGAGAAGCGGTAGCCACGCGGGCCAACCGTCGCAAGATGGCGCCGTCCGTGCGACGCAGACACTCGTCTGAGGGCGCGGGCCGGATCTGCGGGGGCTGGCTCTGCCACAAAGTGTGACGGTAATGCTGTCCGGTGACCCGGCCGACTACCCGAACGTCGCATTTTGCGGTGCCCCACCGGGATCGGCGGTCTGGTTGCGCACTCATCAGTTTGTGGTGCACCCGAACCGGCGTCATTGGGGTTGCAAGCATCCGCGCTGCATCGACAGGCTGTGTTTTGCTGTTTCTCGCGAGCTGGAACAGCAATTGTTAGCCTGTCGACGTCACGAATGAGCAAGACATCACGTACGTCCTGACCTGAACATCCAGTTAGCCGCTGATGCGGAACCCTCGAAACGCGACAGCCGCAACAGCGCTCCGTTGCGGACGCCACAGGTCCCCCGTACGTCCGCGGGACCCAGCGGAGCTTAGGCGCCGAGGCGCGCCCTTAGGCCGTCCAGCTCGGTCCAGAGAACAGCAGGCAGCTTGTCGCCGAACTTCTCGAGCCACTCGTTGATGCTGGGGATCTCGGCCTTCCACTCCGCTGGATCCACCGCCAGCGCGGCTTCGAGATCGGCCGGGTTCGCGTCGAGTCCGTCTGTGTCCAGCGCCGACAACGTGGGTACGTGACCGATGGGCGTCTCCACCGCCTCCGCCGTACCCTCGATGCGCTCGATGACCCACTTGAGCACGCGGCTGTTCTCGCCGAAACCTGGCCACAGGAACTGACCTTGGTCACCGCGTCGGAACCAGTTCACATAGTAGATCCGCGGCAACTTGGCCGCATCGTGCTGCTTGCCGACGTTGATCCAGTGGTTGAAGTAGTCCCCAGCGTGGTAGCCGATGAACGGCAGCATCGCCATCGGGTCGCGGCGCACAACTCCAACCGCGCCGGTCGCCGCGGCGGTCGTCTCCGACGACAATGTGGCGCCCATGAACGTGCCGTGCACCCAGTCGCGAGCCTCGGTGACCAACGGGATGGTGGTCTTTCGCCGACCGCCGAACAGGATCGCGTCGATCGGGACGCCGTTCGGATTGTCGTACTCCGGTGCGAGGATCGGGCACTGGGTGAGGGGCGTACAAAAACGGCTGTTGGGGTGAGAGCTGACCTCGTCGGAGTCCGGCGTCCAGTCGCGGCCCTTCCAGTCGGTCAGGTGCGCCGGCGGCTCGTCGGTCATGCCCTCCCACCAGATGTCACCGTCATCGGTGAGGGCGACGTTGGTGAACATCGAGTTGCCCTTGGCGATCGTACGCATCGCGTTGGGGTTGGTCGTCCAGCCGGTGCCGGGCGCGACGCCGAACAGGCCGTACTCCGGATTGACCGCGTAAAGCCGTCCGTCCGAGCCGAACCGCATCCAGGCGATGTCGTCGCCGAGCGTCTCGACCTTCCAGCCGGGGATCGTCGGTTGGAGCATCGCCAGGTTCGTCTTGCCGCAGGCGCTGGGGAACGCAGCGGCCACGTAATAGGACCTGCCCTTGGGCGGGGTGAGCTTGAGGATCAGCATGTGCTCAGCGAGCCAACCCTCGTCTCGGGCGATCGCGGAGGCGATGCGCAGCGAGTAGCACTTCTTGCCCAGCAGCGCGTTGCCGCCGTACCCGGAGCCGTACGACCAGATCATCCGCTCTTCGGGGAAGTGCACGATGTACTTCGTGTCGTTGCAGGGCCATGGCACGTCTGGCTCATCCGGCTCCAGGGGCGCGCCCACCGAGTGCAGGCAGGGTACGAAGTCGGCGTCGAGCTCCTCGATGCGTTCGAGTACGTGGGCACCCATCCGCGCCATCACCCGCATCGACGTCGCGACGTATGCGGAGTCGGTGATCTCGACACCGAACATGGGTTGGGCGGCGTCGAGATGGCCCATCACGAACGGGATGACGTACATCGTCCGACCGCGCATGGAGCCTCGGTAGAGGTCGGTCATGACGTCCTTCACGTCCGCCGGCGCCATCCAGTTGTTGGTGGGACCGGCGTCGGACTCGTCAAGGCTGGCGATGTACGTACGGTCCTCGACCCGCGCCACGTCGGTCGGATCGGAGGCGGCCCAGAACGAGTTGACCTTCTTCTCCGGGTTGAGACGCACGAGAGTCCCGACATCGACGAGCTCGCCGGTGAGCCGCTCCCACTCGGTTTTGGAACCGTCGCACCAGTGGATCCGGTCGGGCCGGGTCAGCGCAGCAACCTCGTCAACCCAGGCCTGCAGCCGGGTGTGGCTGGTGGCCGGTTTCTCGGACGTTTTGTCAGCTGGAGTCGTTGGGGCAGTCATCCAGAGTCCCTCTCGCGGAACCAACGCCGGGTAGGCGTTGGCCGCCGGATGCTCCGGCGGAAGTGGTGTGGAATCTCGACCGCGCCGGCGGGTTAGCGAGCGTGGCCGATTGAGCCAAGGTACCTGTCCTGTCTCACTTTGTGGAACTCATGGCTTCGTGAATCTCCTCACAAAGTGGCGTCTCGGCCGGTCGCCGTCTGCCAATTCGGCCGTTGGTCGGGAGGCTGCTTCGGCGGCTGTGGGCATTTCACGCCGTGCAGTACGAGCGGTTAGACTCGGCGAGGCCCGAGCGCTCGTAGCTCAACGGATAGAGCATTTGACTACGGATCAAAAGGTTGGGGGT
>JBDUDR010000177.1:0-4433 GCA_040002845.1 Nocardioidaceae bacterium
GACGGCGCGGCCCTGGCCGCCGTCTGCGTGGTCAAGCGCCCCGGCCAGACGGGCCAGACGGGCGATGAGGCGCGCGCGGCCGCGGCCGGGCGCATCCACCACCTGCCGTACACCGGAGTCCTCGATCTCGGCCTGCGGGAGCCCAAGGCGCGATGGAACGTCGTCCTGCAGGTCCAGTCGCTCGATCCCTCCGGCGTCTCGACCGATCCGGTGATGGCGGCGCGGGTCCTCGGCGGCATCACCGCGTCGGCCAACGTCGCGGCGGTCGGGTGCGTCACCATCATGCTGCTCGACCACGTCTTCGACGTGATCTGAGAACCGGGTGAACTTGCCAGTGGCAGGTGTGGAGGCAAGATTGTGTGCGTGAGCACTCGCCGTGACCTTCCCAATTCTGCGGCGAACGCCGCGGGTGATGGCCGCTACCGCCTTGAGGAGCGCCTGGCGGCCGGTGGCATGGGCGAGGTGTGGCAGGGCACCGACACCGTGCTCAGCCGACAGGTCGCGATCAAGCTCCCGCACCAGGAGCAAGCCGAGGATCGCACCTTCCGGCCCGCTTCCTCGCCGAAGCCAAACACACCGCCAAGCTGTCTCACCCGGGGATCGCCCAGGTCTACGACTTCGGCGAACTGCCCGACTCCACCCCGTACCCAGATTCCTTGTCGGTCGCCTATGGTCCGATCCCACCCGGGGTGGCTCACGCAGCGGCCAGTGTGAGTGACTGACGAGCGGGATCCTCGGCGCCGTGGACCCAGACGACGTGCAGCACGCCTGTGAGGTCGTCTTCATCGAGGACTGAACGCCAGTCAGCCGAAGAGTCTGGGCAGCGTTGACGACCAGGCATCTCGAAGCAGGGCCAGTCGCAGGGTGCACTGGCCCTGGATCTCGAGGATGGCGCCGGCGCCAAGACCGGCGGTGACGCCGATCCGTTGCCTGACAACATGGTGGACGGAGCACAGATCCCGGAACGCCTCGTCCTCACCGAATGCCACCGCCACGATGGCCCGGCCCGCCGACTCGCTGAACAAGGTGATGAACGGGTCGAGACCCTCCGGCAGCTGTACGACGGCACCGACGTCTCGACGAAGACACGACTCGACCATCGCCTGAGCCAGCCCGCCGTCAGACAGGTCGTGGGCGGCACCGACCAGCCCTTCGCCTGCGGCCGCGATCAGGACGTCAGCGAGCCGGCGTTCCGCCTCGAGGTCCACCTGGGGCGGCAGTCCACCGAGATGTCGGTGAGCTACCTGAGCCCACTCGGACCCACCGAACTCGTCGCGGGTAGCGCCGAGCAGATGGATCGACTGGCCCTCGGCGTCGAACCCCATCGGGGTGCGCCGCGACACGTCGCCCAGCACACCGAGCACCCCGACGACCGGAGTCGGCACGACGGGGTTCGAGCCGGTCTGGTTGTAGAACGACACGTTGCCGCCGGTCACCGGGATCTCCAGCTGCTCACATCCGTCGGCCAGCCCACGGACCGCCTCGCTGAACTGCCACATCACGGCGGGATCCTCCGGCGAGCCGAAGTTCAGGCAGTTGGTGACCGCGAGCGGCCGCGCACCGGTCACCGCCACGTTGCGGTACGCCTCGGCCAGGGCGAGCTGTGCACCGGCGTACGGGTCGAGCTGGGTGAAGCGGCCGTTGCAGTCGGTCGCCAGCGCGACCCCCAGTCCGGTCGTCTTGTCGACCCTGATGACTCCGGCGTCCTCCGGCTGGGCGAGCACCGTGTTGCCCTGCACGTACCTGTCGTACTGAGCGGTCACCCAGGAGCGGTCGCACAGGTTCGGGGACGCGATCATCGCGATCAACGTGGCCCGGATCTCGTCTCCGGTGCGTGGGCGGGCCAGTCGTGCCGGATCGTCGGCCTGCAGCCGGTCCTGCCAGCCCGGTCGGCTGTGCGACCGCTCGTACACCGGACCCTGGTGGGCGACGGTGCGCGGGGGCACGTCGACGATCGTCTGATCTCGCCAGTCGATGTGCAGCCGGCCACCGCGCCTCTGGTCGCTGGCCGAGACCTCGGTGACCTCGCCGATGACCGTCGCCTCGACGTCCCACTTGGCGCAGATCTTCATGAACCGCTCGACGTCACCGGGCTCGACCACGGCCATCATGCGTTCCTGGGACTCGCTCATCAAGATCTCTTCCGGCGTCAGCGAGGCGTCGCGCAACGGCACCCGGTCGAGCCGGATGTGCATGCCGCCGTCACCGGCGGACGCGAGCTCGGACGTCGCGCACGACAGCCCCGCTCCGCCCAGGTCCTGGATGCCGGCGACGAGGCCCTCAGCAAACAGCTCGAGGGTGCACTCGATCAGCAGCTTCTCCATGAACGGGTCGCCGACCTGCACGCTGGGCCGCTTCGCCGGACCGTCTGAGTCGAAGGTCTCCGATGCGAGTACGGACACTCCGCCGATGCCGTCTCCCCCGGTCTTCGCGCCGTACAGGATGACCTGGTTGCCCACCCCTGATGCCTTGGCGAGATGGAGCTGGTCGTGCCGCATCACACCGGCGCACAACGCGTTGACCAGCGGGTTTCCGGAGTACGACTGGTCGAAAACGACCTCGCCCCCGATGTTCGGCAGACCCAGGCAGTTGCCGTAGCCGCCGATCCCCGCCACCACGCCGGGAAGGACCCGGTGAGTGTCCGGCGCGTCGGCCGGGCCGAAGCGCAACGAGTCCATCACGGCCACCGGGCGCGCCCCCATCGACAGGATGTCCCGCACGATGCCACCGATGCCGGTGGCCGCGCCCTGGTACGGCTCCACGTAGGACGGGTGATTGTGGGACTCGACCTTGAAGGTCACGGCGTACCCCTGGCCGATGTCCACGACGCCGGCGTTCTCACCGATGCCGACCATCAGGTGCTCGCGCATCGCGTCGGTCATCTTCTCGCCGAACTGCCGCAGCAGGGCCTTGGACGACTTGTACGAGCAGTGCTCGCTCCACATCACGGAGTACATCGCCAGCTCGCTCGAGGTCGGACGGCGACCGAGAATCTCGCGGATGCGGTCGTACTCAACCGGTTCGAGTCCGAGCTCACGCCAGGGCTGCTGCCGGTCGGGCGAGGCTTCCGCGGCCGCGACTGTGTCCGGCGAGGGTGCAGAAGATGATGCAATTGGGTGGTCCGGACGACCGCGATGCATCATCTTCACCGCGCGACGCTCCCATTGGCCACGTGCTTCATCACAGAGATGAAGAACCCGAGTCCGTCGGTTCCCGGACCGCACAGCTCGTCGACCGCATGCTCGGGATGAGGCATCAGCCCGACGACGTTTCCGCGCTCGTTGCTGATCCCGGCGATGTCGCGCAGCGAGCCGTTGGGGTTGACCTCGAGGTACCTGGCGACCACGCGGCCGTCGCCCTCGAGCCGATCGAGAGTGGAGACATCCGCGACATACCCGCCCTCGCCGCTCTTGAGCACGAACGTGACGTGCTGGCCGGCGTCGTACGCCGAGGTCCATGCGGTCGAAGCGTTCTCGATCCGGACTCGCTGGTCACGGCAGACGAATCTCTGGTGCTCGTTGCGCATGAGGGCACCGGGCAGCAGGTGCGACTCACACAGGATCTGGAAGCCGTTGCAGATGCCGAGCACCGGCATCCCCCGCTCAGCCGCCGCCACCACCTCGGCCATCACGGGCGCGAAGCGGGCAATCGCACCGCACCGCAGGTAGTCGCCGTAGGAGAAGCCACCGGGCAGCACGACCGCATCGACCCCAGCGAGGTCGTGGTCACCGTGCCACATCGGGACGGTCTCCGCTCCTGCGATCTCGGATGCTCGCCGGGCGTCGGCGTCGTCCAGCGAGCCCGGAAACGTGACGACGCCGATCTTCACGGTTGCACGCTGACTGTGTAGTCCTCGATCACGGGGTTGGAGAGCAAGGTGCCGGCGATCTCGTCGATCTCGGCGAGCCGCTGGTCGCTGACCTCGCCGTCGATCTCCAGCTCGAACCTCTTGCCCTGCCGCACGGCCACCACGCCTTGGAAACCCAGACGGGGAAGGGCGCCGTGCACAGCCTTGCCCTGGGGGTCGAGAATGTCGGGTTTGAGCATGACGTCCACGACGACGCGAGCCACGCGGTGCGCTCCTAGCTGGTGAGGGCGGTTCGGCGTCGGCAGTCTATCGAGGCTGTTGACCCGAGCTCAGGTCAACTCGCGCTTGAGGATCTTCCCGGTCGCCGTCATCGGCAGCGACTCGCGGAACTCGACCATCCGGGGGTACTTGTAAGCGGCCATCTCTTCCTTGGTCCAGGCGACCAGCTCCTCCTCGGAGGTCTCGTCGCCGCTCTTCTTGATGACGTACGCCTTGATCTCCTCGCCATGTGACTCGTGTTGAACACCCACGACAGCCACCAGCGAGACGGCCGGGTGGGTCATGAGGACCTCCTCGACCTCTCGCGGATAGACGTTGAAGCCACCCCGGATGATCATGTCCTTGG
>JBDUDR010000178.1:0-4430 GCA_040002845.1 Nocardioidaceae bacterium
GCCTGGGCACGGTCCCCGACGATGGTGAAGCTCCGGGACGGGCAGCGGAGCAGCAGCATCTGCCACTCTGCGTCGGTCAGTTCCTGAGCCTCGTCCACGACGATGTGCGCGAACGGGCCGGCGAGCAGGTCCGGGTCGGTGCTGGACGATGCGGTCTCGTCGATAAGCGTGCTCTGCAGGTCCTCCCCACGCAGCATCGACATCACGTGCATGTCGGAGTCGTCCGTGGCGATCAGGTCGTCGACGACCGTGGCCTGGGCGTTCCCGCGCTGCAACGTGTGAACGTCGTCGAGGCTGAGCCAGGGAGCGCAGTCGCGCAGGTAGGCGGGAACGGACCACAAGTCTGCGACGACATCAGCCGCTTCGAGCAGCGGCCACGCGTTGTTGAAGGTCATGAGCAGCTCCCTGTCCTGCAACAGCGACGTGTGGATCAGGTCAGCCGACGCTTCCGCGTCATGCTTGTCCCTCAGAATCGTGAGCAGCTCCTCCCAGACATGGTCACGCGCCTCGTTGTGCGCAGTACCGGGTTGTGCCGCTTCGAACGCCTCGGCCCAATCGTCGGCGCTCAGCCAGATGTCGGACCAGTGAGTCGTGACCGTCATGCCCTTGGTGGGCGGCGCCTCTTAGAACTTGACGGCCGCCTCGATCGACTTCACGAGGTCCGCGGACGACTTCGAGGCGGGGCCACGTTCGGGTCGGTCTCGCTCGCTGCTGCGGCTCCCTCGGTGACCAAGTCCCGCAGGGTGCAGGTCCGCACACCCTCCTCTCCGAGGCTGGGAAGGACGTCGGCGACGTAGGCCAGGTAGGGCTGGTGCGGACCGACGAAGAGCACGCCGCCCCGGTGGTGACCGAGGCGAGGGTCGGAGTACAGCAGGTAGGCGGAGCGGTGCAGAGCAACGACGGTCTTGCCCGTACCCGGACCGCCGTCGACAACGAGAGTGCCGCGAGAACCTGCGCGGATGATCGCGTCCTGGTCGTCCTGGATGGTGCCGAGAACGTCTCGCATCCGGGGGGACCGGTTGCTGCCCAGGCTGGCGATGAACGCGGACTGGTCGTCGAGCGCGGCGTGCCCTTCGAACCCGTCCGAGGTGAACACCTCGTCCCAGTAATCACTGATTCGGCCACCGGTCCAGCGATACCTGCGGCGGCTCGCCAGACCCATCGGGTTGGCGTGAGTCGCTCCGAAGAATGGCTCAGCCGCGGGAGAGCGCCAGTCGAGCAGCAACCGACGACCCGCGCTGTCGGTGAGGCCAAGTCGTCCGACGTACACGGGCTCGGGGTCGTCGGCGCTGACGATGTGTCCGAGGCACAGGTCCAAGCCGAAGCGACGCAGGACTCGCAGGCGAACGGTCAGCCGGTGAAGCTCCATGTCTCGGCCCATCGCCGCCTGGCCCGTGCCGCCGGGCGCCTTGCGCGCGGCATCGAGGCGGGCAGACAGGTCGGCGATCGACTGCTCGAGGCTCTGCGCCATGGCCGCAAAGTGCCGCTCGTCGCCGGCGATCAGCGTCGGGGTCGGCCTTGGGGCTGAGGTGGTCGGGAAGGTCAAACGCACTGGTAGCCAGGGGGTTCACGTCATCAGGTCCGATCCGAAGTTCGTGAGCTTAGATGCAAACTTTCGCGCTCACGAGCGCGGCCGGACTCTGCTATAAATGCGAATGAGGGAGTCTTGCAACCATTGCGCGCAGCAAGGCGTCTGGACTGGCGTGACAAGACTGGTGGCCATGACGAGCAACGCTCGAGGTTGTCCCGTGCTCCGTTGAACTTCAGTGGCGGTCCTCGTGATCATCGGGCGACGGTCACGTCGTCATCATGACGAGCGCCACCGACATCATGATGTAACTGGGGTCCTGACCCTCGAGCCGCCTGACGCCTAGCTGGGTTGTCCGCCGATTGTTCTGTCGGGCTCCGAGCGCGCCTTGCGCCAAGAGCCGTCGGCCGCGGGTGGACATGACGCAATAGGCAGCCTCAGTCATACTCGCGCGACAGCCAGCAGAAGCGGCGACCGCAGGCCTAGTTGGGCGAGCAAGTCGGCGAGAACCTCAGCACACCACCCAACGGCGTCACACGACCACTCGGCCAGTTCCCCGCGCAGTGTCACTCCGTGGAGGGGCGGCCCGTTCCAGAAGGCGTCAGCTAGTGGCGCAGCAGGGACGTCCTTCTGGCCCGTAACGGCGAAGGATCTGACGACGAAGACGTCCTGATCCAGTTGGCCGAGATCGTCGGTGAGCTGGTGCCCGACGGCAGCGACCGTTGGATCCTGGCCGCTATTCACGGTGATCTCTACCGGGATGCTGGCGCTCGGATCGCGCTCAGCAAACCAATGGACCGCCAGCATCGACGGCACCGGCGCGTACGGCGGGCGCGAGGAGGCGTCGAGACCCTGCACGGGCAGGAGGACCTGAACCGCGGACAGCTCCGGCTGGCCGACGCGCGCTGTTGCGTCCTCGGCGCATCTCAGAAACGGCCGCACGGGTAGCGGCCGGTCATCAGCCACCGCGCTGGCCTCGACTTGGAACCACGAGATCAGTCCCGCTCCCGGAGCCGCCAGCGGGTGTTCCCAGCCGGCATCGTTCATGCCCCACAGCCCGGGCGCGCGGACCATGGCCTCCTCCAAGCCTCCGCCGGCGGACCTGTCGTCGAGCCATCCCATCGCCAGCGACCGCTGGTGGAACAGCAGGTAGGCATCGCGCTCTGACTCCGGGTTGCGCCAGGTATGCGGAACAAGCTGCCCGTACAAGGCAGCGAACATGGGGCCCGCGGTGCGACGCTCCGCGGGCCCCATGCCTGGCTGTGCGATGATGCCTCGCGGCGACAGGCTAGGTCCTCCCAAGCGGCCCGGCGGTTTTGCGACCGCGACTGTTCAGCTTCAATCAGGAACCCTAGAACACCTGACAGGCGACGTCAGCTTGGTTATACGGCTGCTCGGCAGTGTCGCTCTGGTTGACCACGTTGACGTCCACGTGGTTGCGCCAAGACGCGTACGCCGTGTTGGCGCAGGTGTGGCGCGCCGTTGATCGGTTGGCGCTACCGCCGCCGGGGTAAACTCTCACCGTCGGCGAGCACGCCTTCCGATACCAATACCCGTCCGTGTAGTACTCGTAAAGGCAGTTGTACACGTCGGCCAGGTTCGCTGTGCAACTTCCCTTATCCCACCAACCGTGACCAGACACGTCGGGACTTGAATAGTGCGGATTATCCCTCCCGCTAACTGGTGTGCAACCCGACAACGGGACCACGGTCAGAGACGACTGGATGACATTTCCATGCTCATCCTTATAACCCGCAGACGTAGCGCCCCGAAGTGCGATGCCTGGGACAGCGACTGTGACCTTCGGGGCGGCGGCAGCCGAGTACCGATCGACCGAATTCGCGGCCCCGGCCGATTCGTCCGACGAGGCGGCGGCGGGTCCGGCCAACGCCGTAGCAAGTAACGAAGTCGCAGCGACTGCTGCGAGCGCAGCGACGCCGCGTGCGAGCCGAGTAGGGTAAGACACTGTTTCGCCCCTTCTGTGAGCATCGGGTAGGTCGGTCGCCCTCGGCTGCCTCCGCCCTTCGTCCGTGTCGGGAGTGGCCGATTGTTATGGAATACCACTTACGCTCGGTAACCGCTATAGCTCCACCGAGTTAGAGCCCCAGATCGAGACCGACGCCGCCGCGGCGTCCTTCTCCGTTTCCGGCTACATCGGCCCGTGGCCGTCCCCGGTCGACCCGCTGAGCAGCGGACTCTTGCCGGCCGACATGCGGGCAGGGTCGTACCAAGCGTCGCAGTTGTCCGTCGTTGACAGACGCGGCAACAAAGATTCCCAGCTATGGCGTAGCTGCGCGACGTTCGATGAGACCCGACGGGCCCTGAACCGATATCGATGTGGCGGGCGCCGAGCTCGACCAACCTCACGACCGATTCCTTCTAATCAGCGATCGACGTGCTTGTCAGGTCGAGATGGAAACGGTTCGCGCCCGCCTTCTTCTCCGGGAACGGCAGGAAACGGATCCGGAACCTGGTGTCATCTGTCGGCACGAGACCGACCTCAGCAGGAGTCTCGTCGTCTATCTCCCAATGCAGCGCGTCGGACCAGAAGCGCACGAGCCGGAGCGGTTCGTTCCCATCGAAACAAAGGGCGACGAGCCGAGCCGAGGTCTCCTTGAGAGTCAAGAAGAGCTTCGATCGCCACACGACCAAGAGACACGGATCAGTTCGCCCTCCAAGCCTTCCTCACCGACGAAGACCCCAATCGCTTCATCCGATCCGAGTCTGTGACGCTTCTCCACCCACGTCACACATTCCGACGATGGTCAGGCCGCTTTCTCCGGTCTTGCGCCCCTCGTCCGTCACAGGGGAGCGGGGGGGGTAAGAGGATAGCGTCAGCTGCCAGCTCTACCTGACATAATGCTCATTATCGGCGCTCAACGCACAGGAGTTGCAGCAGTGG
>JBDUDR010000179.1:0-4412 GCA_040002845.1 Nocardioidaceae bacterium
GCTCGGCGATACTTGGCTCGGTGGGCGCGGCCGTGTCGGCTAGGGCCGCATGCCCAAAGTCGACTGATTTCAATGATCACGGACGACTCCGTAGGCGGATCCGCTTATGCGACGGTGATCAAAGCGCTGAGGCGCACGTGGCACGCGGAGTTCGTCGCCGCAAGACGTTCGGCTTGCGGGCGGCAGGGGCCTGGCCGGTTCAGGTCGGGAAGCTGGTTCGGCTAATTCCGAGAATGATCGTTCTTGGAAGTGGGCGGCGCGTGTTCGATGATCCGGCAGACCCCGCCGGTGGCCCGAGTCTGGTCGGCGGCGTCGTGGCGGGTCCGGGTCAGTCCGGTTCGGAGCTGGCGAAGCTCGGCCATGGTGCGGTCGAGCTCCGCTATGCGCTGGTCGAGTAGCCGCAACACGTGCTGGCAGGGCGCGCTGCCGCCACGGCGCAGGGCGAGGATGTCGCCGATCTCGTCCAGGCGCAGGCCGAGGGTCTTGGCTTGGCGGACGAAGCGCAGAGTGGCCAGGTCGTCGTCGCTGAACAGGCGGTAGCCAGCCTCGGTGCGTTCGGCCGGCGGGAGCAGTCCCTTGTGTTCGTAGAGCCGGATCGCTTTCGGGCTTAGTCCGCTGGCTCGCGCGGCTTGTCCCACAGTGAAGAGTTGTTCGTCCATTCGCCTACCTCCAGCAGCCAGAATACGCCGCTTGACTTTGCCCCAAGGGCAAGGTCATAACGTCGGCGAGCAGGCGAAACGACTAGCTGCGGGTTCGGTCGTGGCCGGGTGAGGAGATGTGATGGGACAGCTCGTGGTGCTGCAGGTGGCGGGAATGGACTGCGGGGCGTGTGAGCGACGCATCGCCACTGTTTTGGGCCGGATAGACGGGGTGAGCCACGTCGATGCCGACCATGCCGCGGGACAGATGCGTGTGCGTTTCGACGCGGGCCGCACGACTGTGGACGTCCTGATGGCGGCGGCCCGCGAGCGAATGGAGCAGGCCGGCTTCCAGGTCACGAGGAGCGGCGATGAGGAGGTCGAGTCATGAGTTCGGACCCGCAGAGCGGTACTGAGTTGTGGGCCACCGAGCCCAGCACGACCGCGGGGCACGCCCGGATCCGGGCTCGGATCGCAGGGCTGCACTGCTCGCTATGCACCGGCACAATCGAGAAGGCCCTGGGCCGCATGGAGGGTGTCCGCACGGTGGCGGTCAGCCTGACCCACGAGCAGGCCCTGGTGGACTACGACCCGGACCGGGTTCGCCCGGAGACGATCCTGTCCACGCTGCGCGACATCGGCTACGACCTGTACGACCCGCGCAAGCTCCGTCCGTTCGAGGAGGAGGAGGCCACGCTTGTCCGCGAGGGCGTTCGGCTGTTGGGCGCGATCACCGCGAGCCTGACCGCGATCGGCCTGATCGCCACCGTGACCGGCATTTGGTCGGTACTGGTCCCGCTGTCCGTGGTGGTGGTGATGGTTCCCATCGGCTACGCGATCCTGCGCCCGGCCGGGCTCGTCAAGGCCATGGCCGGGGCGGCCGCGCTCGTGGTCCCCGGGGCGGCCGCGCTCGTGCTGCGCGGCACTGACGTGCTGCCTGGTTCGATGATCGGCTGGCTGGCCGGGGCGTTAGCGCTGATCGCCGTCGCCGGGGTGGCCCACCACATCCTGCGGATGGCCTACCAGTCCGCCCGGCGCGGCATCCTCAATCAGCACGTGCTGCTGGAGATCGGGGCGTTCGCCGGTATCGCCGGCGGCATCATCGGCCTGACCGGGCTGCTGCCCGGCTATCCGACGGCGGCGTTCTTCGCCGTGAGCGTGTTGATCGCGAACTACCACATCTTCTCTGAATGGCTCTCGCTGCTGGTCAAGACGCGCTCCAGCCAGGCGGTCAAGAAGCTGCTCGATCTGCAGCCCGACCTCGCCCGGGTGGTCCGAGACGGCACCGAGACCGAGGTGCCGGTCGAGCAGGTGAAGATCGGTGACCTGGTGCGCATCCGTCCCGGGGAGCGGGTCCCGGTCGATGGCCTGGTGCGGGAGGGCTACTCCACCCTGGACATGGCGCTGGTGACCGGCGAACCCGTCCCGCAGGAGAAGGGCCTCGGCGACACGGTGGTCAGCGGTTCCCTCAACGGCGCCGGCAGCCTGCTTCTCGAGGCCACATCGCCCGCCGCGGACAGTTTCCTGGCCCAGGTGGCACGGCACGTAGAGGACGCCCGCGCCCTCAAACCCGGCATCCTGCACCTGGTCGACAAGACCCTGCGCATCTATACCCCCACGGTGCTCGCCGTCTCCGCGCTGTCCCTGATCGGTTGGCTGGCCAGCGGCTGGGCCATCGCAGGAACGCTCGACGTGCAGCGGGCGGTCTTCGCAGCACTGACCGTGCTGGTGATGGGATATCCGTGTGCGGTCGGGATCGCCGCCCCGCTGGCCATCGTGCGTGGCGCTGGTGAGGCCGCCGACCTGGGCATCATCATGCGCACCGGGGAGGCGTTCCAGACCTTCCGCACCGTCACCGACGTGCTGCTGGACAAGACCGGCACCCTCACCCTCGGCCGCCCCACCGTCCAGCACGTGCAACCAGTGGGCGACGTGACGCCCGGCGAGCTGCTGGCGGTGGCCGCCACGGCCGAGGCGCACTCCGAACACCCCCTCGCCCGGGCGATCACCATCGCTGCCGCAGACCGGAACATGGCAGTGTCGGCCGTGGAGAACTTCCAGTCCACCGCCGGATTCGGGGTGACCGCGCGCATCATGGGGCATCGCGTGCGAGTGGGACGCCCCGGGTTCCTCACCGACCACGGCGTCAACCTCACCCCCCTGCAGGACGAGATTGCCGACCTGGAGGGCGAGGGCCACACCGTCATCGCGGTCAGCCGCGACGACCAACCGCTGGGTGTGATCGCAGTGGCCGATACGGTCCGTCCCAAAGCCGCCAATGTTGTCGCCAACCTACGCGCCGCAGGGTTGACTCCGGTGCTGGTCACCGGCGACAACCCGCGCGCCGCACGACACGTCGCCGTTCTGCTCGGCATCGCCGAGGTCCACGCCGAGGTGCTCCCCGACGGCAAGGCCGAGCTGGTGGGCCGACTGCAAGCCGCCGGGCACGTCGTGGCGATGGTGGGCGATGGCATCAACGACGCTCCCGCTTTGATGCGCGCCGACGTCGGTCTCGCCCTGGGCAGTGGCACCGACATCGCCACCGAGTCCGCCGACATCATCATCGTCCGCGACGACCTGAACCTGGTGCTCACCGCCCGCGACATCAGTTCCCGCTCCTACCGTCGTGTGAAGCAGAACGTGGCCCTGGCGTTCGCGTTCAACGGCATCGGCATCCCCCTGGCCGCAACCGGGCTGGTCTACCCGGTGTGGGCGATGGCCGCCATGGCCGCCTCGGTCACCGCCATCTTCATCAACTCCATCGGCGGCCGCCCCAGCCTGCTGTTCCAGGCGATCGGCAGCGTCGGGCGCTCCCCGGAGCCAGACCAGCCGCCGGCGACGACGAGCGACGCCCCGACAGGAATGGTCCGGGCATGACCCCCGAGCTGCGGCGTCCCGGATCGGTAACCCGGAGTGCCGGCCGCACCTCAGCCGGGGTGCTCGGGGTGGCCGGGTCGGTGGCCTGCGGCGCCTCGATGATTCTCGTCGGCGTCGGGGTGGGTGTGTCGGCGGGTGCCACTGGGATGGCGGCGATGTCGCGGACCGGCGCCGGCGCGCCGCATGGCGTGCTCGGCGTGCTGTTGCGGATCGGCCCGTGGCTGCTCGTCGTCTCGGTGCTGCTGGTGACGGCCACCTTCCGGCCCACTCGCCGACCAGCAACGGCCATCCTCGCCCTGCTGGCCGGGGCCGTGCTCTACGCCGGGATGTATATCCAACCCAATCTTGCGGTGATGTACGTCAGCATCGCGGTCGGCTACGCCGCCTGGGGCGCCCTCTACCTGTGGGTGCGCCGAGCGCGCCCCAGCCCGGCACGGACCACCCGCGCCGCGGGACTACCCACCGAAAGGATCTGATCACCCATGGCCAACAGCCTCGTGACCGAAATCAACCGGGCCTGACGGAGTGGCGATGTCAACCTGCTCGGGCTCCACCGAAACGGGGGAAAATGGCTGCACCTGGACGAGTCGTAGGACGTCGGTCCACCGTCCTGGCATTCCGTTAACGCTACTGGCCGTTTAGGTCCGCTCTGCTGGCGTTCCGTTAACGCTACTGGCCGTTTGCTGAGCGTGTCGGGAACCTGATCGAGCAGGCAGCGACGGGGCAGCGCAGACGGCCGGATCTCGGCCCGTTCCGGCCTGCATTCCTGACAAACGGCTGACAGACGCACCGGCAGCTACCCGCCGGTAACCGTTGAACCCCCCGTGTTTACTGGGGTAGGAGGGTGCGCCGCCAGGGACTCGAACCCCGAACCCGCTGATTAAGAGTCAGCTGCTC
>JBDUDR010000180.1:0-4264 GCA_040002845.1 Nocardioidaceae bacterium
GGGGCTCTGTTGCGTTGGGCGATCGGGTGGCATGGCTGAACGATCGCCCGCCGGGGAGTCAGATGGCGAGCGCCAGCTCATCGAACGCCGCCGGTAGCCGGTGCTGGACCGGTGCGTCGGTGGCAATGTCGTAGTGGCCGCGTCTGAGGTTCTGGATGAACGCGTGGCCGGTAGCAAGGATCCGTGCTGATCGGAAGGTCTTGAGACCCCGCATCGGTCGAAGCCTGGCCTTGAGCCGACCATGGTCGGCCTCGACCCTGTTGTTCGCGTACTGCTCGGTGTCATGCAGGGCGGCCGGGACGAGCTCGTCGAGGACGCGCGGGTATGCCGGCGCCCGGTCCGTGGTCACCTCAACCGGCACCACCCTGGTGGCCAAGGCCCGGGTGAAGAAGGTCCGCGCTGCGGTCAAATCACGCCGGGCGGATAGCCATACGTCGATGACCTGCCCGTACTGGTCGACCGCCCGGTACAGGTACGTCCACCGGCCGTTGACCTTGACGTACGTCTCGTCGACGAACCAGCGATCACCAGGAACGTGACGGCACGTCCGTGCCGCCTCGACGAACTCCCGTGTGAAGCGCTGGACCCAGCGGTAGATCGTGACGTGATCGACGTCCACTCCCCGCTCGGCGAGCAGCTCCTCGACATCCCGATAAGACAGGCCGTACCGCAGGTACCACCGCACCGCCACCGAGATCACCTCCCGAGGGAACCGGAAACCAGCGAACGCGGAGGCCGACGAGGATGTCATGACACCAGTCTCGTGCCCGGGTTCGATTGCTGAACGCAACAGTGCCCCGCAGAGTGCTCGGCGACGCCGGGATCGGGGGCGTGAGCCCGCACATGTTCCGCCGCACGGTGGCGACGGTCATCAATGAGCAGGCCAGCCTCAACCTCGCCGCCGAGATCCTCGGCCACACCGACCCCAAGGTGACCGTCGAGCACTACATCCGCCGCAACGAGCACGTGAATCCGCTGACTGCTGAGCTCCTGGATGCGGCATTCGCACCGGACATGCAGGATGAGGGGGTGGGCCGTGGTGATCCCATCTTCCTTGACTCTCCTGTTAGATGGGAGATATCTTCTAGTTATGCGTAGCGATGGGCCAGCACTACTTCCGGTGTTTCGGTCGCAGCACCAGGCAGAGCTGCTGATGTGGCTCATGCTGCACCCCGAACAGGAGTTTGGCGTCAGCGACCTTGCCGCGCGTTTGGGCGTCCCGCTGTCCACCCTGCACCGCGAGGTGGTCCGGCTCGACGAAGCCGCCCTGATCACGAGTCGCACACTCGGTCGCAACCGGCTGGTGCGGGCCAACACCGGCCACCCCGTCGCTCCTGCGCTCACCCAGTTGCTGGAGTTGACGTTCGGCCCGAAGGCCGTGATCGCCGAGCAGTTCGCCATCCCTGGTGTCGAGCGGGTGGTGATCTTCGGGTCGTGGGCTGCCCGGTACGCCGGCGAAGCCGGCCCTCCACCGCGCGACATCGACGTCTTGGTCGTCGGCACAGTCGACCGCGCCGACCTCTACGACGCGGCGGACCGCGCGCAGTCACGGCTTGGCATCGAGGTCAACCCGGTCGTCCGCACGCGAAAGCAGTGGGAAGACCCGACCGATGCGCTCGTCTCCCAGATCAAGTCGTCGGCGTTCACCGTCGTGCTCGACAACGGTGAACCGGTGGACGCCTGATGGCCCGCTGGAAGCGCGGCGAGGCCGAAGTAGAGGCCCTGATCGCAGCTGGCGACCTGCAGAAGCTCACCGGCGACGCGGCGAACGGTGAGCGTCTCCTTGAGAAGGCAGCGGTCACGCTGGAAACAGCGGGATCGGCTGTCGAACGCGACCCGGACTCTGCCTTCGTGCTGGCATATGACGCCGCCCGTCAGGCGCTGACCGGACTACTCGCTCACCAGGGCCTACGGCCCACGACGAAGGGCGGCCACTACGCCGTGGAGCAGGCTGTGCGAGCCCAGTTCGGTCCCGGCTTCCGTCAGTTCGGTGCCCTGCGCCGTCGCCGTAACGAGTTGGAGTACCCCGAGCGCCGCGGCGACGACGCCACCGTCGAGGAGGCGTCCGAGTCGATCGAGCACGCGCAGGCGATCATCACCGTGGCCGAGGGGCTCGTCGACCAGCTCGGCCTGTTCTGATCGCCAGGCAAGAGGCTGCACGCCCGGCTATCGCTGGCGCAGTGCTGTCCACGCGAGAGCGGCGGCAGCGGGACTGATCCGACGACGGTCTCCGAGTTCGGCGGAGCGCTCGGAGACGTTGATCAGCACGTCGAACGCAGCTAGCCGGTAGAGCTCGTAGTCCTCCAGCGGTCGCCCGTCGAGGTGCCGCCAGCCCAAGTGACCGAGCGCTTCGGTGATGTTCTTGAGCGGGATCTTCGCGTCGGCCGAGGTGGCGGCGTACGCGAGCAAGAGCAGCGTTGCGTCGGTGTCGAAGCCTTCGGCGGTGGGCAGGAGCCTGCTGGCAAGCAGGTCCCGCAGCTTGCCCGGGTCCTTCTGCGCGGCAGCTCCTGCGCGGGTGAGCAGCAGAGTGCCTTTGTACTTGCGCAGCAGCCCCATCGACTGCAGCGTTTGGCGGAAGTCGAGCAACGGGGCGGCGAGGCTCTCGCGGTTGTTCTTCCCGATCCAGTCGCCCATCGCGGGTACGACGCGTGAGGCGGCCTCGACGTCTGCGGGCTTGAGGTAGCCGGCCGAGGTCAACTCGATCCCGCCGCCTTTGGCGCGGTCTAGGAACCAGCGGTGCGCGCGGAGGGACTCCTCCAGTTCCTGGGGAGAGGGCTCGGTCGGCAGCAGGACAAGAGTCATCATGCGGGTCGCGAGGTCCTCGCCGATGCTCGTGTAGCTCAGCCGGTTGACCAGGTCGATGAGTCGGTGGTCGACGCCGTACTCGCGCAGGACGAAGTAGGGGTTGCGCAAGGCTTCGTTGGTCTCGTCGACGTCGAAGCGGGCGGGATCGTCGAGGACCTCGGCCAGGCTCTCGGCATCGGTGATGCCGCCGCAGTCCTCCGGCGGGGCCGCTCGCCGTCCGTCGACCACGATCGCGGAGGGCGCGTCGTCGGTTGCGGGCAGCACATCTTCCAGGCGAAATGTCAGCTCCCACGAGTCGCCGTAGTCGTAGAGGTAGTGCAGGACATCGCCGGCCTCCTGCAGCGTCTCGTCGGGCCATTCATCAGTGGCCGCGATCCCGCCCTCGTCCTCGAACTCACCCTCCTCGAAGTCATACGGGCACAGGAAGAGCTGGCTGTGCCCGTCGAACGGATGGCCGCCGAGGGAGAACCGGTGGAGGTGCGAGTCGGTCCAGTCGAACGCAACCTGCAGCACCTGGTGAACTACGTCCAGCGGCAGGTCCGACCGCAGGTCGAGCCGTCGCCAGATCGGCGGTTGTGCGTGGTCGAGGTCGACCCGGATCCGGTAGATCGCCAGCTCGGTCAGCCGGGGTCGGCGAAGGTCAGGGCGGCCGGCGGGCCTCGGCAGGCGACCGGTGAACATCGTCAGGTTCCCGGCGAGCTGGCGTAGGTCGCTCAGCTCCATTCCGGAGATGGCGGCCTCGAACTTGCGGAGCAGTTCGTCCTTGTCATTGCTTGACACGGTCACACGCTATTCGGTGTCCGCACCGGACTCCTGAATCGACTCACGCCCGGCCTCCCGCCGTGAGGATCAGTGGTTCCCACGCCGCTCGGATCTCGGCTGGCAGAACAAGTTCGTTCCAGAGGTCCACGAGTAGGGCTCCGTCGACGTAGCGCCATAGGTCGCCGGCGTGGCCTCGCGCAGCAGCACCTTCGTAGGCCCGTGCACGGAATCGTGGCGGCGGGACAGATCCCAGACGGGCTTCGGTCCGGACCGCTGCACGGTCAGCGGAGGCCTCACCACGGCGAACGACTTGTCGAGATCAAGCCGCCACAGCCGATCCGGTACGACGAACGGCTTGCCCCGGCGCTCGGCATGCGTCGTGAACTCCGCACAAGAAACCGCCTCGGCCTGGGCCGCTGCCGCGTCCTCGCGCTCAGCCTGTCGTCGAGTTCCCGCTCGTACTCCGCGCGGTAACGGGCGACCGTTTCCTCGGTGCGCGGGCGCTTGGCGAGCACCTCAGCCCACGACACCGTGCGATCGACTCCGGACATATCTCCACGGTAGGACCGCACGTACAGGTCATCGCCGACCCGCACGACCCAGATGGTCGTGTGCGGGCGCAGCGACCCGTCTGGCCGCAACGCTCTTTATCGGACTGCTCTCCCGTCGGGCACCGCTGGTGAGGTCGTGGCCCAAG
>JBDUDR010000181.1:0-4251 GCA_040002845.1 Nocardioidaceae bacterium
ACCCCGCCCTTGGGGTGGAACAACGCAAGTCCGGAACCGATCTCGTCGGGGAAGCTGAACAGGTCGAGCTCGGCACCCAATCGGCGGTGGTCGCGTCGCTGGGCCTCCTGTAGCCAGACCAGGTGGCTGTCGAGAGCCGCCTTGGACTCCCAGGCGGTGCCGTAGATGCGCTGCAGCTGAGGGTTCTGCTCGCTGCCGCGCCAGTAGGCGGCCGCGATGCGCATCAGCTTGAAGGCGGGGATGCGCTTCGTGGTGGGCAGATGGGGACCGCGGCAGAGGTCCTTCCAGGCCAGTGATCCGTCGCGCCTGACGTTGTCATAGATCGTCAGCCCGCCGGCGCCACCCACCTCGACCTCGGCACCGTCCGCGGTCGCAGCCGCATCTGCGCCCTTGAGAGCGATGAGCTCGAGCTTGTACGGCTCGTCGGCCAGCTCCGCGCAAGCCTGCTCGTCCGAGACTGCCCGGCGCTCGAATCGTTGCCCCTCCTTGATGATCCGGCGCATCCGCGACTCGATCTTCTCGAGGTCCTGCGGTCTGAAGGGTTGGGCGACATCGAAGTCGTAGTAGAAGCCGTCGGCCACCGGCGGACCGATCCCCAACTTGGCGTCTGGAAACACGTCCTGTACCGCCTGCGCCATCACATGCGCCGTCGAGTGTCGCAGGATGGCTCGGCCACCCTCGGAGTCGATGGTGATCGCCTCTACGTCGTCACCGTCGAGCAGCTCATGGGCCAGGTCGCGCGGCTTTCCGCCCACGGCCGCCGCGATCACCTCGGGATCGTCGGCGAACAGCTCCCAGGCCCGGGTCCCCGAGGTCACAGCACGTTTCACCGAGGCGCCGGCGTGCTGGACGGTGACCTTGAGCTCGGACACGCAGCTACTCCTTCGGAGTTGTCCCCACGAGGGGGAACACGTACCAGCGATGCTATCTACTGGACCGAGGTCAGGTCGCCTGAGTATCGGGAGGCCGGACGAGCTCGGAGCGGATCTCGTGGGCTTCTGGAACGCCGAGCCGGGCGTACAGCTGCAGGGCTTTCTCCCAATGCGGCTGCGCGGCTCCCTTGCTGCCGATAGCAGTCAGGGTGCGAGCGATGCCATGGTGGGCGCGGGCCTGCTCGTACCCGTTGCCGTTCTTCCCGGTCTTGGTAAGTGCCTGCCGGTACGAACGGAGTGCCTTCCTGGGCTGAGACCCTGACCGCAGCGTGTCGCCGAGCCGGTTGAACAACTCTGCTGCCAGGTGGTCGTCGCCGATCTCGCGAGCGATGCCGAGGGCTTCCCGGTGGTGGTCAACCGCCTGTGCAAGTCGACCCAAACGCTCGTACACCGTGCCGAGCTGGCCGAGCGCATATCCCTCCGCGGTGCGGTCACCGATCTTCCGGACGAGGTCCAGGGCTTGCTGGTGGTGTGAGAACGCCTCCGTCAGCCGTTCGAGCCGTCTGTACACGATGCCGAGGTTGCCGAGCGCGCTGGCTTCGCACTCGCGATAGCCGGCCTGACGTGCGAAGGTGAGGGCCTCCTGCAGGTGGTCGAGGGCTTCGGGGAAGCGACCCAATGTCTGGAGGACGGAACCGAGGCCGCCCATCTCGTTCCCCGCCCCCGCTGGGTCGCCGACCTCGCGAAACAGGTCCAGAGCCTGCCGGTGGTGGTTGAGTGCGGCCGGATAGTTCCCGAGCTGGCTGTGAACGTTGCCCAGATTGCCCAGCACGCGGGCCTGCCCGACGCGATCCCCGATCTCGCGATACAGCTCGAGCGCCTGCTGTCCGCAGTCGAGAGTCTGTGCCGTGCGACCGAGGTGCCAGTAAACGATGCCAAGGCCGAGCAGGGCACGTCCCAGCTCGGTCTCGTCGCCGGTTTCTCGGGCTAGGTCAAGGGCGCGTTCATGGTGAGCGGCCGCCTCCTGATAGCGGCCCAGCCGCCAACACACGATGCCCAGACTGATCAACGCATGAGCCTTGTCGGCGCGAGCCGCGGTGGCCGCGGCGTGTGCGTACAGCAACTCAGCGTCGTGGTAGTGGGCGCCGGTGTCCAGATAGCGGAGCAGGATCACCGCCAGCTGGCCGGCGTGGGTCGCCCGCTCTTCGTCCGCCACATGCAGGGCGGTGGCGATCAGGTTGGGACGTTCGGTGTCCAGCCAGTCGATCGCCGACTCCGCGTTGGGCAGCCGCGGCGTCGGCAAACCCGGGTCGGGGATCTTCGGGCGCCGATCCCTGTCGAACGGAGCGACCAGATCCATTGCCACCGAGCACGTGTGCAGTTGTTGGTCGAGCAGTCTGGCCAGCGCCGCACGCCGGTCGGTCTCCGGATCCTTTGCCGCTAGCTCGGCGGCGTATGCGCGCAGCAGGTCGTGCATGCCGTACCGACCTGGGCTGACTACCTGAGCGAGGTGCGCAGTGGCCAGGTCTTGCAGACACCATCGAGCGTGGTCGAGCTCGGTGCCGGCGAGAGCTGCCAGCGCATATGCGTCGAGCTCGTGCCCCGGGAAGAGGCCGAACAGCCGGAAGGCCAGGCCAGTCGCGGGTGTCAGGTTCTCGTACGACCACGAGAACACTGCGCGGCTGGCGCTTCGCGGTTCCCCACCAGCGTCGAGCCGGCGCAGACGTTGACGCACGTCGGCCAGCTCCGCATCCAGCTCGGCGAGGGTCGCCTCGGGCCGGGCGCCGGCCAGCTCGGCTACCAGTCGCAGCATCAACGGCAGTCCGGCGCACCGATCGGCCAAACCGCGGACCGCATCCGGGTCGTCGGTCACTCGCTGCCCGAGCAAGACGCCGAGCAGGTCCAACGCCTCATCGCGAGTGAGCGGGTCAAGGCTGATCCGGTAGGCACCGTGCCGCGCGATCAGGCCAGTGAGGGCATCTCGGCTGGTCACCAGCGCAACACATCCGGAGCCACCGGGAAGCAGCGGTCGGACCTGATCGGTGCCCCGGGCGTTGTCGAGCAGGACAAGCATCCGCCGGTCGGCTAGCCATGTGCGGTAGCGCGCTGCTCGCTCTGCCTCGGTGGGCGGGATGTCCGGGCCGTTGACGCCAAGGCTGCGCAGGAACCCAGCCAGCGCCTCGGTCGGCGCCACCGGCTGCTCCGGGTCGTACCCGCGCAGATCGACGTACAGGCAGCCGTCCGGGAAGTCGGCCCCGACTCGGTGAGCCCAATGAACCGCCAGCGCCGTCTTGCCCACCCCGGCGGTTCCGGCCAGAGCCGAGATCAGCGCCACACCTTCCGACTCGCCGCTCCAACGCAACATGAGGTCGAGCTCGGCGAGCTCTTTCCGACGGCCGGTGAACCGCGGCACATCGGGCGGTAGCTCGCGTGGAACAAAGACGGCTGGGCGCGCCCGACGCTGCTCATCCACCCGGTCCCGCGCGGTGGCCAGCGTTCGCTGCTCGGTCGCAGTGGCGCCCAACAGCCGGATCAGCACGTCAAACCGATCCGTGGGTGCAAGCGTCTTGCCGCTGAGGTACTCCGAGATCACGCCGTACGCGTAACCGGAGCGCCTCGCCAGCTCACGAACCGTGAGCTCGGGTGTGTTGTGACGCCTGGCGTATCGGCGCCTCAATTGGCGCAACACTTCGCCGAGCTCGTCAATCGTCAGCACGTGGTCGACAGTCAGGGTCGGGTAGGCCCATTCGGGCTCGGCGACGCCTGCCATGGTTCCTCCCAAGGCCGCCACCCCACGACGAGCGGCGACTCAACCACGGAGTCGAGGCGGACATGATCGAACCGCCCCGGGTTTTGTCGAAACCTCAAACTGTCGGCTCCAACCACCTCACGGGGCTGGTGTTGAGCGTAGTACAGATCAGGGCGCCGTTGCACCGGCTGAATCTGGTGTCTGGATAAGCCCGATGACGTTGCTGTCGGCGTCCTTCACCAAGGCGATCAGCGTGCCGCCGCGGACGTCACTGACCGCCTGCTGCTCCGTTGCGCCGGCCCCGAGGAGTTGCGCGACACTGTCCCTGATGTCCTCAACCGGCCAGTAGCACACCGACCCTGTCATTCCTTTGCTGTGACCCTTGGGGTCCGGGCCTATCTCCTCCGGTCGGTGTGTCAAATAGGTGGGTTTCGCCGGTCATTGCTTGCCCCGCGGTTCGAGGACAACCGCACCCACTTGCGGGCGGTGGCGTTTCGGATCCCGGGCGCGGCGGCCGAAGTGCTGGGTGCATCGACGGTCGCCGAAACATTCTCGGGGAGAGCGCAACGGGCAATCTGGTGGGCGATACTGGGTTCGAACCAGTGACCTCTTCGGTGTGAACGAAGCGCG
>JBDUDR010000182.1:0-4020 GCA_040002845.1 Nocardioidaceae bacterium
TACGGGCTCGGGCTGTGGCAGAACCACATCGAGCGCATCCTGGCCGGCTGGGTCGACGAGATGGCCGTGACCATCTACCGCGAACGTGAGGCGACTGGGTTCGCGCAGGACGACACCGGCGTCGACGTCGAGCTGTCCGACGGCCAGTCGCTGCGGGCGGATTACCTCGTCGGGTGCGACGGAGGACGAAGCCTCGTCCGCAAGGAGGCCGGCATCGAGTTCCCCGGGTGGGATCCGACGACCAGCGCCCTGATCGCCGAGGCCGAGATGGCCGAGGAGCCGGAGCTGGGCATCCGCCAGGACGCCGCCGGCCTCCACGGCCTCGGCAGGGTCGAGTACGAGATCCGCGACAGCGAAGTGATCTTCGCCGACCACGGGCCGGTCAGGGTCATGGTGACCGAGCAGCACGTCGGGTCGAAGAGCGAACCCACCCTGCACGATGTAAGCGAGGCGCTCATCGGCGTGTATGGGACCGACTACGGGATCCACAGTCCCATCTGGATCTCCCGGTTCACCGACATGACCCGTCAGGCCGCGGCCTACCGGAAAGCACGGGTGCTGCTGGCCGGCGACGCCGCACACGTGCACTCCCCAGTGGGCGGGCAGGGACTCAACACCGGCGTGCAGGATGCGCTGAACCTGGGGTGGAAGCTGGCCCAGGTGGTCAAGGGCGTGTCGCCGGACAGCCTTCTGGACACCTATCACGACGAACGCCACCCGGTCGCTGCCCGCGTGCTGCGCAACACGATGGCCCAAGTCGCTCTCATCCGCCCCGGAGACGCGCGCCTTGATGCCTTGCGCGACACCGTTTCCGACCTGTTGAGCATGGACGAGCCGCGCAAGCGGTACGCCGCGATGATGTCCGGCCTGGACATTCACTACAAACTCGGCCAGGGACACCCGATGCTCGGTCGTCGCATGCCCGATCTCGACCTGGTCACCGCGGAGGGGCCGCGTCGGGTCTTCACCCTGCTTCACGAGGCCCAGCCGGTCCTGCTCAACCTCGGCGAACCCGGTGGATTCGACATCACGCCGTGGGCGGATCGGGTCCAGCTGGTCGATGCCGACTTTGGCGGCACCTGGGAGCTTCCGGTGCTCGGCAACGTCGCTGCTCCCGCTGCGGTGTTGATCCGGCCCGACGGATACGTCGCGTGGGTGGGAGATGGGACCCACGTCGGGCTCGAGGACGCGCTTACTCGCTGGTTCGGGCCGCCCGCATAGCCGCGGATGGCGGCCCGGTGGTTCCCGGCCATTCGGAACTGCCGCAGATAGGCCGCGGTGTGGCCATCCGATTCTGCCGCTGATCGTGTGCGTTTGCGGAGGTCCCGCAACGAGAGGTACTGAGAACGCCTACCGTGGCGGATGCACGGTCGATACGACGACGGGAGGACGGGCCTATGTCACATGTACGACGCTTCGACCACGTCGGCCTCACGGTCGCAGATCTCGACGTCGTGACCGCCTTCTTCGTGGCGCTGGGCCTGGAGGTCGAGGGCAGGACGTTCGTCGAGGGCGAGTTCTTGGACACGGTCTGCGGCATTCCCGACTCCCGCACCGAGATCGTCATGCTGAAGCCGCCCGACGATGGCACCCGCCTGGAGCTCTCGAGCTTCGTGCGACCCGACTCCGTGCCGGGCTCACCGGCCGCCATGGCCAACGAGCTGGGATTGCGCAACGTGGCCTTCGAGGTCAACGACCTGCAGGCGGCTGTCGATTGGGCAGCTGCCGAAGGCTACGGACTGGTCGGTGGCATCGGCGAGTACGAGGGCGTTTGGCGGATGGCCTACGTCCGGGGGCCGGAAGGGATCATCGTCTCGCTGGCCGAGCGCATCGGCTGAGCCTCGCAACGCCCGCAGCCGCTGTCCGATCGTGCCGATGAGCGTGCATTAGCTGGTGGGTACCACTGTGCTCGAAGGGCGTCTAACGAACCACGCGGTAGTCGACGAGAAGGTGACCACGTGGTGAGGCAGTGCTGCGGATCGTCTCGAGCCGTTGGGCCGGCAACCCGTCGAACAGTCGTTGCCCGCTCCCGGCGATCGTCGGCGCGATGACGAGCCTGAGCTCGTCGACGACGTCGGCAGCGAGCAGCGTCTGAGTGACCGAAATGCTGCCGTGGACGCCGATATCGCCGCCCGGCCGACTCTTCAGATGCCGCACGAAATCGACCAGCCCGCCGTCGATCACGCGCGAATTGGTCCACTCGCGTTCGAGCGGCGTCGACGTTGCGACGTACTTGGGAACGGCGTTGATGAAGGAGGCGAAAGGCTGGATCTCGCTGCCTGGCCAGAACTCAGCCCACTCGTCGTAGCTGCGGCGGCCGAGAATGACCGCGTCCTGGGTTGCAATGAGATTGGCGCCGCTGGCATCCGTTTCGTCGTCCCAAGCGGTGATAAACCGGTCGGGAGCCTCAGCCACTCCATCGAGAGACAAAAAGTAGCCTGCGACGACCTTGCGCGGGGTCTGGCCGGTCTGCTTCTCGATGGTGTCGAGGTGGGCCTGGAACGACATGGTGGGCTCCTTTGGAGGATGTCGGGCGAGTTGCTGGTGACCCCTACGTCGGACGTGGCACGTACATTTCGACACCGATGCCGAGGAACTTCTGGCGGGCGTTCAGTTCATGGTGGCAGGCCCGCGTTGCCGGACGCACTCTCATGCCGCGGAGCGGTCCTCTCTCGGCGTCGCCGTCGTGGCGCGACCGGGCGGTCGTCAGTGCGCGGCGTGCTCCTGCCCGGCCCGCCTAACGGCGTACCGCACGTGGGTGGCGTACTGCGAACTCCAGGTGCCGAGCACCTCGAGGTCGAGATCCTGCTCGAATCCCTCAAACAGCCGCTTCCCCCCGCCCAGCACGAGCGGCGCGGTGGAGATCGCGAGCTCGTCGACCACGCCCGCCGCGAGGCCCTGGCGGATCAGGTCGGCGCCACCGCCGAGGGATACCCCGCCGTCGCCCGCGAGCTCGCGCGCCTTCAACAGCGCGGCGTCGAAGCCGTCTATGAACAGGAAGCCTGTACTCGGGTCGGGCTGGTCCTCGGTGCGGTGGGTCAGCACGATCAACGTGCCGGGGAATGGGTTGGTGCCGCCCCAGGCGCCGGCGGCGTCGTACATGTTGCGGCCGACGATCCCGCAGCCCAGCCCGTCGGTGAGCGACTCGTAGTACTCCCGGTCCGCGCCGCGCATGCTGTCGGTGTCGTGGCCATCGTCGGCGTACGTCCACGGGCCACCCATCACCCAGTAGTGGAGACGCTCGCCGCCGATGCCGAGGCCATGCTCCGGCCCGTCCTGCGGCCCCACGATGTAGCCGTCGACCGAGGTCGTGATGGCTGCGATGACCTTGCCCATGGTTCCTCCTTCATCCGGGTACGGCAGATCAGACCGTCACGCACGCCCAAAGTCATCGGTGGTGCGCACCATCCTAGGGCCAAGGCTCCTCACAACGGCCACTCGCGATCAGCGGCGCGAAAGTGCACGGACATGCTTGATGAGCGGTCGCTTCGTCAGAGCCCGCGACGACAGCGACCCCGGGCGGTTGGGGCGTATCATCCGGCGTATGAGCGAAGGTGGATCAGAGGGCGTATCGGTTGAGTTGACGACGGCAGAGGCGAAGCTGATCATCACTGCGCTCAAACAGTTCGAGCCGTACTGGCCATCTGACATGGACGATCTCAACCGTGCGGACCTGCTCGCAGGGATCCGTGTGGCGATTGATCACGTCGTCGCGTCGCTGAACACGTCGGTCTGACGTTCGCTGACTACCGCACATCGTCGGTCGAAACGCCCGTCCGGACATGCCGCGGTCCGCTCGCCCTCACAAGTAGCCGATGTGCGCGCGGTGATTCGAAGCATCGTATGGGGGTCATGGTTCGTGTGACTAGCGCGAGTTGGCGGCGGTCGCTGCGTACTGGTCAGGCAAGGATGGCCACCGCTGCGAGGCCCACTCCGACCATGTCGCGTGCTCTGGTGGGACGGGCGGAATCTGAGAACCTCGCAGTTCTTCGTCGTCCGGCGCTTGAAACTGAGCCCGCC
>JBDUDR010000183.1:0-4015 GCA_040002845.1 Nocardioidaceae bacterium
GAGGTTGGGACCGAGGCCATGGAGGCTCCTTCCTACCGCTGCGGACGACAAGCCCAGAGACGAGGCGCAGCACCCGCCGTCATGAGCAGGGGTGGGGTTGCGCTATATGAGACAAGAGTCTCTATTCGCAACAGTCTCCCGGCGGGCGCGACCCATTGTCAAGACGCGCTGTGACGCCCGGGACCAGCCGCCGAGGCTCGACGCTGGCCTCCCCCGGTCGCGCGTCGAATGACGCCCGCGGGAGACCCCTCGACGACTGTCCCTGGACGAGCTCGGGTCAGGCGATGCCCTGCATCCAGGCGTCCACCTTGTCAGGGTTGTCCTCAACCCACTTCTTGGCCGCGTCCTCAGGCGACATCTTGTCTTCGGCGATGTACTTGGCGACCAGGTTCTGGTCGTCGTTCGTCCAGTGGAAGTTCTTGATCAGCGTGTACGCCGGGCTGCCGGAGTCGGCGAACTTCGTGCTGACGACCTTGTTCAAGTGGTAGGGGGGATAGTCGCAGGCGACCTTAGCCGGGTTGGAGTCACAACCGGGGGTGTACTTCGGCAGGTCCACCTTCACCAGTGGCACCTCGGCCAAGAACCACTGCGGCTCGTAGAAGTATCCGATCACCCAGCTCTTCTGCTGCTCAGCAGTGCGGAACGCCTGGATGAGGGCGGTCTCACTCCCCGCATAGACAACCTTGAAGTCGAGATTAAGGTTGTTGATCAGCGCCTCGTCGTTCGTGACGTACGAGGGGTCGCCGTCAAGCAGTTGGCCCCGGTTACCCGACTCGGACGTCTGGAACTCGGAGGCGTACTTGTTGAGGTTCTTCCAGTTCGTGATGTCCGGATGCGCCTGAGCCAGCCACGGCGGCACGTACCAACCAATGATGCCGAGGTTGCCGGTCAGCCCCGCGTCCTCCGCCGTGGGATCGCTGCCCTTGATGTACTTCTGCACCAGTTCAGGGTGACCCCAGTTCTCCATCACGACGTCGACCTCACCGGTCCCGAAGCCAGCCCAGGAGACCTCTTCCTTCAGTGGCAGGTACTTCACGTCGCAGCCAAGCTGAGTCTGCGCAATGTACCCGACCACATACGCGTCGGCCTCGTAGCCGACCCACGGGTTTACCGCCATGTTGAGCGTTTCGCATGCGGTGCCACTCGTTGGTGTAGCAGCGGTCTTGATGTCGCCACCGCCACACGCCGTCAAGGACAGCATGGCGGTGACTGTAAGGGCCGCCAACGCAGTCCCTCGTCGTTTGCCGATCACGTTAACTCCTAATCTGGTGGCGGCGTCAGAACCTGGCGCCGATCTTCTGAGATCCTAGGAACCCTCGCTTGGATGCGTGCTGGGTAATCCGGTCGAGCATGACTCCCAAGAGGACGATGGCGATTCCGGCCGCGAGCCCCTTGCCGAAGAGCTCCACCTGGGAGAACCCCGTCACAACGAGGAATCCCAGGGCTCCCGCGCCAACAAGCCCGCCGATCACGACCATAGCGAGCACATAGAGCAGCCCCTGGTTGGCCGCCAGGGCAATGCCGGAACGAGCCATCGGCAGCTGCACCTTGAAGATGATCTGCCAGTTGCTCGAGCCGGCGGCTCGAGCCGCCTCGATGGTGGTCGGCGAAACTCCGCGGATGGCGTCGGCGACCAGCTTGATGGCGGGTGGGGCCGCGTACACGACCGCCGCGACGATGGCGGTGAAGCGGGTGGGGCCGAACAGGGCGAGGGCCGGCACCAGGTAGACAAAGGGCGGAATCGTCTGACCGGCGTCCAGCAGAGGTCGAAGACCCGCATCGACGACGCGACTTCGGCCCATCCAGACCCCGAAGATGAGCGCGAAAACCATGACGAGCAGGGTCGCCACCAGCGTCATGGTCAACGTGACCATCGTGTCGTTCCACAGTCCGACCCCACGCAGGAGAGCGACGCACACGGCGGTGATGACGCATGAGCGCCAGCCACCAAGGATGAGGGAAGCCGCGAGGAACACGAACCCCACCAGGTACCACGGCGACTCGGCGATGAGGCTTTGCAGCGGGTTCAGCAGTCCGTAGCTCACCGCGTTGGCGACGCCTTCAGTCAAGGTGTGGGCATGGAGCGAGATCCAGTCGCTCGCCGACTGGGTCTTATCGCTGATCGGAGTCCCCAGGTCAGGTTTGTCGGGGAACTCCGCCGCCCAGGTGAACTGGTGCGAAACATAGATGCAAGCCGCGGTCACAACCCCGCCCGCGATCAGCAGGACCCGGCGCAGTCGGCTGTTGCTGTTGCCGCTGCGGATCTCGTTCTCGGCACGCACACTGGCTGCGGTGGTGGTCCGGTCGAGCATGATCGCCATGATCACGATAGCGAGACCGGCGACGAAGGCCGTACCGATATCGAGTGTCTGCAGCGCCTGGATGACTGGTTGTCCGAGGCCGGGGCCGGCGATCAGCGCCGCGATCGTCGCCATCGACAGCGCTGCCATGATCGTCTGGTTGACGCCGACGATTATGGTGCGCTTGGCCATCGGCAGCTGCACCTTGCGCAACAGTTGCCCCGGTGTCGAGCCCATCGAGTTGGTGGCCTCCAGGGTTGACTCTGGCACGGTGCGGATGCCGTGGGCGCTGATCCGCGAGACCGGCGGCAGCGCGTAGATGAGGGTCGCTGCTACCGCGGCCGCCGGGCCAATCCCGAGGAAGAGAACCAGCGGGAGCAGGTAACAGAAGGACGGCATCGTCTGCATCACGTCGAGGATGGGTGTGACGATTGTCGTGATCGTCTTGCTCCGCCCCATCCATATACCCAGCGGCAACCCGAGCAGCAATGCGAAGGCCACCGACGCGAAAGTCACGATGAGCGTGTCCATGCTGTCCGCCCAGTAGCCGAGGAAGCCGAACAGCAAGAAGCTCACGAGGACCAGCAGCGACGACCGCAGGCCCGCGACGGCATATCCGATCCAGGTGGCGAGGGCAACCACGCCGAGCCAGCCGACCTGGGGCACCGGACGGGGGAAAGCGGGTTGGCTGAACAGCTCCTGCGTGTGCGTGATGATCCAGTTGAGGCTGTCGCTGATCCCGCTGAAAATGTTCGAGACCACGACGTTGTTCTGCTTGGCGTTGTTGAACGAATCGCTGATGTCGCCGAGCCAGGTCTGGAAGCCCGTCATAGCCTCGCGTCCCAGGACCAGAGTGTCCTGGCCCTTGAACATGAGCCACCCGACGTACCAGACGGCGGCCAGTCCCAGCAACCACCAGCCCGTCGAAATGCGAGGCAGACTGCGGAGGCGTGACTCCGTACGGATGGGGGCCGGTGCGACAGTCATGACGTGGCGCCTTCCTCGGCCACCACCACGCGCAGGATGTCTTCGTCGTCGACCAGGCCGAGCAACTTGTCACCCTCCATCACCCGCACCGAGTGATGGGAGGCAAGCACCTCACGGGCCGCCTGCTGGACAATGGTGTCCGGCGCCATCGCAGGCCCCTCGTGAGACTCATCGGGCCGCGGCTCGTGCATGACCCAGCGCAGCGTGAGCACGTGTGACTTGGGCACCTCACTGACGAAATCTGCGACATAGTCGTCTGCAGGCGCTCCGACCACCTCGTCAGGCCGGCCTATCTGCACGACCTCGCCGTCCCGCATGATCAGGATCCGGTCACCGAGCTTGAGAGCTTCCTGCAGGTCGTGGGTGATGAACACCATCGTCTTGCCGACCTCTTCGTGTAGCCGGATGACCTCGTTCTGCATGTCGCGCCGGATCAGCGGGTCCAGCGCCGAGAACGGCTCGTCGAACAGCATCACCGACGGGTCGACAGCCAGCGCCCGAGCCAGACCGACACGCTGCTGCATGCCGCCGGAGAGCTGGTCGGGATAGGAGTTTTCGTACCCCGACAACCCGACCAGGTCGATCATCTCCTGAGCGCGAGCGCGGCGGTCGGTCTTCGAGTCGCCGCGGATCTCCAGCCCATAGGCGACATTGTCGATGACCCGGCGATGCGGTAGCAGCCCGAAGTGCTGGAACACCATGGCGACGTGGTGTCTGCGCAGTTCGCG
>JBDUDR010000184.1:0-3958 GCA_040002845.1 Nocardioidaceae bacterium
CGCCCGCTCATCCGCGAGGTCCCGCGGACGATCACCTCAACAGGCATCCTCATCGTGGCATCGGTGCGAGTCTGCGCGCACGCTCACCGGCTACTTCCACGCGTACTCTCGCGCAGCCGTGGGTGGCCGACGCCGCTGGCCTTTGGATTACACCGTACGGCGCGAATCTCAAATTGAGACACCCGGCCGTCCATTACGCGGCCCAGATTGTGACCACGCGCAGAGCTGGCCCCGCAGTGCGCGGGGCGAGCGCGAATCCATGAGCGTCAATGCTCCAAATCACAAGGGAGTTGCCATGTCCGCCCACCCAGGCGCCACCGCCGAGCACGAGCCCGCGCAGTCCGACACCCGAGACGCCACGCCGAGCGACGTCATAGGCGCACCGTCCACGGCGTTCTTCGCCGGAAACCCGGCGGCCTTGGGCCTACCCGTATTCGTAGCCGGGTCGGTCGCCCTTGCCCTCGTCCTGATCGGCTATGTGCCGCCAGCAGCAGTCGGCGCCTCGATCCCGATCATCTCCGCCGCGACCGGTCTCGGGCTCACCATCAGCACGCTCTGGAGCGCGGCCGTCGGCCAGACCGCGGTCGCCAGCATCTTCGGCATCTTCGCCGGATTCTGGCTGAGCTACGCCGCACTCGTGCTCGGGCTGACGCACAACTGGTTCGCGATCTCAGCAGCGGACGCCAAGCGCACCCAGGCACTGTTCCTGATCAGCTGGCTCGTGATCCTGGTGATGCTCACCATCGCGATGCTGCGCCTGCCCTTGGCGTTCACCGTGCTGTTCGTGCTGGTCGACGCCACCCTCGCCGTCGTGCTCGCGGCAACCATCAACGAGTCGAGCAACCTGTCGAAGGTCGGCGGAGTGCTGGCGTTCGCCTTCGCCGCGGTGGGCGTCTACCTGTACCTCGGGGTCGCTGCGCTTGCGACCGGCGGTGAGGGCGTCCCACTCGGCCGGCCGGTCGTCAACTCGTGAGTGACGCCCGCACCGAAGGAGTACGTGGACCGCGGTGTCGCTGACGCTCGTGATCCACAGCCGCGGCATAGACAACACCTTGTCGATCGGGGTCGGGCAAGCGCCTCGATCGTCCCAGGTGCCACGGCGTTCGCGACATGGGAGGTCATCGCAGCGGCCCTTGCTGCTGGACGTCAGGTGGGTGGGGCCACGATTCCGTACTCGTGGATCTTGCGGTAGATCGTTGCTCGCGACATTCCCAGCGAACGCGCCGCCTTGACCTTGTTGCCACGCGCGTCCGACAGGCTATTCACTATCGCATCACGCTCCATGGACTCCAGCGGGCTCAGCAGCCGGCGACTAACGGTGTGCGCCTCGGGCGGGAGGTCGTTGGGTTGGATGTACCCGGTGCGCCGATGCTGAACGACCTGGTGGAGCAGCTGGTGGACCTGCGCGGCGTTGCCCGGCCAGGACGAGCGCATCAGCAGCCGCATGGCCTCCGGCGAGAAGGCCAGTTCGTCGCCGTAGCCGAGTCTGGCAAGGAAGAACGACACCAACTGCTGCAGGTCCTCGAGGTGAAGTCGAAGCGGGGGTACCTCGACGGTGCTTGGGAACAGCCGCAACAGGTGGACGAGGTCCTTGCTCTCGGTGGTGTGCGCCAGTGTCACAGCGACCCACCGCGGACGGTCCCGGTCGGCGGCGCGTGCGTCCTGAAGTGCGGAGGAGAGGGCCCGCAACTGGGAACCGTCCAGCATGTCGACGTGTCTGACGACGACGCTGTCGGCGTTGTCGAGCAGCGTGCGGCGGACCGCGGTAAGCCAGTCCGGGTCGGTACTGGCGTCCGCGACGTCGAGTACCACGAACCGCTCGCCCGGCTGCCGGCGCAGCTGCACCGCTCGAAGCAATGCCAGCTTGCCGACCCCCGGCTCGCCCTCGACAGCGATCCACTCACCCGACTGGAAGGCCGTCTCCACCTCGTGACAGGCGCGTAGCCACAGCGGGGCGTGTCCCACGAGACCTGGTAGCAACATCCGCGACACCATGTCTCGGGCACCGCGCTGCTGGTTATCGGAGTCGCCCAGCTTGACGTGCACGACGATGCCAGCGAGCTGGGTACCGACGAGTACCTGCTGGCAGTACATCCGGGCTGTCGTGCCGGTCGGCAGCCTGACGACAACCGACCCGCGACGTCCGGAGGCGAGCGCCTCGGCGGCCTGGTCGAGCAGCGCCGCCTGGTCGACTGGGTCGAGCGCGGTGCGGGCGCGGTCGTTCAACATCACCGCGTCGCTGGTCAAGGCGAACACGATTCCGGTCACCCGGTGACAAGTCCGGCGATACGCCTGAAACAGCTCCAACTCGTGCAGGCCCGAGTCGGCCAGCAGTGCCTGACGGATCTGCTCCGCTGTGGTCTTGGCCAGGGTGAGGAGCAACGACCCGGCGTCCTGGCGCCAGCAGGTGAGGCCCACGGCACCGACCGTCCTGCCGGTGATCGGATGGAGGATCGGAACCCCGGCACAGGCCAGGTCCTCGAGTTTCTCGGTGTAATGCTCGTGGCCGAACACCTGGGTCGCGGTTCCGGCTTCCAGGGCGGTCCCGATGCCGTTCGTGCCGACGAACTGCTCGGCATAACTGAAGCCCGGCGCGAGCATGACGCTCTCGAGGTGCCGATCGAGGTCGGCGTCCGCGGTCCGCCGGCTGAGCACCAGCCCGGTCGGGTCGGTGAGGATGATGCTCACCGGCTGACCGTCCAGTTGCGCGTGCAGGCGGCGCAGCACGGGCTCGGCGCTCCTGGTGAGTTGGGTGTCGATGTCGGGGTCGCGGATGTATGGCATCTCGATCTTGTCCGCCGCGACCTTCAGGTCACGGGACCGCCGCCAGGACGCAAGGATGGTGCCTCGAATGGCCCGCGGTTCGGTCGGCTCGGCGGCGAGGAAGCGGACCCGGCTCACAGCCAGGTCGTCCTCGCCGGGTGAAACAGCGCCGCCTCGCGAGATCGGCGTCATGGCGATCCCCCACTTTCGGCACTACGGCCCCCGCCTTCCCTCGGCATCGCAGGTTCGCGTTGGCGCGCGAAGGAGCGAGCGGAGTGTCGAGCACCTTCATGATAGGCGACCGTGTTCTGCCGGGGCCTGTCTCATATTGAGACGCCACCCGTCGCAGGGATCGGTTACGCCGATGGGTATTGGTCGCGTAGGGGGACCAGCACCGGCGTCTTACGGCCCGGTCCGCCGGCGCCGGACAGAGGGGAATGCTCGATGGGCGCTGCGAACGGCGCGGAGGCCGAGACCTATAACCCTTGGAGCGTCGTCAACCTGGTCTTCACGCATCTTGCCGAAGAGGGTCTGCATCCGGTGCTCGGGGAGAGTGGCGACCCGGGTCCGCCCGCCCAGGCGCTGCTGCTGGCTCTGGGGATCGAGCCGGCCGCGGAGGGCAATCGGGAGGTCATGCGGGACGTACGGGCACATCTGGCTGAGATCCGCGCCGTCATGCTCGAGGACGGCTGAGGGCCAGGAAGGGAACAGGTGTCTCATTCTGAGACCCTGGCGCGGCCTCGCGGCGCGTCTCATTGAACGTGGACGGAACTAACCGATCCAAGGAGTGTTGCAATGAGTCGTCAGAGCGTGGCCAAGGCTTACGAGAAGATCCAGGAACTGGCTTGGGAGCCCCTTTACCACCAGCCGGTCTCCCAGTATGGCACCGACTACACGTTTGCGAAGGCGAAGAAGAAGGACCCACTCAAGCAGGTCCTTCGGTCTTACTTCCCGATGCAGGAGGAGAAGGACCACCGCGTCTACGGAGCAGCCGACGGAGCGATCCGCGGCAACATGTTCCGCCAGGTCCAGGAGCGGTGGCTGGAGTGGCAAAAGCTGTTCTTGAGCATCATCCCGCTGCCGGAGATCTCCGCGGCGCGTGCCATGCCTCTGCTCTTCCGCACGGTCCCCAACCCCGAGCTGCACAACGGGCAGGCCATCCAGATGATCGACGAGGTCAGGCACTCGACGATCC
>JBDUDR010000185.1:0-3945 GCA_040002845.1 Nocardioidaceae bacterium
CCATCGCGATAGCGCTCTATCGGGATTACTTCTCCACCCGCCGTCTCCGAACACTGGCCACCACCCGGACCGGCACCCGACACATCGACCTCTGGGACGCGCACCTCATCGTCACCGACGCCCTCGCTGGCGACGGACTACCCACCCTCGCGCTACCGGGCCTTGCCGCCTCACTGTTCGCCCGCGACGCGCTGGGCGTGCTAGACGGGGCTGCGCTACCGAACCGCAGCCTTCTGGCCGCAGTTCGAGCACTCGCGCAAATCGTTGACCCGAAAACCGGCGTCCCGCGCCCCGTCGACTACCGCAACCTCGACAGCGAAGAACTCGGCGGCGTCTACGAAGGCCTGCTCGCCTACACTCCCCGCTACCACTCCACAACCCGTACATTCAGCCTTGACTCCGCGGCCGGCAACTATCGCAAGAAATCCGGCTCCTACTACACACCCTCAGACCTCATCGCCCTCGTCCTTGACGAAGCGCTCGACCCTCTCATCGCAGAGGCCGTCCAGTCCGTTAAACCCGAAGCAGCATTGCTCGAACTCACCGTCCTTGACCCAGCCGTCGGCAGCGGCCACTTCGTCGTCGCCGCCGCGCGCAGACTCGCCACTGCACTAGCTAGCGTCCGGACCGGCGACGGCGAACCAGGACCCCCGGCGCTACGCGCCGCAACGGCCGAAGTCATCGAACGCTGCATCTACGGCGTCGACCTCAATGACCTAGCGGCCGAGATCACTAAGGTTGCGCTGTGGCTCGAAGCCTTCGACGGCTCGCGGCCCTTCCCGTTCCTCGACGCCCACATCAAGGTCGGCAACTCCCTTCTCGGAACCACCCCGTCGCTGCTGCGAAGGAATATTCCCGATGCCGCGTTCACCGTCCTCGGCGACGACGACAAGAGTTGGACCAGCAAGCTCAAAGCCCGCAACAAAGCCGAACGTGCCCGGCACGCAGGTCAACTAACAATGTTCGACAGTGACACCCTCAATGTCGAGACCGCAGCCCTGACCAAAAAGGCCCGCGCGCTAGAGGACACGCCTGCAACGACCCTTGCGCAGGTCCGCGCCCGAGCAGACGCATGGCGGCGCCTCCAAGACGACCCCGAGCTCGCGGCAAGAAAGCTCGCCGCGGACGCTTGGTGTGTGGCGTTCGTTCAACCCAAATCCTCCGGCCATGGGCAGGGCATCACCCACGACACCCTCCAGCAGATTGTCGAGAACCCCACGGGCATCCCGGCCACCGTCCTCAACACTGTGCGAGAGGTAGCTCAGCGGTACCGCTTCTTCCACTGGCATCTGGAGTTCCCGGGCATCTTCACCGTCCCCGACTCACCCGCCACCGGAGTCGACCCCATCACCGGATGGCAGGGCGGCTTCTCCTGTGTCGTGGGGAACCCCCCGTGGGAGCGCGTGAAGATCCAGGACAAGGAATTCTTCGCCGCCGCAGGCCGCCACGACATCGCTGAGGCGAAGACCGCCGCCATCCGCACCAGGATGATCAAGGCCCTTGCAACCGACGACCCCTTTCTGTATCACGCCTATCGCATCGCGCTCCGGGCATCAGACGGAACAAGCCACCTACTCCTACACAGCGCGCGGTATCCGCTTACAGGGCAAGGGGACGTCAACACCTACAGTGTCTTCGCCGAGACATTCCGTACGATCATCGCGCCTTCTGGCGCTGCTGGAATCATCACCCCGACCGGCCTTGCCACGGACAAGACGACCGCACCCTTCTTTGCGGACACACTTAGCGGCGGTCGGCTCATCGCGTTCTACGATTTTGAAAACGAGGCCAAGATCTTTGCCGGGGTCGATCACCGATTCCGATTCGCGGTCACCGCGATTGCTGGACACATCAGAGCTGCCGAGCGAACGCGATTCGCCTTCCTTTGCCGGCACTTGCCTGACGTTCCAGGCCGCCGATTTGAGCTCGCTTCCACTGAAGTCCTCTCGATGAACCCGAACACGGGAACCCTCCGCATGTTTCGGACCAGGGTCGATGCGGACATCACCCTCGGCATCTACCGCCGGCACCCTGTCCTGATCCGCGATGGGTCACCCGACGGCAACCCGTGGGGGCTGACCTTCGGAACCCTCTTCCACATGGCCAACGACTCCGGCCTGTTCCGAACACCCGAGGACCTGGCCGGGGCAAGCTTCAATGGTTGGTCCTACACAGAGCACCAGACCGAATATCTCCCGCTTTACGAGGCGAAGATGCTAAGCCACTTCGATCATCGCTTTTCCACCTATCAGAACGCCACCACAGCACAGCTCAATGTGGGGTCGTTGCCCCGGCTATCGGCCAAGCAGCACGACGATCCAAATGTGGAGCCGATGGCCCGCTATTGGGTGCCTGAGTCAAACGTCACGGTGGCACTCGAAGGCAAGTGGAAAAGGAAGTGGCTGCTCGGTTGGCGAGACATCACCAACATGGGCAACGAGCGGACATTTGTCCCGTCGGTGCTGCCCGCGAGTGCTGTCGGCAACAAGTTCCCGCTCGCGTTCCCAGCGGACCCGGCATGTGCACCCCTCTTGCACGCTGTGTGGTCGAGTTTGGTTTTCGACTACGTCGCTCGGCAGAAAATCGGCGGGACCGGAATGACGTATTTCATCGTTAAGCAGATCGCCTGCCCCAGCTCAGACGTCTTCGCTCACCCGAGCACCTGGCAGCCCGATCGCAGTCTTGCTGAGTGGGTCATCCCCTACGTCCTCGAGTTGTCCTATACCTCGTGGCGCCTGAAGCCCTACGCCGAGGAGATTGGTGACGACGGTCCACCGTTCCGGTGGAACCCAGAGCGTCGAGCGCTCCTTCGCGCCGACCTGGATGCAGCCATGCTCCACGTGTATGGGCTGGACCGCAGAGAAGCTGACCACGTTCTCGACTCTTTCCCCGTCGTCCGCAAGTACGACGAACGGGACCACGGCGAGTACCGCACTAAGCAACTGGTCCTCGAGGCATACGACCGGATGGCCGCCGCGGCTACCCGCGGCGGCGTTGGATGGGAATCGTTGGCAGGCGTCGCTGCAGGAGCGGGCCCACGACATCCAGCAGTGACCGCTGGACCAGCGGGTACGCCCGCGCACCCCTGAGGCGTGTCGTCTGACTAGCGGGAATCCGTTCTTATCGCTAGTCAGAGCAGGACCAGGAGGTGCCCAATCCGGTGCTTCTGCATGTCGTAGGACAGTGATTTGATCACCCGTTGACCGCGACAGACCTTGATGCACTGCACCCCAGCGACGACGCCAGGAGGTGGGTAACTTCCGCCGAGCCGGGTTGCTGAGATTTTCGATCACGCGATCACGGTCGACCTCGACTGGTGGAACTCCTCGCTCAGCGAGCGGCGTCTGCCTGGTGGTCCGGTCACGGGCCTGTCCGCCGCGAGCGGCGTCGTCGACTCCGGCCGGCAGGTGATCACTCGTGGGCTGTCAGGATCCACAACCCACTCCAAATCGGTACCAAGTGACGGCCGAGCGTAGAACCAGTACCGCCCGGCAGTCGGGACGATGGCACCACCAGTGCCCACGTTCACTGTCAGCCGCTGTGTCACGGACTCGCCCTCCGACGACGACCAGGGCGGCGCCGAACATGGCGGCGTTGCGCAGATAGCTCTACCGCGGCCCGATCATCGTGCACCTGCGGTGCGCTTGGAGTTGGATACGTTGACCATCAGGTCCAGCCCCCTGTCTCGTAGGTGGTTGGCTTCGGCCCCGCGTGGGTGTTTCCCCCACCGGCCAGGGCCGCTGAACATCTAGCTGGGCGGCGAAGGCTCGGTGAGGTAGGCGATCCCGGCGCTCACGTCCTCGAGAAGGCGCCGAGCGGCCTTGGTGCTGCGCCGGACAAGCTCAAGGGCGGACGCCGCCTTTTGGGTGCTGCTGCGCGACAGCGAGGTGGTCGATCGCGCCGCCGTCGTCGCCGGCCCTTGACGACGCGACGTCCGCGAGCCGC
>JBDUDR010000186.1:0-3849 GCA_040002845.1 Nocardioidaceae bacterium
CCGGCACCGGCGCGTGCGCCGACCGCCTCCAGTCCTCGAGGAGCTGGGTAACCACCGGGTAAAGCTTCTCCTCCGGAGGGTCCCAGGGCTTGAGCAGGTAGATGGCCGCGTCCGTGTCGGCGTAGGCCGTCAGCAGTACGCGCCGTGCGAAAGGGAAAATGTCCATGGCTTGCTCGAGGAAGTCGATGCCGTTCATCTGCGGCATCCGGTAGTCAGCCAGGATCACCGCCACCTGCTCGCCGCGGAGCTTGAGCTCACGCAGCGCCTCCAGAGTCGAAGGCCCGTTCTCGCCGCGCACGATGCGGCACTCGGCGCCGTACTCCCGACGGAGGTCGCGCGCGACGGCCCGAGACACACTGGGATCGTCGTCGATCGTGACGATCGCCGGTCGGTTGATGGGCTGATCGGGTCCGGCCAAGCTGATCCCCCTCCGCGCGTACCTAGGCCCTCAAATCGTAGTCTCCCCATCGAGAGGAAGTTCCGTGCGGACGGGGTGACGCTGCTACGGCAGGATGTTGGTTGATGACATGGCACGCACACGCCGTAGAGCCTTGTTTGTTGCGTCCACTCAAGCAGGGCGTTCGTGGACGTTTCCAGCGGCACGACTGGCACACCAACGCATGCGGCGAATGGGTCGGGGTGGACCCATGCGGAGTCGTCATCCACCGTCATCCCCGCGAACACGAGCTGAGTCGGATGGCCGCGCGCGAGCCGGCGGTAGCGTGCGTCTCCACGCGCACGCAGAGCGGCATAGCGGACGTGGCGGGGCGGTGTCATGAGCTGGTCGATGATGGTCGGATGGCGCAGACAGGATCTCGGAGGAGTCGATCGTCGGTTGTGATAGTCACGGGTGTCCCGGGGTCTGGGAAGACGACGTTGGGATCTGCCCTCGCGATCGCGCTCGGAGCCCGGTTTCTGTCGCTCGACGCGATCAAGGAGCGCCTGTACCACCGTGGCGCGGAGAATCGAGACCAGTTTGGACTCCGTCTCGCCGCCGAGGCGGAACTCGTCGCCCAGCTGGTTGCTGAACAAGGCACCGTGGTTGTGGACATCTGGATCGCGCCGGGTCGCGACACCGACCGCGTCACCACGCTGTTGCAGCATCAGGGCAAACACATCGTCGAGGTGCTCTGCCGGGTCCCGACAGACGTTGCGGTCGACCGGTACACCCGTCGGAAGCGATCCCGGCCACACCTACCACCCGACGAGCCCACCCTGCGAAGGATTCGAGACGCCATCGATGTCCTCCAGCCGATGGGGATCGGAACGTGCATCGAGCTCGACACGTCTCGGCCAGTAGACATCTACGGCGTCCTCGACCGTCTGCCCGTAACGCGGCAGCCATAGCTCGGCAATCAGCGGCACGCCGTGACATGCACGGCGACATTCCCGCTGCGGCAGGAAGCTCTACGGACCGACCCGGATGTCGTCGCAGGAACTGGCGGGTGTACCCCACCAACCGAAGATGGCATCCCCGTGCCTGGTGCCAGTAAGCCCGAGGGCGGAGACCTTGATAAGCGGTACGTCTGAGATCCATGCGAGGTTGCCGAGACCATCGCACCCGGACGGTCGGAATCGCAACCCGTAGGACAGCTCAAGCTTCGCTCCGGGGTCGAGAACCCGGTCGATCGGGAAGATGGCGTCCACGCTGTCCGGGCTCGAGGTGAGACCGGGGCCCACGATCCGCACAGCGGAGTCGGCATGAATACCCAACAAAGGGAAGGAGGCCGACTCGATGCGTACCGACATTGGGCCTGAGTTGACCACTTCGATCGACAGCAAGTCTGTCTCTGGCCCGGCGACCTCCCCACGCCGTCCCGGCGCCAGCTGCGCAGCCGACGCGACGACGCATATCGGCACGACCATGCCGGCCCCGGCTTTCCAGTTCATGTGCCGGGGGCCATGTAAGCCGGGGGACAACGCGGCCGGTCCTTGTACTCACGTGTCGGCGGATACGCGGGCGTTGATTGAGCTCGTACGCCGCGCACAGATGTGGCTATACTTATGGCTATGTTGGCAGCTGAGCAGATGTCGCTGGCCGAGGTGAAGAACCGACTGTCCGAAGTCGTGGAACGCCTCGAACGCGAGCACGGGCGGGTCGTGATCACCAAGCACGGCCGTCCCGCGGCAGTGGTGCTTAACATCGACGACCTTGAGTCACTCGAGGAGACCCTGGACGTGATGGGCAGCGAGACGCTGGTTGCGGACATCCGTGAAGCGCTGGCCGAGGTCGGGGCTGCCGAGGCGCCAGTGCTCGGCAAGGATGATGCGCTGCGGCTGACCGCCGACCGGTGAGCGAGCCGGAGTATGCGATCGCGTGGACCACTCCAGCGCGGCGCGCCCTGTCTCGGCTGCCGGAGAAGGTCGGGACCGCGGTCATCGAGTTCCTCTACGGCTCGCTGGCCGCTCAACCGCATCGCGTAGGCAAGCCGCTCAAGTTGGACTTGGAGGGACTGTGCAGCGCGCGTCGCGGCGACTACCGGATCATCTATCGCATCGATGACGCACATCACCGGGTCGACGTGATCGCCATCGAGCATCGAGCCGACGCCTACCGTCCACGCCGCTGATAGACGCTCACCGCAGGGCGATGACCACTCTGAGCGGGCCGTCGGCGGCCGCCGGCTCGCAGCAGATGATGATGCACATCGACTTCGAGGTCGTCGATCTTGACGCGGCTGTTGGTGTTCACGCCAAGTACGTGTTTCGTACCCAGCCCGCCGCCGAGGTACGGGTTACCCACCGAAACGCGTAGCCCACAGGTGGCAACGGCGTACCTCGACACAGTGACACCGTGGATCGCCTGTCGCATCTGGCAGGCTGAGGTTGTGACTGCTCCGCATGCATGCGAAACGGCGCAGTTGCCTCGTTGCCCTACCGGCAGGCGTTGGGAGCCGGTGACGGTGGGCGAGTCAGGTGCGGCAGTTTTCAGACGCAGCGATGGCGTGGTGTTCGCCAAATGCGCGGGTCGCCGCTGGGTCGATGATCTACGCGATGAGCGGGATCGCGTCGCGTGGCTCGCCACCACCGACGTGCCCTGCGCCGAGATTGCGGGCTGGCACGAGACCGACGACGGCGGCTGTCTTGTCACCACCGCGGTCCACGGCACCCTTGCCTGTGACGTGTCTTCGGAGATGGTGCCGCGGGCAGTACGCTCCTTGGCCGCCGTACTCCGCACGCTGCACAGCATCCCTCCGAAGAGCTGCCCGTTCGACCGCACGCTTGCCGTCACCATGCCTGTAGTCGAGGACGTCGTGCGGCGCGGCGCCGTCAACGCCAACTACCTCGACCCCGAGTGGAGAGGCACACCACCGAGCAGCCTGCTTGCCGGGCTGCAGTCAGAGCTCGAGCGGGCTACCCGGCTAGAGGAGACCGACCTTGTCGTGTGCCACGGCGATGCGTGTCTACCCAACTTCGTGATCGACCCCGAGACACTGGAATGCGCCGGAGTCATCGACCTGGGTCGCCTCGGTGTCGCCGACCGATACCTTGACCTGTCCCTCACCACCTTGAGCATCGGGTCGACGGGAATGAATCACCAGTACTCGGCCGCCGATGCGGACATGTTCCTCCAGACCTACGGTCTGAACGACCCCGACACCGCCCGGATGCGCTTTTACCAAATCCTCGACTCGCTTTCCTGGGCTTATACCGTCGGGAGGTTGGCCCATCCATCGTGAGACAACCCATACTCGACGTCTCCGTCTTCGTTCCCTGCGACGGGTCCATGACCCCAACGCGGGTGGCACTAGGGTCACCTGAGGATCCCTGCCTGCCCTGAGGAGCCGCGCATGTGCAGATCTTCGCCATCGTCGTGTCGTTGGCGATCTCGCTGGTCGCGGTTGCGCT
>JBDUDR010000187.1:0-3831 GCA_040002845.1 Nocardioidaceae bacterium
GCGACGGATTCGCGGCGATGGCCGAAGGAAAGGTCTTCGGCAAGATCGTCTTCACACGCTAGCCCGGAGCGGCGCCAAGCGAGTCAGGCTCATCATCGTCGAGCCGCGCGAGCCAGGTCGCGAACCGTTCGATGGCGGTCTCGAACTCCGGATTAAGATCCACGAACTCGCGCAGCTGCTCCGCAAGCCGCGACAGGCTGACATCCTCGTCGCCGCGCCGACCTTGGAGCTCCTCGATCCCGCGATCAGTGAAGTACACCTCGACCGCCGATCAGGAGAACGCTTGCTGCATCAGTGTCTTCTGCTCGTCGACATGGACGGAGTGCTGCCCTACCGATGGAGCACACGACTCGGGTCGGGACACTCGGAAGAACGGCAGTCCATCCATCTCGGGGGTGAGGTTGAGCGCCATGTGTGGCCACGGGCCCATGTTGGCGGGCTCGTCCTGCACCCAGCGGAGCTCACGGACGTTGGGGTAGGCAGCCAGCTGGGCCTTCAGCTCCGCTACCGGACGTGGATAGAGCTGCTCCACCCGCAGGATCGCGGTCCGGGTGTCACCGATCCGCTTGCGCTCGGCCAGCAGGTCCCAGGTGATGCGGCCGGAGCACAACAGCACCCGTTCCACCGCGGCGGCCTCGACCTTGTCGTCGCCGATGATCGGCTGGAAGGTTCCGGACGTGAAGTCTTCCGGCATCGATGCCGCGTCCTTCCGCTTGAGCATCGACTTGGGGGTGAACACCACCAGCGGGCGGTGCGCGTCACCGAGCGACTGCCACCGCAGCAAGTGGAAATGGCTGGCGGGCGTCGAGGGCTGCGCGACGGTGAGCGCGTCGGCCGACGCCAACGTCATGAACCGCTCGATGCGGGCAGAGGAGTGGTCCGGTCCCTGGCCTTCGTACCCGTGCGGCAGCAGGAGTACGACCCCGGACTGCTGGTTCCACTTCGACGAACCCGCCGAGATGAACTCGTCGATGACGATCTGCGCGCCGTTGGCGAAGTCACCGAACTGCGCCTCCCACAACACCAAGGCATCGGGCCGCGCGACTGAGTAGCCGTACTCGAAGCCCATCGCGGCGTACTCGGAGAGCAGAGAGTCGTAGATGTAGAAGCCGCCCTGGTCCTCACCGAGGTTTGCCAGCGGCGTCCACTCGTTGCCGTTGCGACGGTCGATGATCGTCGCGAACCGCTGGACGAACGTCCCTCGACGAGAGTCCTGGCCGGCGAGCCGCACCGGTCGTCCCTGCATGAGGAGGGAGCCGAGCGCGAGCACCTCACCAGTGCCCCAGTCGATGGGGCCCTCTGTGATCGCGGCCGCCCTGCGCTGCAGCTGGGGCAGCACCTTCGGATGCACGGTGAAGCCGTCCGGAGGCGTCACGTGCGCGTCCGCGATGGTCTTCAGGACATCCATCGTGACCGCGGTTTCGAGGCTCCCCGAGGCAACGGACTTGGTGGGGTAAACCGGCGCGGTCGTGTAGGCCTCGGTCGAACTCTTCGCGTCGCGTACTTCAGCGAAGACGCGCTCGAGCTGCGACTGGTAGTCCTTCATCGCCTCCTCGGCCTCTTCGAGCGTGATGTCCCCGCGACCGACCAGCGCCTCTGTGTAGAGCTTGCGCACTGAGCGCTTCTGCGAGATGAGGTCGTACATCAGCGGCTGGGTGTAGGACGGGTCGTCACCCTCGTTGTGGCCGCGACGGCGGTAGCACAACATGTCGATGACGACATCCTTGTTCCAGGCCTGGCGGTATTCGAAGGCCAACCGGGCGACCCGGATGCAGGCCTCAGGGTCGTCCCCGTTGACGTGGAAGATCGGGGCCTGGACCATCCGGGCCACGTCTGTGCTGTAGAGCGACGAGCGCGACGAGGCCGGCGAGGTGGTGAACCCCACCTGGTTGTTCACGACGACGTGCACAGTGCCACCGGTGCGGTAGCCGCGCAGCTGCGACAGGTTGAGCGTCTCCGCCACCACTCCCTGGCCGGCGAACGCGGCGTCACCGTGCACCAGCAGCGGGAGCACCGGGTAGGCGGCACCCTTGTTCAGCAGGTCCTGCTTTGCCCGGGCGATGCCCTCGAGCACGGGGTCGACTGCCTCGAGATGGGAAGGGTTCGCCGCCACCGACACCTTGATCTTTTCGCCAGTGCCGGCGGTGAACTCTCCCTCGGCGCCGAGGTGGTATTTCACGTCGCCGGAGCCCTGGACGGTACGGGGGTCGATGTTGCCCTCGAACTCACGGAATATCTGCGAGTAGCTCTTGCCGACGATGTTGGCCAGCACGTTGAGACGCCCACGGTGCGCCATGCCGATGGTGACCTCGTCGAGCCCCGCCTCGGCGGCTGCCTCGCAGATCTCGTCGAGCAGCGGAATGGTGGTCTCACCACCTTCCAGGCTGAACCGTTTCTGCCCGACGAACTTGGTCTGCAGGAACGTCTCGAAGGCTTCTGCCTGGTTGAGCTTGAGCAGGATCCGCAGCTGCTCCTCGCGGGGCGGCTTCTCATGCGATCGTTCGACCCGCTGCTGGATCCACCGTCGCTGGTCGGGGTCTTGGATGTGCATGTACTCGATGCCGACCGTGCGGCAGTAGGAGTCCCGCAAGATCCCGAGGATCTTGCGTAGCTTCATGAACGGCTGATCCGGGGCGAACGAGCCGGTCGCGAACTCCCGGTCGAGGTCCCACAGGGTGAGTCCGTGGGTCACGACGTCCAGGTCGGGATGGCTCCGCTGTTTGTACTCGAGCGGATCGGTGTCGGCCATGATGTGACCCCGCACCCGATAGGCGTGGATCAGCTCCAGAACTCTGGCCTGCTTGCTGATGTCGTCCTCATGGCTTGACGAGATGTCAGCTGCCCACCGGATCGGTTCGTAGGGGATCCGCAGTGCCAAGAAGACCTCGTCGTAGAAGCCCTCGGAACCCAGCAGCAGGTCGTGCAGCCGGCGCAGGAAGTCACCCGACTGGGCGCCCTGGATCACCCGGTGGTCGTACGTCGACGTCAGCGTCATGATCTTTGAGACCGCCAGCCGGTTCAGCGTCTCGGGGGCGGCACCCTGATATTCGGCCGGGTAGTCCATGGCGCCGACACCGATGATGCAGCCTTGCCCCTTCATCAGGCGAGGCACGGAATGGTTGGTCCCGATCGTGCCCGGGTTGGTGAGCGTGATCGTGGTGCCCTGGAAGTCCTCCACGGTCAGCTTGTTGTCGCGGGCCTTTCGCACGATGTCTTCGTACGCAGTCCAGAACCCGGCGAAGTCGTAGGTCTCCGCGTTCTTGATCGAGGGCACAACGAGCTGTCGTGACCCATCCGGTTTCTTCACGTCGATCGCCAGGCCGAGCCCGACATGGGTGTTCTGGATCAGCATCGGCTTGCCATCCACCTCGGTGTAGCCGACGTTCATCTCAGGCACAGCCTTCAGTGCCTTGACCAGGGCGTAGCCGATGATGTGGGTGAACGAAACCTTGCCGCCCCGAGCGCGGGCGAGGTGGTTGTTGACGACCACGCGATTGTCGATGAGCAGCTTCACCGGCACGCCACGCACACTCGTCGCGGTGGGGACGGTCAGGCTCTGGTCCATGTTGGAGACGGCACGGGCGGCGGCTCCCCGCAGAGGCACGGTTGTCTGCGAGTCATCCGGTGGTTCTTCGCTCGTCGCTGATGCCGGCGCCGCTGGCTCGGAGGTCGCCTTCGTGCCGCCGGTGTCTGCCCCGGCGTTCGGCAGGCTGGAGGTCGTGGTGGCCAGCGGCGGTTGACTTGAGCGGGCGGGCCGAGCGGGAGCTGGACTTGCCGGAGCTGGACTTGCGGGAGCTGGACGTGCGGGAGCCGGACTCGCGGTGTTTGGTC
>JBDUDR010000188.1:0-3787 GCA_040002845.1 Nocardioidaceae bacterium
GGGATGAAGCCGCCGTACTTCTTCATGTTGTCCGCCACCTCTTGCGGGTTGAAGGTGATGGAGACATAAAAGTACGTGAAGAACACGATCAGCAGGAAGTACCCCAGCATGTAGATCGGGTGATCACCGCGCACCAGGTGCGTGCCGACCCAGATCGCCCATGGAGAGCTCGGGTTGAACTGAGCCATCAGGGCCGGTAGGTAAAGCAGGCTGGAGGCGAAGATGACCGGGATCACGCCCGCCTGGTTGACCTTCAGCGGAATGTAGGTCGAGGATCCTCCGAACATCTTGCGCCCGACCATCCTCCGGGCGTACTGGACCGGTATCCGGCGCTGCGCCTGCTCGATGTAGATGACCGCCGCCACAACCACGAGCCCGATGCCGATCACCATGAACAACAGCAGCCACCCGGAGGCACCCGGGTGCTGCTGCTTGATGGCCCACAGCGAGGTCGGGAACCGGGAGGCGATCGAGGTGAAGATCAAGATGGACATGCCGTTGCCGATGCCGCGGTCGGTGATCAGCTCCCCGAGCCACATGATCACGCCGGTACCGGCGGTCATGGTCACCACCATCATCAAGATGGTGAACATGCTGTTGTTGACCAGGATCGGCCTGTTGCACCCGCTGAAGAGGTTGCCCGAGTTGGCCAGCGCCACGATTCCTGTGGACTGCAGGATCGCAAGCCCCAGGGTCAGGTACCTGGTGTACTGGGTGATCTTGGCCTGCCCGGCCTGACCCTCCTGCTTCAGGGTCTCCAGCCGCGGGATCACCACGGTGAGCAGCTGCAAGATGATGCTGGCCGTGATGTACGGCATGATTCCGAGCGCGAACACCGCCAGCTGGAGCAGTGCCCCACCGGAGAACAGGTTGATCAGGCTGTACAGGCTCTGCTGCCCCGAGGACAGATTGTCGGGGTTCAGGCAGTACTTCACGTTCGCGACGTTCACACCCGGAGTCGGGATGACGGAGCCCAGCCGGAAGACCGCGATGATGAACAGCACGAACAGCAACTTGCGTCGCAGGTCCGGCGTCCGGAACGCGTTGGCGAAGGTGCCTAGCACCAGGTCCTCCCACGGGTGACCCCTCCACGGGGTCTCGGATCTGGTTGTGCCGACGAGTCCACTGCGGTGAACGCCCCCGTCACACAACCATCGGACAATAACAGTCTGCGGCAAACCCGGTAGGTCCGGACCTGCGTACGCGAAGTCACCGAGTCAGGCCAGCGTGGTAGTACCTCCAGCGGCCTCGATCTTGTCCTTGGCAGACTTGGAGAAGGCGTGAGCCGTCACGTTGACCGCGACCGTGATCTCGCCAGAGCCGAGCACCTTCACCCGCTCGCCGGAGCGCACCGCGCCCTTGGCGGCCAGGTCGATGACACTCACGTCACCGCCGTCCGGGTATAGCGAGGTCAGGCGGTCGAGGTTGACCACCTGGTACTCGACCCGGAACGGGTTCTGGAAGCCCTTCAACTTGGGCAGCCGCATGTGGATCGGCATCTGGCCGCCCTCGAACCTGGCCGGGACCTGGCTGCGGGCCTTGGTGCCCTTGGTGCCTCGACCTGCCGTCTTGCCCTTGCCGCCCTTACCGCGGCCCACCCGGGTCTTGGCCGTCTTGGACCCCGGCGCAGGGCGTAGGTGATGAACCTTGAGCGTCATGTCAGTCGACCTCCTCGACGGCGACCATGTGCGGGACCGTCGCGATCATGCCGCGGATCTCGGGGCGGTCCTCCTTGAGCACCACATCGCCGATCCGTTTGAGACCCAGCGAGCGCAGGGTCTCCCGCTGGTTTGCCTTGCACCCGATGGTGGAGCGCGTCTGGCGTACTTTCAGGCGGCCCATCATGAGCTCGTCTCCGCCCGGGCCTTCAGTAGCGCCGCCGGTGTGACGTGCTCGACCGGCAGTCCGCGACGAGCGGCCACGCTTTCGGGTTGCTCGAGCGCTCGCAGAGCGGCGACCGTTGCATGCACGATGTTGATCGCATTGGACGATCCAAGCGACTTGCTCAGCACGTCGCGGATGCCGGCGCATTCCAAGACCGCACGGACTGGACCGCCGGCGATCACGCCGGTACCAGGCGTCGCGGGTCGCAGCAGGACGACCCCTGCCGCCTTCTCACCCTGGATCGGGTGCGGGATCGTGCCCTGGATGCGTGGCACCTTGAAGAAGCTCTTCTTGGCCTCTTCGACGCCCTTGGCGATCGCCGCGGGGACCTCCTTGGCCTTGCCGTAGCCGACACCGACCATCCCGTCGCCGTCCCCGACGACCACCAGGGCAGTGAAGCTGAAACGACGACCACCCTTGACGACCTTGGCGACGCGGTTGATCGCGACGACGCGCTCGATGTAGGCGCTCTTGTCGGGCGAGGAGCCACGACGGTCGTCGCGTCCACGACGCTCGCCACCGGCACCGCCACTGCGGCGCTGGGGTCCGCTCATTCGAACTACCTCTTCTCGTTGTTGAAACAGGTCAGAAGGCCAAGCCGCCGTGGCGGGCGCCGTCGGCAAGGGCGGCTACCCGCCCGTGGTACTGGTTACCGGCGCGGTCGAAGACCACGCTTTGGATCCCCGCCGCCTTGGCGCGCTCCGCCGCGAGCTCGCCGACCTTCTTGGCCTTGGCCGTCTTGTCGCCGTCGAGCGATCGGACGTCGGGCTCCATGCTGCTCGCGGCCGCGAGTGTACGGCCCGCGATGTCATCGACGATCTGGGCAGAGATGTGGCGACTCGACCGAGTGACCACGAGGCGCGGTCGAATATCGCTGCCGGAGACCTTCTTGCGACCCCGGATCTGGCGGCGTGCGCGCGAGGCCGTTGTCCGGCTGGTGTGCTTGTGGTGCCTGAGAGCGATGCCCATGGTTACTTGCCAGCCTTTCCGACCTTGCGGCGGATGTGTTCGCCGGCGTAACGGATGCCCTTGCCCTTGTACGGTTCGGGCTTGCGCAGCTTGCGGACGTTGGCCGCCACCTCTCCCACCTGCTGCTTGTCGATGCCCTGCACCGAGAACCTGGTCGGTGACTCGACGGTGAAGGTCACCCCATCGGGGGCGTTGAACGTGATCGAGTGGCTGTAGCCGAGCGCGAACTCGAGCTGACTCGGCCCCTTGGACTGCACTCGGTAGCCAACCCCGACGATCTCGAGCTTCTTCTCGTATCCATCTGTCACGCCGGTCACCATGTTGGCGATCAGGGTGCGGGACAGGCCGTGTAGCGACTTGCTCAGGCGTTCGTCATCGGGACGCTTGACCTCGAGGGTGCCGTCGTCACCGCGCGCCACGTCGATCGGTGGCGCAACCGTGTGTGCCAGCGTTCCTCTCGGCCCCGTGACGGTCACTGTCCGGCCGTCGATGGCGACATCAACCCCGGCCGGTACGGCGACCGGGAGTTTGCCGATCCGCGACATGATCTTGACTCCTTCCGTCACCAGACGTAGGCGAGGACTTCCCCACCTACGCGCTTCTGGTTGGCTTGACGGTCGGTGAGCAGACCCTGGCTGGTGGAGATGATTGCCACACCAAGACCGCCGAGCACCTTGGGCAGGCCGGTCGCCTTGGCGTAAACCCGCAGGCCGGGCTTGCTGATGCGGCGAACTCCCGCGATCGAGCGCTCCCGGCTCGGGCCGTACTTCAGCCTGAGCACGAGGGTCTTGCCGACGGCGCCCGCCGCCGGCTGGTCGACCTTCCAGGACGTGATGTAACCCTCCTGCTGGAGGATCTCGGCAACGCCCGCCTTCACCTTGCTGTACGGCATCGCGACGTCGTCGTGGTACGCCTGGTTGGCGTTGCGCAGACG
>JBDUDR010000189.1:0-3001 GCA_040002845.1 Nocardioidaceae bacterium
ACGACCTGAAGATGCGCATCTGGCGGGGCGACAAGTCCGGCGGGCAGCTCGGCGACTACGTCGTGCCAGTCGAGGAGGGTGAGGTCGTACTCGACGCGATCCATCGGCTGCAGGCGACCCAAGCAAACGACCTGGCCGTGCGATGGAACTGCAAGGCCGGCAAGTGTGGCTCCTGCTCCGCGGAGATCAATGGCAGGCCACGGCTGATGTGCATGACGCGGCTCGCCGATTTCGAGCCGAGCGAGACCATCACTGTCACCCCGATGCGCTCGTTCCCGGTGATCCGCGACTTGGTCAACGACGTGTCGTACAACTATGAGAAGGCCCGGGAGCTGCCCTCATTCGCCCCGGCTCCCGCGGACGCGGACGGCAAGCGGCGGATGATGCAGGCCGATGTCGAGCGCGGGCAGGAGTTCCGCAAGTGCATCGAGTGCTTCCTGTGCCAGAACACCTGCCATGTGGTGCGTGACCACGAGGAGAACAAGCCGGCGTTCGCCGGCCCGAGGTTCTTCTTGCGGTACGCCGAGCTCGACATGCATCCGCTCGATACGAACGACCGGCGCAGGCTGGCCCAAGACGCCGCCGGGCTCGGCATGTGCAACATCACCAAATGCTGCACCGAGGTGTGCCCGGAAGGGATCCACATCACCGACAACGCGATCATCCCGATGAAGGAACGCGTGGTCGATCGCAAGTACGACCCACTGGTCTGGCTCGGCTCCAAGATCGGTCGCCGGGACTCTCGCGACGAGGTCTGAACGCTGGCTCGGGGGGCAAGCCTGGGCCGCCGCCGATCTCCCAAAGGCGGCCCGCATGTCGGCGGCGGGGGTCAGCCGAGGAGCTCGTCGACGAAGCACCACAGCCACCCCTCGCCGGCCTCGAAGCTCCTGATCACCGGATGATCCGACGCTTCGTAGTGACGAGTCGCGTGCCGCTCGGGCGAGGAGTCGCAGCACCCCACACGCCCACATTCCATGCACAGTCGCAGGTGCACCCATTGAGTGCCCTGAGCCAGGCAGTCCTCGCAGCCTTCCGGGGTACGCGGGACGGGCGGTTGACGGGGATCCGTCAGGTGCTCGCAACCACCGGCTCGTCGCATCGGGGTGCGTAGCTCGGTCTCGCGCTGGCTCGAGTCCTGGGACTCCGACCTGTCGATGATCGACTCCTCAACGTCCAACGAGTTCATGACGTGCGTCAGCACCTCGTCAGGCATGGTTCCGCTTGCGCGGATGTCCAGCACCGCCTGACGCTCGGCGGCCAGCATCTCGAGTCTCAGCCGCGAGTACGCCTGGCTCGGCGCCTCGGCGGCGCCACCGAGTCGTTCCCACGCCACGTTCGCTCGCTCGATGCCGCGACGTCGCAGCCGTTCGAGAACCTCGGGAGGGTCGTCAACGGTGACCAGTTCGTCCAGCCGCGCCAGTCCGGCGGACGCTGCGCGCTGCTTCACCTCAGCAGCCTGCAGGGCATCGGCTGCTGGGTCGGGCGCAGGCAGGTGCAGGCGGCGTACGAGCCATGGCAGCGTGGTGCCCTGCAACAGCAGCGTCCCGCCTGTCACCACCAGCGCACTCAGTACGAGTACCTCGCGTTGGGGGGTGTCCTGCGGCAATGCGAACACCGCCGCCAGCGTCACGACGCCGCGCATCCCGGCCCAGGAGAGCACCGTGAGGATCCGCCAGGAGGGGGCGCGCGCCTGGCCGGCCCGAGGAAGGGTCCGCGAAGCCCAGATGACCGGAAACACCCACAGCGGCCGGAGCAACACCACGGCGGCGAAGACCGCTGCGACCACCAGTGCTATGCGAGACGCCGGGAGGTCGCTGTCACCGACGTCCGACAGGATCCTGTGTACTTGCAGCCCGATCAGCAAGAACACCGAGTTCTCCAGCAGAAACTGCACGGTCGCCCAGTTCGTACGTTCGAATATCCGCGCCGACGCGGACTGCATCATGGGGGCTGCCTGACCGAGCATCAAGCCGGCGATGACCACTGCGAGCGCCCCCGACGCGTTGATCTCCTCGGCGAGCAGGTACGCGATGAACGGAGATAACAGCGAGACCGTCGTGTCGGTGAGGATGTCGTCGGTGTGTTTTCGGATGTTCCCGATGACGAAGGCGACCGCGGCTCCGACGGCCAGGCCACCCACCGCGGCGACTGCGATCTCCCCGCCCACCTGAGCCATCGAGATGCTGCCGGCCAGCGCTGCGAGGGCGGCGCGCAGAGACACGAGTGCGGTGGCGTCGTTGACCAGGCTCTCGCCCTCCAGGATCAGGATCAGCCGCCTGGGCATTCCGACGCGCCGCGCAATCGATGTAGCCGCCACCGCGTCCGGCGGCGCGACCACGGCGCCGAGCGCCATGCCCGCCGCGACCGGGATCGGCAGCAGCCACCAGGCGATCAACCCGACGCCGACGGCGGTAAAGACGACCAGCCCGACCGACAACAGCGCGATCGGCTTGGCGTTCCGTCGGAAGTCGATGAGGCTTGTACGGATCGCTGCGGCGTACAGCAGCGGAGGCAACAGGCCGATCAGCACGAGGTCTGGGGTCAGCTCGATATCCGGAATGAAGGGTACGAACGAACCCGCGACTCCCACGACGGTGAGAAGCAGCGGGGCCGGAAGCCCATACCTGCGTGCGACGGCGCCGACGGTCGCGACCACAGATACCAGGGCGATCAGGGTGAAGGCCAAATGCACCAGGGCATTGTCCCAGTGCTTCCGTGCCACCGGGACACGTCGGGTCGCTTCGGACAGACCCCATCCGGGTCGCCTCGCACAGACCTTGTCCGGGTCGCCTCGGACTGACGGATGGCGTTACGGTTCCGGCATGCCCACATTGCTCACCGAACAGCAGATCCGCGCCGCTCTTGCCGACCACCCGCACTGGGACTACCGCGATGGGGCCCTCACCAGGGTCGTCCAGGCGGGGACGTTCGCCGGCGGGATCGACCTGGTGGCTCGGGTGGCCAAGGTCGCCGATGAGATGAACCACCATCCTGACATCGA
>JBDUDR010000190.1:0-2978 GCA_040002845.1 Nocardioidaceae bacterium
GTCTACCTCCCGCCCGAGGACTACCTGGCAGAGGTGAGGAAGGTGTGCGCCGATCACGACGTGCTGTTCGTCGCCGACGAGGTGGTCACCGGGTTCGGACGGATCGGCGGCACCTGGTTCGCGAGCCAGCGTCTGGTGGCGACACGGATATACGTACTCCGGCCACGCCACGGCAGCTGCGGTGGCCCTGGCCAACCTGGACATCATCGAACGCGAGCACCTGCTGGAGGAGTCGGCCAGGCTGGAGGCGACCCTTGCGCGCGAGCTCGGGCCACTGGCCGAGATCGACTGCGTGGAAGAGGTACGTGCCGGGGGGGCGCAGTCGCCGCGGTGCAGCTCGCTGACGCTGCTCAGGCGCCGAAAGCCATGACGGCCTTACGGGACCTCGGCGTCGCGACCAGGGTGTGCGGGGCCGGTGCGCTTCAGGTGTCACCGGCATTCGTGATGACCGACCAACAGGTCAAGGAGCTCGCAAACGCCTTCCGCGTCGCCCTCACGCCCTGAACCACGCCTGACCTCATGTGCATCCGCGGCAGTGGCTACTGCTCGCGCTGACCCCATGGGGAGTCGTAGCCCTTCGGAGCCGGCCCCTCGAGCAGCTCGAGGAACGGCACCGAGTCGAACGCCTCCGGCCCGAGCACCCCGGCCCCTGACCACACGCCGGCGGCAATCAGCTCCAAAGCGACCACCGGGTTGACCGCGGTCTGCCACACAACACACTGATGACCGTACTCCCGCATGGTCCACTCGTTGTCGACCACGTGATAGAGGTACGTCGACCGCGGTCGGCCGTCCTTGCCCGTCCCGGTGATCCAGAGCCCGGCGCAGGTCTTGCCACGCATCTTGTCCCCCAAGGTGGCGGGATCGGGCAGGCAGGCGGCGACCACGTCTCGCGGGCTCACCTCGACGGCCCCCACCTTGACCTTCTCGGTACGGTCCAGCCCGAGCTTGTGAAGCGCCTTGAGCATCTCGATGAACTCGCCACCGAGCCCGTACTTGAAGGTCGCTCGCTGCGCCTCGACCCACCGCGGCATCAGCACGACCTCCTCGTGCTCGACATTGACGCACTCGACCGTCCCGATCCCATCCGGGAAGTCGAACAGCTCGGGCTCGCTGAACGGCTCGGTGGTGAACCAGCCGCGATCGCGTTCCCAGACCAGGGGCGGGTTCAGGCACTCCTCGATCGTGGTCCAGATGGAAAAGCTCGGGGCGAAGTCGTACCCATCCACGGTCAGGTTCGACCCGTCGCGCGTCCCGAGCTCCGCGATCTCGCCGAACAGATGGTCTGCGGCGTACCGGGCGAAGACGTCGGACAGGCCCGGCTCCACTCCCATGCCCACCAGCGCCAACCGGCCCGCCTGCTCCCATTCGGCTGACTTCGCGAACTGGTAGTCGCCGAGCATGACGCCCGTCCGCGAGTACGGTTGCTCCGCGTGCGGCTGCGACAGGCTCATCGCCATGTCGAGGTAGTCGGCGCCTGCCCCGAACGCGCCATCGAAGATCGACGTCACGAACCGCGGGTCGACCGCGTTCATCACATGGGTGACGCCGTGCTCGGATGCGAGTGCCGCCACCGAGGCGGCGTTCGAGGCATCGAGCTGCGCAGCCGTGAACCGCGGATCGGAAGCGGCTGCCAGCTGAGCCTTGTCGGGGTCGTAGTCGGCCACCACGATCTGCTCGAAGAAGTCACGTCTGGCCGCGATGCCACAGAAAGCCGCTCCGACTCCCCCGGCACCGACGAGCAAGATCCTCATGGCGGTCGTCGCCTCAGACGTCGATGTTGGACATCACGTGCTTGACCCGCGTGTAGTCCTCGAGGCCGTACATCGACAGGTCCTTGCCGTACCCGGAGTGCTTGAAGCCACCATGCGGCATCTCGGCGACCAACGGGATGTGCGTGTTGATCCACACGCAGCCGAAGTCGAGCCGCTTGGCCATCCGCATCGCACGACCGTGGTCCTTGGTCCAGACCGACGAGGCAAGGCCGTACTGCACGCCGTTCGCCCAGCGAACCGCCTCGTCATCATCGGTGAAACGCTGCACGGTGATGACGGGGCCGAAGATCTCGCTCTGGACGGCTTCGTCGTCCTGCTGGAGTCCCGAGACGACGGTCGGGGCGTAGAAGAAACCGTCACTGAGATCGCCGCCGACCCGCGCACCACCGGTCTGCAGCGCGGCGTGGTCCGGCAACCGGTCGATGAACCCGGAAACCTGCGCGAGCTGGTTGGCGTTGTTGACCGGACCGAAGAGCACATCCTCGTCGTCGGGTAGCCCGGTCTTGGCGGCCTTGGCCTGCTCAGTCAGGGCACCCACGAAGTCCTCGTGCACACGAGGACCGGCGAGCACCCGGGTCGCCGCCGTGCAGTCCTGGCCGGCGTTGAAGTACCCCGCGACGGCGATCGCCTCGGCAGCCGCCTCCAGGTCCGCGTCGTCGAACACCACCACGGGTGCCTTGCCTCCGAGCTCCAGGTGAACCTTCTTCAGATCCGCGGCGGCGGCGCGCGCAACTTCCATCCCAGCCCGTACGGATCCGGTGATGGACACCATCTGCGGGGTCTGGTGCTCTACCAGGGCTCGCCCAGTGTCTCGGTCGCCCGTGACCACGTTGAGCACACCCGCCGGGAAGATGTCAGCGGCGATCTCGGCGAGCAACAGGGTCGAGGCCGGAGTCGTGTCGGACGGCTTGAGCACCACCGTGTTTCCGGCCGCCAGAGCCGGGGCGATCTTCCAGACGGCCATCATGATCGGGTAGTTCCACGGTGTCACCTGCGCGCAGACACCGATCGGCTCACGGCGGACGTACGAGGTATGGCCGGCCATGTACTCCCCCGCTGACCGGCCCTCGAGCACCCTGGCGGCGCCCGCGAAGAACCTGATCTGGTCGACCATCGGAGGGATCTCCTCGCTATGGGTCAACCCGATTGGCTTACCGGTGTTTTCGCTCTCCACCTCGACGATGTCGTCGGCTCGCGCCTCCA
>JBDUDR010000191.1:0-2973 GCA_040002845.1 Nocardioidaceae bacterium
GCCCGCTCGTAGAGACTGCGTGACCCGAAGAACATGAAGTCGTCGTGGCTGCGTTCGGGCTTGTCCACCGGATAGGCCTCGAGCATCCGAACGCCGTTGTCCCTGGCGAAATCGATCGCCGCGCTCAGCAAGCGGTGCTGCAGACCGCGTCCGCGGTGAGCCTTGTCGACGTAGGTGCAGACGATCGACCAGACGTCCGCATCGTCGACGGGCTTCATCACCCGAGAGCGGCGCAGCTTGAGGTAGTCATCTCTTGGACCGAGGCTGATCCATCCGACCGGGAGTCCGTCGAGGTAGCCGATCAAGCCGGGTGCCGTGTCACCGCCGGCCAGCTCTCGCAGCTGGTGCTTGTTGTCCTTGCCGCCCGAGCTGTTCATCAAGACCTTGCCGCTCCTGCGGTAGTACATGCACCAGCAACCCCTGACGATCGAGCCTCCGGGTCGACCGAACAGCTGCTCGAGGTCGGACCAGGTCTCGTGGGTGAGCGCCGCAGCGGTGAACGTCTCCGACATGATCTCGAGTCAACCACTGCGCACCGACGCCGGCGTCTTCTCGATGACGCGATCACCGAGTCGCGAGTGCGTTGAGGTCTTGTTGACAGCGTTGCTCGACCTCGGCCAGCTCGGCCAGTGTCTCCTCGATGTCGCGACGGCGCTGTTCGAGCTCTTCACGCCGGTGGGCGATCTGATCCAGCAGGTATCGCAGCTGGCCTCCCTCGCCCGGCTCGGCGTCGTACATGTTGACGATGGTGGCGATCTCGTCGAGGGAGAAGCCGAGGCGCTTTCCCCGCAGGACCAGTGCCAGACGCACGCGGTCGCGCGGATGGAAGACGCGCGAAGTGCCGCGCCGTTCGGGAGTGATCAGCCCGAGATCCTCATAGTGGCGGATCGTGCGCAAGCTGACGTCGTACTCCGACGCCAGGTCGGTGATCGACCAGGTCTGCTCGGTGGCGGTCACGAGGTGCTCCTTGCGGTTCGTGGGCGGGTCACCGTATCGTTGAGCTTTACGTTTACGTAAACGTAATCCCGTCCGGTCCCAGCCTAGACCCATCCGAGAGGCCAGTCCTCATGACCTTCGAGTTGTCCGGCGAGCACGAGGCGTTCCGCAGGAGCGTGCACGACTTCGCGGAGGCCGAGATCTCCCCACATGCCGCCGAGTGGGACAAGAAGCATCATTTTCCCGTCAACGTCGTGCAGAAGATGGGCGACCTCGGGCTCTTCGGGCTCACAGCGCCGGAGGAGTACGGCGGGGCCGGTGGCGATTTCACCAGCCTGTGCGTGGCAATCGAGGAGATCGGGCGAGTCGACCAGTCGATCGGGATCACGCTGGAGGCCGCGGTCGGCCTGGGGATCAACCCGATCCTGACGTACGGCACCACGGAGCAGAAGCAGCGGTGGTTGCCTGACCTCGTTGCAGGCAGGGCGCTGGCCGGATTCGGCCTCACGGAGGCCGGTGGAGGATCCGACGCCGGGGCGACCCGTACGCGGGCCGAGCTGATCGCCGGCGAGTGGGTGGTCAACGGTTCGAAGCAGTTCATCACCAACGCCGGCACGGACATCACCTCGGTCGTGACGGTGACCGCTCGCACCGGGGAGCTTGCCGCCGGGAAGCCGGAGATCTCCACGATCATCCTCCCGGCGGGCACCCCAGGTTTCGTGGCCGAACCGGCGTACGACAAGCTCGGCTGGCATGCCTCAGACACGCATCCGCTGAGCTTCAGCGACGTCCACGTTCCAGAGTCGAACCTGCTGGGAGAGCGTGGAAATGGCCTGAGGCAGTTTCTGTCCACCCTTGATGACGGCCGGGTGGCGATCTCCGCACTCGCGGTCGGTTGCATCCAGGCGTGCCTGGAGATGGCCCGCCAGTACGCCTTGGAGCGCACGTCGTTCGGCGTCCCCATCGGGCGCAAGCAGGGCGTCGCCTTCCAGATCGCGGATCTCGCGGTGATGGCCGAGAGCTCTCGACTGCTGACGTACAAGGCCGCGGCGTTGAGGGACGCCAGCCGTCCGGCGCGTGAGTTCAGGCAGGCCGCCTCGATCGCCAAGCTGCATGCCACCGAGGCCGCTGTCAGCGCGACCCGCATCGCGACCCAGGTGTTCGGTGGCTATGGGTTCATGGAGGAATACCCGGTGGCCCGGTTCTATCGCGATGCCAAGGTGCTCGAGATCGGCGAGGGCACCTCAGAGGTGCAGCGGTTGCTGATCGCACGCGCGCTCGGCCTGCCCGTCGAGTGAGGCTTGCGTCCGCTGACCCGTCTGCAGGGGGCTGGCTCGGCCACAAAGTGCGACAGTAATGCAGCATTGCCACCCGGCTGACTACCGGAACGTCACATTTTGCAAGTGGCCGACCGGGTCACGGCTGGCGGGTCCACAGTGACGTCCAAGAGACGCCGAAGCCGGCCAGCATCTCGCGCACGAGCGGCAGGGACAGCCCGACCACGTTGTGCGGATCCCCGTCGACGCGATCCACGAACGGGCCGCCCAGCCCGTCGATGGTGAAGGCTCCGGCTACTGCGAGTGGCTCTCCGGACGCGACGTACTCGGCGATCTCGGCTTCGCTGACCTGCCCGAACCACACCCGCGTCGAGGCAGTACGCGTCACCTCGCGGTCGTTCTGCACATCGACCACGCAGTGTCCGGTATGCAAAGTGCCGCAGCCGCCCCGCATCACAAGCCAGCGCTGCACAGCCTCGGCTGCGTCGAGGGGTTTCCCGTACGTGACACCGTCGAACTCCAACGCAGAGTCGCAGCCGAGCACCAACTTTCGGAATCGAGAGGACCCGAGCCGGGACGCCACCGCCCGTGCCTTGAGCGTTGCCAGACGCCCGACCAGACTCACCGCGTCCGGCGAGGTTTCGCACGCCTCATCGATCCCGGAGACTTCGACCACGGGATCGAGCCCCGCCTGCCGGAGTGTCTTGAGCCTCCCCGGCGAAGCGGACGCGAGCACCAACTGCACAGGCTCGCGTGGCGT